>CAZVDN010000456.1:0-2628 GCA_964625665.1 uncultured Streptomyces sp. | reverse complement strand
ACGCTTGTCCTAAAGAGGACATCGAAGCGTTGCTGAACAACCTCGAACAAGCGAGCGGGCAACTGATAACCGCAGTGCGTGCCGCGCTGCCGGCGCCTGTGGCGCCCGCGGCGGTTGAAATCGACTGGGCACAGACGCGGCGCATTGTCGCGGAGCTCGACGCCTTGCTCGAAGCCGACGAGATGGGGGCGACGACGCTGTTTCGCACGCATGCAGGCCTGCTGCGCATGGTGTTCCCGCAGCATGCGGCGCACTTCGAGGCGGAACTCAATGCGTTCCGTTTCCAGCATGCGCTGTTGATTCTGCGCGTGGCCGCAAAAGAAGTGCCTGCCCTGACTGCACCCGCATAATCCTGATCCGCCGTGATCGCGGCGTTATGAGCCGGTTGTGCTAAATTTCGACGCACACGGAAATCGGGCCGGCATGGAAAACGAAACACAATCGCAGCAATCTGAAATCGTACGCAGACCGCAGCCGGTCTGGGCGGGGGTGCGCGCCTTCGCAATGAAGGTGGTGCCGGCGCTGGCCACCATCGTCATCGGCGTGCTGCTGCTGTTCACGATTTATTTCACGCTGCTCGACTGGCAATGGATCATTTTCCTTTCGGGCGTGCTGTTTGCGGCGCTGATCGCACTGGCCAGCCGCGCCTCGCATGCCGAGTGGACGATCCGGCGCCGCACCGTGCAGCTGGCACAGATGAAAGAGCGCCTTGCCCAGGAAGCCGCCGCGCACCGGAATTCAGAGAGCGCCTACCATGCCACGGCAGACAAGCTTCAATTGCTGTCTGATGCCATTCCGCTGATGCTGGTATATGTGGATGCCGGCGGCCATGTCAGGGCGCTGAACAGCGCCTTTCGCATCTGGCTCGGCAAGCGAAACTCCCAGGTTGACGGCCTGCCGCTGGGCGAGGTGATCGGCAGCGAACTCTACGCGCAGATCGCCGGCGATGTCGCCAAGGGACTCTCCGGTACGCTCAATACCTTTGAGCGCAAGCGTTCCATCGACGGTGGCGTTGGCGAGCGTTTGCAGCTGATCTATTTGCCGCATCTGGATGCCCTGGGCAAGGTGGTCGGACTTTATGTCATGGTCAGCGAGCAGCGCGAGGAGATTCCGTGGGTGGCGCCGACCGGAGAGGCGACCGCGGCGGCGCCGGCTGCTGAGGCACCGGAGTCCGTGCCGACGGCCCGCGCACTTGCCGAGAACGGCGGCCAGACGCTCTATCTGCGCTCAGTGTCGGAGCGGCTCACCGGCTGGGATTTTCCGGAGCAGCGTTTGCGCCAGGCGCTGCAGAACGACGAGTTCCGGCTCTTTTGCCAGCGCTTTCGCGACCTGCGCAAGGATGACGGCGACTGTTCGCTGTATGAAATCCTCATCCGTTTGCAGGAAGAGGAGTCGAATCTGACGCCGCCGGGCGCGTTTATTCCGGTGGCCGAAGAGTTCGATATGACCACCGATCTTGACCGCTGGGTGGTGCGCAATGTCATCGCCTGGCATTGCAGCAAGCGGCAACGCACGCCGCACTGGCGTACTGCGATGTACAGCCTCAACCTGTTCCCCTCCAGCATGCTCGACCGCAGTTTTACCGGCGATGTCAGGCGCTGGCTCGACGAAAGCGGCGTGCCGCCGGAGGTGCTGTGCTTCGAGGTGGCGGAAGACGAGGCGGCCAGGCATACCGAAGTCGCGGCGCGCTTTGTCAGCGAATTGCATCGCGTCGGCTGTCACGTCGCGCTGGGCGGATTCGGCAGCGGCCGCGTTTCTTTCGACATTCTCAAACGCCTGCATGTGCATTTTCTGAAGATCGACGGCGGCATCGTGCGCGATATTCAGGACAATGCCGTCAGCCGCGCCAAGGTCGAAGCGATCGGCCGCGTCTGTTCGGTGATCGGTGTCAAATCGATCGCGCAGTTCGTTGAAAATGCCGATTCGCTGAAGGTGCTGGCCGATTGCGGGATCGATTACGCCCAGGGCTTCGGCGTGGCGCGGCCGCATTCCATTGAACTTCTGAACTGACCGGCCGGGCGAGCAGGCGCTGCCGTGCGGAAAGGCCGCGCAAACGCAAATTTTGGTGACTGTGATTTTTGCCCAGAAGTGCGGTTGACATGAGTCAAACGCAGCACGTATTCTCCCGCAACATCATCGATTTAGCGCAAAATGGCGGAACTTTGGGTTTTGCCGCAAATCGTACCGGCAGAACATTCTGTGGAGAAACATCATGACAACCGAAAAAACACCCGTTCTGGGCCTCACCATTGCAGCCGTTGTGCTGCTGGCGGTGTTCGGCATTCAACGCACTCTGTTAAATCGCGCGGGTGGCGACAACGTTGCCGCCGTCGTCAATGAACTGCCGCCGGCCGCGGCGGGCCTGAGGTCGAAGCTCGACGGCACCAAGGCGGTCGGCCAGGTCACCGGCATTTATGTCGAACTGGGCACCAACCTTTACGTCAGCATCGAGCGGGCCCCGGCTTCGTTGCGCAAAAGCGCAACGCGCTATGTCAACGTCGAGTTTCCCGAATCGCTGGTCAAGGAATTCGATACCGACTCGGCGATCGTCAAGGCGCTCGATCCTGCTGTCGAAGTCGGTGACGTCGTCGAAGTCAAGTTCGTCGAAAACGCCTATGCGGTCGGCCT
>CAZVDN010000455.1:1093-2629 GCA_964625665.1 uncultured Streptomyces sp. | reverse complement strand
TTACCAAGGCTGTGATGGCCGGCGCGGCGCAGACCCGCGCGCAGGCCGCCAAGGGACAAAACGCCATCATGCCGCTGCACCATCCGAATGTCGTCCCGCTGCAACCCGCGGCCACCGCCCCCAGCGCCGAATGGATCCGCGTGCGCGGCGCGCGCACCCACAACCTGAAAAACATCAGCCTCGATCTGCCGCGGCAGAAGCTCATCGTCATTACCGGGTTGTCGGGCTCGGGCAAATCTTCTCTGGCCTTCGATACGCTCTATGCCGAGGGCCAGCGGCGTTACGTCGAATCGCTGTCGGCCTACGCGCGCCAGTTTTTGCAACTGATGGAAAAACCCGACGTCGATCTGATCGAAGGCCTGTCGCCGGCGATCTCGATCGAACAGAAGGCCACCAGCCACAACCCGCGCTCCACCGTCGGCACCGTCACCGAAATCCACGATTATCTGCGCCTGCTGTTCGCGCGCGCCGGCGAACCGCACTGCCCCGAACACGACATCGTGCTGCAGGCGCAAAGCGTCGGCCAGATGGTCGACCACGTCCTGCAACTGCCCGAAGACACGCGCCTGATGATTCTTTCGCCGCTGATCGTCGGCCGCAAGGGCGAACAGGTCAACCTGCTCGACGAACTGCGCGCGCAGGGTTTCGTGCGCGTACGCATCGACGGCGCTGTGCATGAAATCGACGCGCTGCCGAAGCTGAAGAAAAACGTCAAACACACGGTCGAAGTCGTCGTCGACCGCCTGAAGATCCGCCCCGACATCAAGCAGCGCCTGGCCGAATCGTTTGAAACCGCACTGCGCCACGCCGACGGCCGCGCACTCGCCGTCGAAATGGACAGCGGCAAGGAACACCTGTTCTCGGCCAAGTTCGCCTGCCCGGTCTGCAGTTATTCCCTGCCCGAACTCGAACCGCGCCTGTTCTCGTTCAACAACCCGATGGGCGCCTGTCCGCGCTGCGACGGCCTCGGCCAGATCAGTTTTTTCGATCCCAAACGCGTCGTCGCGCATCCGGAGCTTTCGCTGGCCGCCGGCGCCATCCGCGGCTGGGACCATCGCAACCAGTTCTACTTCCAGATGCTGAAGTGTCTGGGCGCGCACTACGGCTTTGAACTCGACACCCCGTTTGAAAGCCTGCCGGCCGAAACGCAGGAAGTCGTGCTCAACGGTTCCAGCAGCGAAAAAATCCGTTTCAATTACATCGGCGAAAAAGGCAACAAGGTGGTGCGCGAGCACGCCTTCGAAGGCATCATTCCCAATCTCGACCGCCGCTACAAGGAAACTGATTCGGTGGCGGTGCGCGAAGAACTGGCCAAATACCTGAACACCCAGGCCTGCCCCGAATGCAAGGGCACTCGGTTGCGGCGCGAAGCGCGCAGCGTGCGCGTCGGCGGCCGCACCATCTATGAAGTCAGCGCGCTGCCGTTGCGTCAGGCAACGCGCTTTTTCGATTCCATTGAACTGAGTGGCGCCAAACTCGCCATTGCCGAACGCATCGTCGGCGAAATCGGCAAACGGCTGGCCTTTCTCAACGACG
>CAZVDN010000455.1:0-1083 GCA_964625665.1 uncultured Streptomyces sp. | reverse complement strand
TGACCGCTCGGCCGATACGCTATCGGGCGGCGAATCGCAGCGCATCCGTCTCGCCAGCCAGATCGGTTCGGGCCTCACCGGTGTTATGTACGTGCTCGACGAACCGTCGATCGGCCTGCACCAGCGCGACAACGCGCGACTGCTTGACACCCTGAAGCGCCTGCGCGACATCGGCAACACGGTGATCGTCGTCGAACACGATGAAGATGCCATCGAAGCCGCCGACCATGTGGTCGATATTGGACTGGGCGCCGGCGTGCACGGCGGCAGCATCATCGCCCAGGGCACACCGGCCGAAATCCGCGCCAATCCGGAATCACTGACCGGACAGTATCTGGTCAAACGCCGCCGCATTGAAGTGCCGGGCCTGCGCCACAAGCCGGACCCAAAACGCATGCTGTCGATCCGCGGCGCGCGCGCCAACAATCTCAAGAACGTCGACCTTGCGCTGCCGGTCGGCCTGTTCGTCTGCATCACCGGCGTATCCGGCTCCGGCAAGTCGACGCTGATCAACGACACGCTCTACAACTCGGCCGCGCAACATCTCTACGGCAGCACCGAAGAACCCGCAGTCCACGATGTAATCGAAGGCCTCGACCATTTCGACAAGGTCGTCAACGTCGATCAGGGGCCGATCGGCCGCACTCCGCGTTCCAACCCCGCGACTTACACGGGGCTGTTCACGCCGATCCGCGAGCTCTTCGCGGGCGTATCGCAGGCGCGCGAGCGCGGCTACGGGCCCGGCCGTTTCTCCTTCAACGTCAAGGGCGGGCGCTGCGAAGCCTGTCAGGGCGACGGCATGCTCAAGGTGGAAATGCATTTCCTGCCTGACATCTATGTACCCTGCGACGTCTGCCACGGCATGCGCTACAACCGCGAAACCCTGGAGATCCAGTACAAGGGCAAAAACATCAACGAGGTGCTCGATCTCACGGTGGAACACGCAGCCGAATTTTTCTCGGCCGTGCCTGTCATCGCGCGCAAGCTGCACACGCTGCTCGATGTCGGCCTCGGTTACATCACGCTCGGCCAGAGTGCGACCACGCTGTCGGGCGGCGAAGCGCAGCGCGTCAAGCTCGCGCT
>CAZVDN010000454.1:0-2629 GCA_964625665.1 uncultured Streptomyces sp. | reverse complement strand
GCGGATTGGACTTGCCCGTCTGCGCGAGGAAGTATTCAACCAGCAGGAGGTTGTCGAGCTCGGGCGGCAGCGCGGCGCCGCCCATCGCAATGATTTGCTTTTTCATATGGACTCGCTTGCAGGTATTGGCAAAGTTGCAGTGTCGGCCAGCAGATGCGCGCTGCCGTTGACGCGGATGCCGACGGTGGCGCCGGCCGCCGGCGCATCGAGGCTGCTGCAGCGTACGGTCAGCAGGCGGTCTGCATCTGCCGCGCTGTTGAGGCGGAGGACGATGTTGCTGACGGCGCCGCTGAAATCATGTTCGACGACGATGCCGCTGCAATCGGCATCGGTTGCCGTCGCCTCAAGCACCAGCTGTTCGGGGCGCAGCAGGATGGTGGCGTCATCGCGGTGCTCGCGGCTGTTGACGGCGATCCGGCCCAGTGTGCATTCGGCGCGGCCTTCGGCGATGCGCGCAGGCAGCACGATGGCGTCGCCGAGAAAGGCTGCGGTGGCTGCATCGACCGGACGCAGATAGAGGTCGCGCGGTGCGCCGGCCTGCACCAGGCGCCCGTCGCGCATGACGGCCAGTTGATCGGCAAACGACAGCGCTTCGGCCTGATCGTGCGTGACCAGAATGGTCGTGATGCCGGCGTCGCCCAAGAGCTGCGCGACGGCCTTGCGTGTGGCGGCGCGCAGGCCGGTGTCGAGGGCGGAAAACGGTTCGTCGAGCAGCATCAGTTGCGGGCGCTGCGCCAAGGCGCGCGCCAGCGCGACGCGCTGCTGCTGGCCTCCCGACAGTTCGTGCGGCCAGCGCGCGCCGAGGGCGCGATCGAGCGTTACCATCTCCAGCAGTTCATCGATACGCGGCTGTTTTTGCGCGGCGCTGCCGTCGAGACCGAAGCCGATGTTTCCGGCCACCGTCAGGTGAGGGAACAGCGCGCCGTCCTGGGGCACGAAGCCGATGCGACGGCGATGCGCGGGCACGGCGCCGGCGGCATCGGCCAGCGTTTGCCCGTTAAGCAAGACGCGGCCGGCATCGGGCTGTTCGAAGCCGGCGATCATGCGCAGCAGCGTGGATTTGCCGGAGCCGGAAGCGCCGACGATGGCTGTGCGGCTGCCGGTGGCCACCGTGAGATCGACGTCCTGCATGGCGTGCACGCTGCCGTAGGCTTTGCAAACGGCTTTTAATTCGAGGGTGCTCATCTTCCGGCCAGACCTTTCGACTGATGATATAGCAGCCAGGTCAGCGGCAGCGACAGCATTATCATGAGCAGCGCGTACGGCGCGGCGGCGGCGTAGTCGATTTCGCTCGAATAGGCCCAGAAGGCCGTCGCCAGCGTCTGCGTGCCGTTGGGCGCGAGCAGCAGGGTTGCCGTCAATTCGTTGGTGATGGCGAGAAACACCATGGCAGCGCCGGCGGCCGCGCCTGGGGCGGCCAGTCGCATCGTGACCGTCCACAGTGCGCGGCGCGGCGAACGGCCGAGGCTGCGCGCGACTTCTTCGAGTGCCACCGGCGCCTGCGCGAGGCCGGCGCGCAGGCTGATCAGCGCGCGCGGCAGAAACATCAGCAGGTAGGCGAGCAGCACGGTGGCTGCCGTCTGATAGGCGAAGGGCGCGACCCTGACCACGATACTGACCAGCGCCAGCGCAACAATGATGCCGGGCAGGGCGCTGGCGACATAGTTGCAGCCTTCAAGCAGGCGGTTGAACGGGCCTGGTTGTCGTACCGCCAGCCATGCGACCGGCAGCGCGGCGACGGTGGTAAGGAGCGCACCGGCGCCGGCCAGCGCCAGCGTCTGCCACAGCGCGGAGGCGATTTCGTGGTTGCGCCAGATCGCGGCACCGCCGGCAATCAGCCAGCGTGCCAGCGTAACGAGAGGCACGCCGAGCGCCAGCACGCTGACCAGAACCGGCAACATCAAACAAAGCGCGGCAGCGCCGCCGAGCGGCTGCAACGGCGGCAGGCGCACGCTGCCGGCACCGACGCGTGCGTATCGCGCGCGGCCGCGGGTCGCGGCTTCCAGCGTGAGGAGGGACAGACAGCACAGCACCAGCACCGCGCCCATCATGTTGGCGGCCGCGCCGCTGTAGCTCGACTGGAACTGATCGAAGATGGCGGTGGTGAAGGTGTCAAAACGCAGCATCGCGTAGAGACCGTATTCGGCAAGCATGTGCAGCCCAACGAGCAAACCGCCGCCCCAGATTGCCAGCCGCAGTTGCGGCAGGACAACACGGCAAAACACCGCCCACGGTTTGTGGCCGAGCGAGGCGGCGACTTCTTCGAGTGCGGGATCGAGGCGGCGCAGGGTTGCCGCGACCGGCAGATAGAGAAACGGAAAATAAGCCAGCACCGAGAGCAGCACTGCCGCGAACAGGCCATGCATGGCGGGCGACAGACTGACCCAAGCATAGCTTTGCACAAATGCCGGGATGGCGAGCGGCGCGGCGGCCAGCACTGCCCACAACCGGCGCCCCGGCAAATTGCTGCGCTCGGTGAGCCAGGCGAGTGCCACACCGAGCAATACACACAGCGGCACGCTCAGCAAAACCAGCAGCGCTGTATTGACGAGCAGCTCGCCAACGCGCGGTCGTAGCACCAGCGCAACGACCGTGTCGAGGCCGCTTTGCAGCATCATCGAGCCGATGA
>CAZVDN010000453.1:0-2630 GCA_964625665.1 uncultured Streptomyces sp. | reverse complement strand
GCGTCCCAGGTCAGCACCACGCGCAAATCGAGCGGCAGGTTTTTCAGCAGGCGCTGCTCGATGCGGCCGGTGTCGAGTTTCTCGGGTGCGGTCGCCACGATCGCATTCAACTCGGCCAGCGTGATGATCTCGACGTCGGGAAAACGGCCGTTCCAGGGTTTGACCACCACGTCGTAGAGCGTATCGACGGCCTTCTGCAATTGGCGGTCGGCGGCGTAGGCAAGCCCCAGGTCGCGGTAGGACTGCGGTTCTTCCGGCGAGAGTTCGAGCACCTTCCTGAACACCGGCAGCGCGAGGGCCGCGCGTTTGGCCTGCAGCAGGCGATAGCCGAGCACACGCAGGATGTGGCGGTTTTCGAGGTTCATCTCGGCAAGGTTCGACAACACGCGCAGCGCAAGCTCCGCTTGCTGGCGCTCGAAGAGAATGTCGGCGGCGTCGAGGAAAAACGCCGTGCTGTTCAGATAACCGGCGCGTTCATCGAGATAGACGCGATAGACGTTCTCCGCAGCCGCATTGCGCATGCGCGTTGCATAGGGCGCATCGGGTTCCCATTTTTTCAGCGTGATGGTCGCCGTGGTCGCGTCCGCCATCTGATCGGCGGCCGCCTGCAAGCCGTCGTCCTTGCCGGCGCGCCTGCCGACCTTGGCGGCTTCCTGGCGCTGCATCAGGCGCGATTCCGGCACCGCCATGGCCGGCGACGCGGGGGCTGCCTG
The DNA here is from genome assembly GCA_964625665.1 of uncultured Streptomyces sp. GTDB lineage: Bacteria > Pseudomonadota > Gammaproteobacteria > Burkholderiales > SG8-41 > PALSA-1004. Next base: position 1,917 of record CAZVDN010000453.1, on the reverse strand, counting down.
ATTGCGCACCATCGCGTCGCGGCGGTCTGCTTCCTGCAGCCGGCCGCTGGCGCCTTGCACCGGCGTCACCGCCGGTTGCGGCGCCGGTTTGTCGCTTTTCGGGAAATCGCGGTTCCACCAGCTGATCTTTTCCTGAAAGCGGCGCACGACGTTTTCGAGGTGGGCGCTTTTTTCGGCGCCCCGCTGGCGCGCGATGAATTGGCGCTGACGTTCGTAATCGGCCAGCAGTTCGGCCGGCGGGGTGATCTCGAAGCGCACGTAATCTTCAATGCGGTCGAGCACGATCAGCGAGGTTTCACGCGTGACCAGGCGAAAGCTCTGTCCGAGGCGGCGGATTTCCGCGCGGTTCAGATCGTATTGCGCTTCGAGCGCCTCGATTTTCATGCGCGCCCACAATGCGGCAACCATGGCGAAGGGCGCATTACCGGCTTTCACCGGCAGTTCGACGATCGCCGTTTTCGCATTCGGGTGAGTGATACCGAGGCGGACGCGCGCCGCGGTTTCGGTCATTACGCCGCTGACTGCAGTGCGGCCGTTTTCCGGGTAGGGCGAACGCAGTTGCAATTGCGTGGCGCCGTCGCCGGCCAGCACCTGCACGCGCGTGGTCGTTGTCAGCAGTTTTGCGGCAGCAATCGTTTGCGCATCGCTGATCAGGTCGATGAAACGCGCGCCGCTGGACTCCGCGATCTGGCGCAGCAGCAGCGGGTCGCTGCGCGTCGCCGAACTGATCGTGTAGACCGGCTGCTTCACCGTCGGGAAGGGGCGGTCGCCGAAATTGCCAAGACCGTCGCTGAACAGCAGGTATTCGGCGACGTTGGCGTCGGCGACAAAGGCGCCGAGGTTGGTGGCGCCGTCATAGGGCGTGCCTTCGAGCGCGTTGCGCAGCGTCTGCCAGTCGCCGTTGAGGATACGAAAGGTTTCCGTTTTCTCTGCGGCATCGCGCAGGCGCGTCAGTTTCACTTCGCCGTTTTTCATTTTGGCGAAGTAGGCGTCTAGCAGCGCAAATTCGCGGCCGTGGTCGCGCGCAGCGCCCGAACCCGAGCTGTCCCAGATCAAGCCGACATTCTTCGGCAGCGCGCGCGCTGCACTGCGCGCGGGCACTGCCACTTCGGCATAAAAATAATTTTTGCCGTCGAAATTCTGCGTGTAGGCATGCGCGCCGGGCACCGCCTGCATTTCGAGTTCGAGCACGCCGCGGCCGGCGTAACGTTCGCGGGCAACCTGGGCGTGATAACCGCCGGCGCTGCGCTGGAAAACCAGGCCGTCGAGCTGGCCGCGTGCCGTGGCCGGCATGCTTTGCGCGCCGGCGACGTTGAGATCAAGACGGAAGCTGTCGAGCGTCGCCGCATATTCGAGCGGCAGGCGGTAAACGAGTTTGCCGTTTTTCTCGCGCAGCGTTTCCGACACGCGCAGCACGACCTGCTTCACGCCGAGCGCCGGGATCGGATAGACGCGCAGCTTGAAGTTGTTGCCCTGTGTCTGTTCAAGCAGGCCCGGATCGATGCGCACACGCGTGATGTCCTCGAACACCGCCTGTCCGCGCGCTTTTTCAACCGGCACCGCTTCACGCAGCCGGCCGTTGACGTCCATTGCAAAGCTGAGGATCTGCTGGCCGTCGAGCAGCGGAAACTGCAGTTCGCCTTCGAGTATGCGGTTGTTCGGGTTGTGGAACTGCATGGCGATTTCGGTCACCGCGAGGCGTCCGCTGACTTCGCTTTTGACCACTACCTGCTGCATGCGCACCGGCAGCTCGGCGCCATTGGCGACGACGAGCTGCGGGCGCACCCAGCGTTCGGGCGGCGGTGCGGCGATTTTTTGCACCGGCGTAATTTGCGCACAGGCGCTGCCGGCAAACGAGAACAGGGCGGTGAGCAGCGCGGCGAGCATGGACAGGGCGGGACGTGACATTCTGCACAG
>CAZVDN010000452.1:0-2638 GCA_964625665.1 uncultured Streptomyces sp. | reverse complement strand
GTCCATCGCCGAGACGGCCATCCCGGCCAGCGTGTGCGTGTGGATCACGCAGTCGACATCGGGGCGCGCGCCGTGCACCGCGCTGTGGATCACGTATCCGGCGCGGTTGACGTCGTAGTCGGAGGCATTGAACAGCACGTTGCCGTCGATATCGACCTTGATCATCGACGAGGCGGTCATCTCCTCGTAGAGCATGCCGTAGGGATTGATGAGGAATTCGTCATGCGTGCCGGGTACGCGCGCCGAGATGTGGTTGGCCACCATCTCGGTCATGCCGAATTCCGCCATCAGGCGGTAGCAGGCCGCGAGGTTGACGCGTGTTTCCCATTCCTCGCGGCTGACCTGCGCGCGCACGCTGCGCGGTTTTTTGCCGGCAGCGCTTTTTCGGCTGATGCGGCTGCCGGCTTGGGCGGTTTTGCGCTGGCGTGCGACCGCCATGTTTACTTCTTGAGGCTCAGCGCGGCGCTTGTGCCGGCGAGTTTGCCGAACACCGCACCCGAGGTGAGGCCGGTGCCGCCCGGGTAGTTGTGATAGAAAATGCCGCCGACGAGTTCGCCCGCCGCGTAGAGCCCGCGGATCGGCTGGCCGCCGGTGTCCTCGACCTGGCCGCGGTTATCTTCGTGCGTGCTGATTTTCAGGCCGCCGAAACTGAAGGTCACGCCGCAGGTGACGCCGTAGGCTTCGAACGGCGCTTCCTCAATCGTATTGGCCCAGTTGGTCTTGTCGATCTTCAGGCCGACGGTGCGGCGGCCGTCCTTGATCGCCGAGTTGTACGGAATATTGGTCTGCACCGCCTTGTTGTATTCGCGGATTTCACGCAGCGCGTTTTCGGCATTGACGCCTTCGAGCTTGGACACCAGTTCCTCGAGCGTGTTGGCGCGCACCTTGGTCACGCGTTTGATGCGGTACTCGTCGCGCAGCGCCGGGATGATCTTGTTGTCGAAGATCTGCCAGGCGAACATGCCCGGCTGGCGCAGGATCACCGAGCCGTACTTGGCGTAAGTGTAGTTGCGGAAGTCCGCGCCTTCGTCGACGAAGCGTTCGCCGTCGGCGTTGATCATGATGCCCCAGGGGTAGCTGTGTTTCTGGAAGGCATCGCCGACGTCGAGGTCGCCGAAGGGCGGCGCATTCATGTCCCAGCCCACCGCGTGGCAGCCGGACCAGTGGCCGTAGGGCTGCGCGCCGATGTCGAGCGCCATCTTGATGCCGACGCCCATGTTGTAACGCGTGCCGCGCACTTTGGCGAGGTCCCAGGTCGGGCCGAGGTAACGCGCGCGCATTTCCGCGCTCGATTCGAAACCGCCGCAGGCAATGATGACCGCCTTGGCGCGGATGTCGATGGCACGGCCTTTCTGTTTGGCCTGCACGCCGCAGACGGCGCCGTCATCGGTGGTGAGCAGCGAGATGGCCGGCGTTTCGTAGAAAATCTTGATGCCTTCGCGCGCGCAGGCCTTGTGTTCGTTTTCGACGAGGCCCTGGCCGCCGCCCCAGGTCTCGGCGGCAAGGCCGCCCCAGAATTTGTACTTGTTGCCGATCTTGTGCGACTGGCGGCCGTAGCTGGCCTGGAATTTCACGCCCTTGCGTGCCAGCCAGACGATGGTTTCGTAGCTTTTGGTGATCAGCAGTTCGCAGAGTTCGGGGTCGGTGCGGTACTGCGTGATGCGGCCCATGTCGTCGAAGTACTGGTCGGCGGTATAGGTGCCGTAGTCGTGGAGTTTTTTCTCTTCGGGCGTGAGGTCGGTGATGACTTCGGCGAGTTCATCGACGTTGTTGAAAACGAAACGCATCAGGCCGCCGGTGTAGCGGCTGTTGCCGCCGCATTCCTCGATCGGCGCCGATTCGAGCATGATCACGCTGGCGCCGTTTTCACGCGCGGCCAGCGCCGCGCTGGCGGCCGCATTGCCGGCGCCGATGACGATGACGTCCGGATTGCCGAATTCTGCTGTTTTGTCAGTGCTCATACGATCCTCTTGATCAATCAAAAAGTGCCATTAACGTGGGAAACGTGCAATGGAGCCCCGGCGCGGTGAGCCGCGAGCGGATGCCAGGCGGGGAGGTGCAATTATAGCGCCGCGCGGGGTCTGTTGCAGGCGGGCGGCGTGACGTGTTCAGTGCAGGATGCTGCGGCGCCGGCCTTCGCCTTCGGGGCTTGCCGGTGCCGGCGAAGCGTGGTGCGCCACCATGCGCCAGCCGTTGCCGGTGCGCATATAGATATTGGTGGCGACCACCGGATGGCGGGCCTGGGTTTCGCCGGCGATTTCGATCTGTTCGTAGACGCTGTGCACGGCAAGCGTCATGCCGTCGATGGTGCGCAAATGCCGGAGTTTGAAGCGCAGCGTCGCGCCGCCGGCGAAAATCTGTCGCCAGGCCTCGCGCACCTGTTCGACGCCGGCCAGCCGCATGCCGCCCGGATGCACGCAGACGATATCTTCATCGTCGGCCCAAACGGCCATCATGGCGTCGAGGTCGGCTTTTTCCAGAGCGTCGTAGAACGCGGCTTCAGCGTCACGGGCGGTGGTGTAGAGCCTGCCCTTCATGTCAGCGGCCGGCGATTTCCTGCCACACCGTATCGACGGTGAGTTCGCGCATGCATTTGAAATGGCCGAGCGGGCATTCGCGCTCGAAGCACGGGCTGCAG
>CAZVDN010000451.1:2220-2646 GCA_964625665.1 uncultured Streptomyces sp. | reverse complement strand
GATCGAGGTCGCGCATATAGGTGGACAGGCCGCCAGTCTGCTGCGCGGTGTAGGACAGCACATGGCGCACCTGGTCTGCGTTGAGTTTCGCCAGCGCCGCGCTCGCCGCAGCAGCGCCGAAGGTCGGGCCGAAACAATGCGTCATGTGGCCGAGTTTGCGGAAATCGACGGGATTCAACGAAATGTTCAGCCGCGTTCCGATATCGTAGCCGAGCGTTACCGCGCGCAGAAAAGCGGTGCCGTTACTGCGCTCGCGTTCGCCCATCGCCATCGCCGACGCCACAATCGCGCAACCCGGATGGCACCACGACGGCGCGTGCGAATCGTCGGTTTCATCGGCATGCGCCAGCATGGCATTGATCAACGCCGCATTGACGCTGCTGGTCAGCAGTTTGGTGCCGACCACCAGCGCCTCGGGTTTGCCGC
>CAZVDN010000451.1:0-2210 GCA_964625665.1 uncultured Streptomyces sp. | reverse complement strand
CGTAGGACAACGTGACACGGCCCGGCTTCAGCTTGGCGCCCGACACCATGGCCGCCAGCGTGTCCAGAATGTGGTGTTTGGTCTTTTCGACGACTTTCGCGGGCGGCGATTTTTTCACCGCACCGGCAATATAAGTCGAAAGTTTTTTCATCAGCGGCGACACCGCTGCCTTTTTCTTCGCTGCCATTAACCTGCTCCTGGTTGAAATGCTGCCTGATACTGATTGCTGATTCCCGAATCCTATTTAACCATGCCGAGTTCACCCAACAGCGTGCGCGACAACTCGTAGTCTTTTTTCAGAATGTCGCGCGCCGCATCCGACTTGATGAATTCCCATTCCAGCGCATCGGCTTCCAGCATGCGTTTCCAGTCGGCATGGTTTACCGTGCGCTCCAGCAACGCTTCCCAATAGGCAATCTGCGCCTCAGTCATGCCGCGCGGCCCCATGACCGCGATCCAGCCGCCCTGCACCACGTCAAAGCCCTGCTCCTTCAGCGTCGGCACGTTCGGCAGCGCCGCGACACGCCGCGCACTCGAAATGCCCAGCACGCGCATCGCCCCCGACTGCACATGCGGAATCACGTTGTCCACCGACCCGGAGAGCAGATCAATGTGTCCGCCCAGCAGATTGGTCACCGACTCGGCGGCCCCGCCGAAAGTGATCACCTTCAGGCGGCGCGGATCGACGCCGGCCGCCTTCGCCACCAGGGCGTAGGTGAAATGCGGCGTGGCACCGCGCGCGCTGCCCACCGACACGGCGACCGACTGCGGATAGGTCTTGATGCGGCCGACCAGATCCTGCACCGACTTGATCGGCGAATCCGCCCGCACCGCCAGCGCCATCGCCTCGTCACCGACGATGGCGAGCGTGGTCATGTCGGTGTAATTGAGCGGGCTGCGACCGAGAATGTGGTTGGCAAGAAACGCCTTGCGCACCACGGCGACATAATGGGCGTCTGACGGGTGCTGCGCGACATAGTTATAGGCAATCGCACCGCCGCCGCCGACTTTGTTGACGACGGTCGCATTCTCCAGCCATTTATTGCCCTGCCAGATGCGCTGCATGGTGCGCGCGGTCTTGTCGTTGCCGCCGCCGGGTGCCGAGCCGACGACGAACTCGACAGGTTTGACCGGCTTCCAGCCCTGCGCCGATGCGCGGTCGCCGGCCAGCAATGCAAAGGCCATTACCGCGGCGGCGCATGCAGCGCGCAGGCATGGCAAACAACAGTTGAATACGCTGGAGTGCAAGGGATTATGCAGAAGGTCGTTGAGGCAAGCCGCATCATAGTCCGCGCCCCGCTTCGTCGCAATCAATGGCGCGCCGCGCAATGTTAAAATCGCCGGAGATTTCCACCCTTTAATGGATAACACCATGAGCGCCATGCCCGAACCGCCGCTGTGCGCGGCCCCCGACCCCGCCCCGCGCAAACCGAAGATCACGCTGCCGGCCGGCGCCACCGACACCCACGCGCATATCTGCGGCCCGAAATCGCAGTACGCCTACTTTTCGGAACGCGTCTATACGCCGCCGGACTGTCTGCTGCCTGCCTATAGCCATATGCTGAAAACGCTGGGCGTCGAACGCGCGGTGCTCGTCCAGCCCTCGGTCTACGGCACCGACAACACGGCGATGCTCGATGCGATGAAAGTCGCCGGCAAGAACTTCCGCGGCGTCTCGGTGGTGGCCGACGACATCAGCGAATCCGAATTAAAGCGCCTGCATGACGCCGGCGTGCGCGGCGTGCGCGTCAACATCGTCGATGTGCCCAACCGCAAGCCCGGCACCCTGCCGATGGAAGCGCTGAAAAAACTCGCGCAAAAAGTGAAACCCTTCGGCTGGCACATGGAGTTTCTCGCCCACGTCGATGAATTCCCGGACCTCGACAACATGCTCGACGGCTTCCCGGTCGACACCGTCTACGGCCACCTCGGTTACATGAAAACCGACAAGGGCATCGCCCATCCCGGTTTTCAGGCGCTGCTGCGTTTGATGAAGGCCGGCAAGGCCTGGGTCAAACTCACCGGCCCCTATCGCATTTCGCTGCAAACGATGCCGCACGCCGACACCGACGTCTACGCGCACGAACTGATCAAGGCCGCGCCGCAGCAGGTGGTATGGGGCTCGGACTGGCCGCACGTCATGGTCAAGGGCGCGATGCCCAACGACGGCGATATCTGCGATCTGCTCGGCAACTGGGTCATCGACGAGG
>CAZVDN010000450.1:0-2650 GCA_964625665.1 uncultured Streptomyces sp. | reverse complement strand
CCGGAGCCCCCTGCTGCTCTCCGGTTACTGCTTTTACATTTGTATCCATCGGCCTTCCCGCTTATTCAAGCGTGTCTGCATTGTAACGCCACGCCCCGACAACCCGACTGCTGTCCCGGCGTGCCCGGGTTTAACCGGTCAAAGCCGATGCAATGATCATGCCAGAGGACGCAATTGCCGATAGAGTTCGAGGTATTGGCGGGCCGCCGGCGCCCAGCTGAAATCCTGGCGCATGGCCGATTCGATGAGTTGCGTCCATGCCGCAGGCCGGCGCCAGAGCGCCAACGCGCGGTCCAATGCGCCGCGCAGACCCTCAACCGTGGCGTCGGCAAAAACGAAACCGGTTGCCGCGCCGCGCGCACAGGCCTCCGCATCGGCATCGCAGACCGTATCGGCCAGTCCGCCGACCCGCCGGACCAGCGGCAAGGTGCCGTAGGCCAGCCCGTACATCTGCGTCAACCCGCAGGGTTCAAAGCGCGACGGCACCAGAATGACATCGGCGCCGGCCATCACGCGATGCGCAAAGTCTTCGTCGTAACCGAGCCGCAAGCCGACTGCACCGGAAAATTGCGCGGCGGCGGCACGAAAACCGGCCTCCAGTGCACTGTCGCCGGCACCGAGCACGACCAGTTGGCCGCCAGCCGCGACGAGACCGGGCAAAGCCTCAAGCACGAGGTCCAGACCTTTCTGCGGCGTCAAACGGCTTACCACGCCAAACAACGGTCCTTCGCCGGCGGCGAGGCCCATTTCCTTGCGCAATGCGGCCTTGCATTGCGTTTTGCCGCGCCGGTCGGTGGCGTCATAACGTGCAGGGAGGCGGTGATCCGTCGCCGGGTTCCAGACGCCCGGATCGACACCATTGAGAATGCCGGTCAGTGCAGCGGTCCTTGATCGCAACAGACCATCCATGCCGAAACCGAACTCCGCCGTCTGGATTTCCCGCGCGTAGGACGGACTGACCGTCGCAATGCGGTCGGCATAATGCAGGCCGGCCTTCATGAAGTTGACCTTGCCGTAAAACTCGATGCCGTAGAGCGAATAAAAATCCGCCGGCAGCGCCAGATCGGCGAAGGTTTCGGCGGGAAATTCGCCCTGATAACCGAGATTGTGCACGGTGAATACGCTGGCCGGCCGGTCGCCGCCGCGCGCCGCGAGATAGGCTGGTGCAAGTCCGGCGTGCCAGTCGTGTCCATGCACAATATCGGGGCGCCAGTCGTCGATGCTGCCATCGGCAAAACGCGCCGCCACCCAGCCGAGCAACGCAAAACGCAGATGATTGTCGGGCCAGTCGCGCCCGGCCGCATCGACATAGGGATTGCCCGGCCGTGCAAACAAGCCGGCGGCCTCAATCAGATAGGCAGGGACCCCGCCGAGCACGCCGCGCACGATCTGCACGGCGCAGTTGCCGACCGGCGACTGCAGGCGAACCACCGGCTGCGCACCCTCAATCGCCGCCTCGAACGCAGGAAACGCCGGCAGCAGCAACCGCACGTCTGCGCCAGCGGCAATCAGTGCGCCGGGCAGTGCCGCTTTCACATCGGCAAGCCCGCCGGTTTTGAGCGCAGGAAAAACCTCTGTGCTCACATACGCGACGCGCATCAGTTGCTCTTGATGCCCGTCGGTACCATGCGTCCTGGAATCAGACAGCCTTTGCGCGCGCGATGCAGAATGTGTTTCTGCAGATCGGCACCGCTGACGATCGACGATTTTTCGCTGCCGCTGCGCGACAATCCAACCACCGTAACCGATTTGCTGCTGGAGAAGCCGACAGCGGACATCTTCTCGCCGTCATCGAGCCCCATCAGCACGACCCCGCGGCCGCGTGCCATTTCTTTGAGTTCGTCGTAGGCAAAGAGCAGCATGCGGCCCTTTTCCGACAGCGTGACCGCCATCTCCGGCGATTTCGGCACCAGCGCGGGGCGTAATACCGACTCGCCTTCCTGCAGGGTCATGAAGGCCTTGCCGGCGCGGATGCGCGTCAGCAGTTCCTCGGCATTGACAACAAATCCGTAACCGCCGGAATTCGCCACCAGATAACGTTTGCCCGGCTGCGCATCGACGACATGCGCCACGCGCGCGCCGGCCGCCAGCTCCACCAGCGAGGTCAGCGGCACGCCGTCACCCTTGCCGCCCGGAATATCGCCGGCGGCAATGCCGAAGCAGCGGCCGGTCGAATCGATCATGGCGATCTGGTGGATCGAGCGCGTTTCGAATATCGCGTATTCGCCGTCGCCCACCTTGTAGTTGACGCCGGAGAGATCAAGCCCGTGGCCCTGGCGCGAACGCACCCAGCCGTTTTTCGAAACAATGACGGTCAACGCTTCATCGACAACCTGGCGTTCGACCACGGCACGACCGGCTTCTTCGATCACGGTGCGGCGCTCGTCGCCGAATTTCTTCGCATCGGCGCGGATCTCGCCGACAACGAGTTTCTTCATCAGCTTGTCGTCGCCGAGAAGGTCTTTGAGTTCCTTGCGCGCGCCCTTGAGGGTTTTCAGTTCCTGCTCGATCCTGATGCCTTCGAGCCGAGCCAGCTGGCGCAGACGGATTTCAAGAATGTCTTCGGCCTGAACGTCGGTCAGCTTGAACGCCTTGATCAACTCGGGTTTGGGTTCATCTGAATTGCGGATGACCTTGATCACCTTGTCGA
>CAZVDN010000449.1:0-2664 GCA_964625665.1 uncultured Streptomyces sp. | reverse complement strand
CGAACTCAAGCCGATACGTTGCCAATCCGGACCCCTCATTTGACAAGCAGCTTCGCCACGGGTTAAGGTTCGTCCGCTGTTGTGCGCCGATTTGATTCAGCTTGCGGGCGCCTAATAAATCCGGCTAAAGAGAGGCGAAGCAAAACAAAGCCCGGTTTAGCGCAAGCAGACCGGGTTTTTTTATGCGTGTGATTTTTATCCATGTCGGGTGACTTGAAAAATTCCGTCGGGGCGGTAACACCGCAGAAAGCGCGTTTCGATGCGCCGCTGGCGCTGAAATGCGGCCGCGCATTCGGCGGCTACGAGCTCGCCTTCGAAACCTACGGCACGCTCAATGCCGCGCGCTCGAACGCGGTGCTGGTCTGTCACGCGCTCAATGCCTCGCACCATGTCGCCGGCTGGTACGCCGACGCGCCGGACAACCTCGGCTGGTGGGACAACATGATCGGCCCCGGCAAGCCGCTCGACACCAACCGCTTCTTCGTCATCGGCGTGAACAATCTCGGCGGCTGTTTCGGTTCGACCGGCCCGTCCTCGATCAACCCGGCCACCGGCAAACCGTGGGGCGCGGATTTTCCCGTTGTGACCGTCGAGGACTGGGTCAACGCTCAGGCCCTGCTTGCCGACCAGCTCGGCATCCAACGCTTCGCCGCCGTCATGGGCGGCAGCCTCGGCGCCATGCAGGCGCTCTCATGGACCATCCAGTATCCGGAACGCGTCGGCCACGCGCTGGTGATTGCCGGCGCGCCGAACCTCTCGGCGCAGAACATCGCCTTCAACGAAGTCGCGCGCCAGGCCATCATCACCGATCCGGATTTTCACGGCGGCCACTACTACGAACACCACACCAAGCCGACGCGCGGCCTGCGGGTGGCGCGCATGGTCGGCCACATCACCTATCTGTCGGACGACGAGATGGCGAACAAATTCGGCCGCCTGCTCAGAAACGGCAAGCTGAATTATTCGTTCGACGTCGAATTCGAAATCGAATCCTATCTGCGCCATCAGGGCAACAAGTTTTCGGACTATTTCGACGCCAACACCTATCTGCGCATCACCAAGGTGCTTGACTACTTCGATCCGGCCGCCGCGCACGGTGGCAACCTGAGCCGAGCGCTTGAGCCGGCGCGTGCCGCGTTTCTGGTGATTTCCTTCACCACCGACTGGCGCTTCTCGCCGGAGCGCTCGCGCGAAATCGTCAAGGCACTGCTCGATAACCGCAGTGCGGTGAGTTATGCCGAGATCGACGCGCCGCACGGGCACGATGCCTTTCTGCTCGACGACGCGCGCTATCACCGCATCGTCGCCGCCTATTTCGACCGCATCGCGCAGGAGGTCGCCACATGACCGGCAGCGGCGTGCAACGCTCCGATTTCGCGGCGATCGCCAACTGGATCAAGCCGGAAGCGCGCGTGCTCGACCTCGGCTGTGCCGACGGTTCGCTGCTGCGCTACCTTGCCGAACAGCGCGGCAGCATCGGCTACGGCGTCGAGATCGACGACGACCGCGTGCATGCCTGCGTCAAAAACGGCGTCAACGTGATTCAGGGCGACATCGAACGGCGACTCGCGGAATTTGCCGATGCCTCATTCGACTACGTGGTGCTCTCGCAGACCCTGCAGGCGGTGCGCAGCAGCGAACGCGTGGTGCGCGAAATGCTGCGCGTCGGCCGCGAAGGCATCGTCACCTTTCCGAACTTCGGTTACTGGAGAAACCGCCTGCACGTGCTGCGCGGCCACATGCCGGTGTCGGAAAACATTCCGTTCGAATGGTACGACACGCCGAACATCCATCTCTGCACGATCACCGACTTCGAGGATTTCTGCAGCGCCTACGGCGTGCACATCCTCGAACGCATCGTCATGGACAATGATGGCGGCACCGTGCACCTGCTGCCCAACCTGCTCGGCAGCCTCGCCATCTACCGCTTCGAGCGCGCGCCCTCGCTGGCGACGACCTGAGCGGTCATTCGGGTTTGATGCCGGCGGCGCGCACCGCCTCGGCATAACGGTCCGATTCGGTTTTCAGAAACTTCCTGAATTGTTCCGGCGTGCTGCCGTCGGGTTCGTAACCGCCGGCCACCAGAAAGTCCCGCACGCGGGGCACCTGCAGCGCCTTTTTCGCCTCGGCATGGATGCGCGCAATGATCGCCGGCGGCGTCTTCGCCGGCGCCAGCCAGCCGTGCCATGACCCGGTAATTTCAAAATCCGGCACGCCGGCTTCCATGATGGTCGGCACCTCGGGCATGAACGCCCAGCGTTTGCTGCCGGTGAATCCGAGCGCGCGCGCTTTGCCGGTTTTCACGTGCTGCACGGCGATGGTCGGCGGAATGAAGATGACCTGCGTTTCTCCGGCCAGCAGCGAATTCAGCGCCGGTGCGACCCCCTTGTAGGGCACGTGCAACAACTGCGTGCCGGCACGCACATTGAACAGCTCGGTGGCCAGATGCAGGGTATTGCCGATGCCCGGCGTGCCGTAGGACAGCGGCTTGTCCTTGTTCTTCGCCAGCGTGACCAGCTCTTTTACCGATTGCGCGGGCACCGACGGATGCACCAGCAAAAGATAGCCGTCGCCGAGCACGATATTGGTGACGGGTTCGAGATCGCGAAACACATCATAGGGCAGCTTGCGGTAAATGCGTGGGTTGATCACCAGCGATCCGGT
>CAZVDN010000448.1:0-2694 GCA_964625665.1 uncultured Streptomyces sp. | reverse complement strand
GCCGGAATAAGGCCGGGCACGACGAAATACCAGAGGAAGAACTGGACGATCAGCGGGATATTGCGGAAGAGTTCCACCCAGGCATTGCCGCAGCGGATCAGCCAGCGCTGGTCGGTGGTGCGCGCGACGCCGACCAGCGACCCCAGTGTGAAGGCCATGATCCAGGCGAAGAGCGCTACGAGCAGCGTCCAGTGCAGGCCCGAGGCGAGCATCTGCCACCAGGCGCCGTCGCCGTCGGGGACCTGCTGCAGAAAAATATCAAGCTTCATCGGGGGCGGAAATTAAAAAGCCGGACCATTGCATCCGGGTCCGGCTGTTGAGCGCGGGCGGCAGTTAAACGCCCTTGTCGTTGGGATTCTTGAAGGCTTCGCGAATGGCCGGCGTGATCGGGAAATTCAGGTTGACGCCCTTGGGAGCGATCGGCGACGTAAACCACCTAGAATAAATTTTTTCGATTTCACCGGATTTCATGACGGCGCCGACGGCGCGGTGGACCAGCGCCTTGAACTGCGGATCATCTTTGCGCAGCATCATGCTGTAGGGTTCCTGGCGCAGCGACTCGGGCAGGATGCGGTAGTCAGCCGGGTTGCGCGCGTTGGCGATCTGGCCGGCCAGCAGGATGTCGTCCATGATGAAGGCGGCGGCGCGGTCGTCGGCGAGCAGCAGGAAGGATTCCGCATGGTCCTTGCCGTAGATTTCCTTGACGTCGACGTTCTTCGATTTTTCGTAGGATTTGATCAGCGGCACCGAGGTCGTGCCGGAAGTTGTTGAAACTGTTTTGCCGTTGAGGTCGGCGATGCTGTTGACGCTCGATGATTTTTTGACCGCAGCGGTGACGTTGATGACGAAATAAGTCGGCCCGAACGCGACCTGTTCCTGCCGCTGCACCGAATTGGTGGTCGAGCCGCATTCGAGATCGATGGTGCCGTTTTGCAGCAAAGGGATGCGGTTCGATGAAGTCACCGGCTGCAAGGTGACTTTCAGGTTCGGCATTTTCAGTTCGGTTTTGACCGCGTCGACGATTTTCATGCAGAGGTCGAGCGCATAGCCGATCGGCTGCTGCTTGTCATCGAGATAGGAAAACGGAATCGATGATTCGCGATGGCCGATGGAGATGGTGCCGGTGTCCTTGATTTTTTTCAGCGTGCCGCCGAGGTCCTGGGCTGTTGCCGGTGTGCCGAACAGCGCGGCGCCTAGTACGGAAGTGAACGCAAATGCGGTCAAACGGTGCATGGAGATCTCCTGATGACGAAGTGCAGTGCGGTGCCTGCAGACGCGCCAATCTAGCCCAGGCCTATGGCCTTGTCCAGTCTGCACGCGGGTGCGCGATGCAGGATGCTAATATTTCCCTCCACCACAATCACGGGGCAGGGGGCAGTGAAATGAAAGTCGGATTCATGGGGTTGGGTTTGATGGGGCGCGGCATGGCCGGGCGTTTGCTGGAAGCCGGGCATGAACTGGTCGTGCACAACCGTACCGCCGCCGCTGCCGATCCCCTGCGCGCGCGCGGCGCCCGTGTGACCGCCTCGCCGCTGGAACTGCTGGATGCGGACATCGTGATCTCGATGCTGGCCGACGACGCTGCCGTGGAGTCGATGTGCATCGATTCCGGTTTTGCTGCTGCAATGAAGGCGGGGACCTTGCATGTAAACATGGCCACCGTGAGCCTGCGCATGGCGAACCGTCTGGGCGCATTGCATCGCGAGGCGGGCAGCAGTTATGTGGCGGCACCGGTATTCGGGCGCCCCGCGGCCGCAGAAAAAGGGCAACTCGACATCGTGGCGGGCGGGCCTGCGGCAGGGCTCAAACGCTGCGAGCCGCTGTTTGCCGTGATGGGCAAGCATGTGTTCATTGCCGGAGAGGACCCGGCGGCGGCCAATGTCGTGAAGATCGCGCGCAACTATATGCTGGCGGCCGCCGTCGAGAGCATGAGCGAGGCGTTTGCGCTGGTACGCAAATCGGGCGTCGATGCAAAAGCGTTTTATGAACTGGTGACGACCACATCTTTCACCGGGCCGTCCTACCGCAATTACGGCAAGCTGATGGTCGAGCGTAATTTCGACAACGCCTCGTTCACGCTCAAACTCGGATTAAAAGACATCGAACTCGCGCTGGCGGCCGGCGGCGACACCCGGGTGCCGCTGCCGATGGCAGGTGCCATCCGTGAACAACACATTGGCGCGCTTAATCGCGGCCTCGGCGACAAGGACTGGGCATCGATGGCGGACTATATCGCCGAGCGCGCAGGCCTGTCGTAATGCGAACGGGCCCGAGGTCATGAAATCAAGCTATGGCGCCGTCGCCGCCTATGTGACGAAAGACGGCTCGACGATACGGGAACTCATGCATCCGGCAGTGCACGGCAATCGCAACCAGAGTTTTGCCGAGGCGATTGTCGCGCCCGGCGCGCGCACCGCGCTGCATCGGCATGGCGTGACCGAGGAGATTTATCATGTCACGGCGGGCGAAGGGCGCATGACGCTGGGTGATGCGCACTTCGCGGTGCGCGCCGGCGATACCGTCTGCATTCCGCCGGGAACTTCGCATTGCGTCGAAAACACCGGCGCCGGCCAACTGAAAATTCTCTGCGCCTGTGCGCCGGCCTACGCGCACGACGATACCGAATTGCTGTAGCGATGTGCGCGCAAAAGAAAAGGGCCCGCGCATCCCTGCAGGGGCCCTTCTCTTTACAGC
>CAZVDN010000447.1:0-2694 GCA_964625665.1 uncultured Streptomyces sp. | reverse complement strand
ATGCATTTCTCCTTAAGCATGCCCCGCGCAATCAGCGCAGTGCCGTGTTGGCTTGAAACCTTATTCCTTGGGAATGCCGGCCGCCTTGATGATGGTGGCGTAACGCGCGATCTCGTTCTTCAGCAATTCGGCCATCTGCTCAGCCGAACCGGGCCACGGGTCGATGCCGCCGGCGGCCATCCGTTCGCGCGCTTCGCGGCCCTCCATGCCCTTGATCACTTCGCGGTTCAGCTTCGTGATGACATCGCGCGGCGTGCCTGCCGGCGCAAACATGCCATACCAGATCGACATCTGGAATTTCGGGAACCCCTGCTCCTTCGACGTCGGAACATTGGGCAGCGTGGCCAGGCGGCTCTCCGAAAGCACCGCGATCGGGCGCACCTTGCCGGATGAGATATAGGGCAGGCCGGAGGCCACCGAGACGATCACCTCGTCGATCTCGCCGCCGATCAGCGCCACGGTGGCCACCGTGGCCCCCTTGTAGGGCACATGAACGATGTCAATTTTCTCGAGGTACTTGAGAAGCTCGTTGGCGAGGTGATTGGTGGTGCCGGGTCCACCCGAGCCATAGTTGAGCTTGCCCGGCCGCGCGCGCGCCAGCGCAAGGAATTCCTTCAGGTTCTTCGCCGGCACCGAAGGATGCACCAGCACCACGTTCTCGATCGTTGCCAGCCGCGCCACCGGCACCAGATCCTTGACCGGATCGTATTGCAGGTTCTTGTAGAGAGAGGGGCTCAGCGCGATGCCCGGCGTCGATATCGTCAGCGTGTAGCCGTCGGGGGCCCAGCGCGCGACCGCGGCAAGCGCGAGGTTGCCGCCGGCACCCGGGCGGTTGTCGGGAAACACGGTTTCGCCAAGTTGCTCGGAGAGCTTCTGCGCGACCATTCGGCCCACCAGATCGCTGGGCGACGCAGGCGGAAACGGCAGGATCAGGCGGATCGGTTTGGTCGGATAGTTCTGCGCTGCAGCGACACCGCAGAAAAGCGTAAAGAGCAGGGGCGCGCAGACAAGGCCGCCGAAGATGCGACTGAAAATTTTCATGGGATCCCGCGAAAGCCACCACACAGCAACGGCGGTGGGCAAATGTGATTCGAGCGGCCTATTTTACGGGTGACGGGGTTGCGCGGCAAATTGCATCGCCGATTTCCGGCCCCGTCGTCGCGCGCGGGCACGCTGCGCAATTTTTCCGGCACAATAGGGCGTCGATTCCGGGATTGCCTCCATGCATCCGATGGTTTTTTTCGCCGGCCTGCTCGCCCTGCTGTTCGCCAGCGCGCTGTTCCTGCTCAAACGCTCAACTTATGCACAGTATGTGCGCGTCAACGGAGTGATCACCGAACTGATCGAGCGTCCGAGCCACACCGACGACAAACAGGACATCAAATTCACACCGCGCATCGCTTTCCGCACTGCGCAGGGCGGCGAAGTGAATTTCGTGCCGCGCGCCGCATTCTTCGGCCGCCTGCAGGTCGGCGATACACTGCCCCTGCTCTACGATGCAAAGAATCCGCAGAACGCCGTGATCGACGGCTTTCTCCACCGTCACCTCACCGAACTCGTGGTGTTCTTGCTCGGCCTCGCGGCGGTCATGCCATACGCGCTGCACAAACTTGCGGGCTGATCCGCCATCCAGGAGCCATCATGACTGCCGAAAATCCCCGCCCGCCCTTCCCGCCGTTTGATGAAAAAACGGCCGCACAAAAAGTTCGCATGACCGAAGACGCCTGGAACACGCGCGATCCGGTTCGCGTCTCGCTCGCCTACACGCCCGACTCGGTGTGGCGCAACCGCGCCGAGTTCCTCAGCGGACGCAAGGACATCGTCGAGTTCCTCACCCGCAAATGGAACCGCGAACTGGAATACCGCCTGATCAAGGAGCTGTGGGCATATACCGGCAATCGCATTGCCGTGCGTTTCGCCTACGAATGGCACGACGATTCGGGCCACTGGTTTCGTTCCTACGGCAACGAAAACTGGGAGTTCAATGCCGAAGGCTTCATGCAACGGCGAATCGCCAGCATCAATGACAGGCCGATCACCGAGGCCGAGCGCAAATATTTCTGGCCGCTGGGACGGCGCCCCGACGAGCACCCGTCGCTGTCGGCACTGGGACTCTAAGAATGGCCACACGATCCCGCAGGCGGCGATAACTCACGTTTCAAACAATACGCCGGAACTCTTCAACTCAACCGCGCGGTCCGGCGTCAATGGCGGGCATCGTTGCCGGCCAGTCGGCGATCACCGCTTCAAGATATGCACGCAATCGCGCCGGATCCGCGGCAACCGCCCGATACATCTCCCCGAGCGCTGTCGCGGGCTCCAGCGGCACCCGCAGCGCGTTGTAAACCAAATCCGCGTTGCTGGCGATCGCGCACAGCGCCGTCATCTCGACGATCTCCGCAGGGTTGAAGTGCTTTTTGAGTTCGCCGAACACTGCGTCGTCGCGTTTTGCGCTGTTGGTGGCCACCAGCGCCGCCCACGCAATCGCAGCACGTTCCCGTGGTGAAAACACCGGCGCGACCGCGGCATCCGCACGCGACAGCGCATGCAAATGCTGCTGATCGAGACCCGCGGCACGGCCCAGCATTGTGTGATGCGCGAGCATGTAGCGGGCGTTATGCGTGTGATGTATCTTCAGCAAAACCATTAACCGCAACGGCGCCGGCAACAGACTGCCAACCCCGTCACGCTCAA
>CAZVDN010000446.1:0-2697 GCA_964625665.1 uncultured Streptomyces sp. | reverse complement strand
CCGTGGATTTCAGCATCAGCGAAGAACAACGCGCCCTCGTCGACACCGTCCGCAAAGTCTGTCAGAAGGAATTCGCGCCGCGCGCGATCAAGTATCTCGACGGCACCTGGCCTGCGGAAAACATGAAAACGCTCGCCGAAATCGGCGTGCTCGGCATGTCGGTGCCGCCGGAATACGGCGGCTCCGGCCTCGGCATCCTCGACACCGTGCTGGTGCTCGAGGAAATCGGCAAGGTCTGCTACGTCACGGCGATGGCCGTGCTCGGCGAAGTCGGCACGCAGACGCGCATCATCTCGACCTACGCGCCCGAAGCCATCAAACGCAAAATCCTGCCGCGCGTGGCCACCGGTGAAGCGATCCTCGCCATCTGCATGACTGAGCCCGACGCCGGCACCGACGTGCCGAATTACAAGACCAACACGGTGATCAAGGGCGACAAGATCATCGTCAACGGCCGCAAGACCCTGATCAGCCGCGCCGACATCGCTGAAATGTTCGTCGTCTTCACGCGCGTCAACGGTGTGGCCGGCGCACCGGGCATCGGCTGCGTGCTGATTCCCGGCGGCACCAAGGGGCTGGTCGCCGAAGCGAAATACCACACCATGGGCGGCGAATATCTGAGCGAAGTGCAGTTCAACGACATCGAACTGCCGCTCGAAAACCTTGTCATCACCGACAACGGTTTGAAAAAGCTGATGAGCGCCTTCAACACCCAGCGCTGCCTGAATCCGGCGATCTGCCTCGGCCTCGCCGAAGGCGCAATGGAAGAAGCCGTCAAATACCTGCGCGACCGCCGCGCCTTCGGCAAAGCCATCGGCGATTTTCAGGGCATGCGCTGGAAGGCCGCCGACATGTACATCCAGATCGAAGCCGCGCGCGGTCTGCTCTATCGCGCCGCCGTCAGCGGCAAACAGTTTCCGGACCCGACGCTCGCGGCAATGGCCAAGATCTACACCAACGAAATGAGCATCCGCGTCACCTCGGAAGCGATCCAGGTCCACGGCGGCTACGGCTTCACCGACGAATACCCGGTGTCGCGCTTCTTCCGCGGCACGCGTTACGGCAGCCTCGGTGGCGGCACCAGCGAAACCCTGCGCAACTTCGTCGGCCGCAAGGTCGTTGAAGACATGGACCTCGCCACCGGTCTGCTCGGCATGAACATGTTCTAGGAAAAGCGCCGTCGCTTTTCCGGAATACGCTTCGATCCTTCCGGGCTACGAGCCTGAGATGCCATGATGGGTTTCGCTGCGCTCTGCCCCTCCTGCACGCGGCACCTGAAATAACCGCCTGGGTTTACCCTCCCTTTAGAGCCGCCGGGCCGCTCCCCGGCAGCCTCGAAGCACTGCGTAACCGGAATCAACACTCACCCGCAAAAAAACAAAGGGGGCACTCAGTGCCCCCTTCGTTCCAACAACCTGCCGGATCGACTCAACCGCAGGAGCCGATCTCGCCGCATGCCGTGCAGAACTCGCAGCCGTCCTTCTTGATCACCGCCGCATTGCCGCACTCCTTGCACGGCTTGCCATGCACGGGCTTCAACGCGTAGTCGGTGCCGCGCGTGTCTTCCTCGGGCATTTCCAGCACGCCCATTTCGTTCACCGGGAAACCGCGCTCATCGAGGATGCCGAGCATGGCGTAGCGGTGGATGATCAGGCGCGCCATGTAGGCCACGGTGCTGGGGAAATTCTGCTGACGGTCGTCCCCGGGCACGCGCGCCATGAAATCGCCGAGCGGCTCGTCGTAGGACAGCAGCTTGCGCAGCTTCATGCCGATCCACGCCGGGTCGATTACGCGCATGTCGAGCGACAGCAGCTTGCACAGACCGTCGAGTGCGCGCGGGTAAACGCCGGCAAGCCAGACCGAATACGGACGGCGCTGGCCGTTGGGCAGCACGAGTTCCTTCAGCATCAGCACGAAGTCGTCGCCCGACACCGGATTGAGAATGTCCACCGTCCACGACATGGTGCCGTCGGTGCCGGTCTTCGGTTCTTTTTTCGCGAACAAGGCGTCCAGCACCGGCGATTTGCCGTCATCGTTTTTCAGCGCGCCGAGTTGATCGACGCGGAAGCGCACAATGCGCGCAAACGCGGCGACCACGCTGGGCACGCGCGTGACCTTGCCCTCGGGCGGCAGCGCGCAACCGAAGGCATCGCCGCCGGAACGCGCCAGCATGTCGAGTTTGGTGCGCAGCCATTTCTTGTCCTGCGCGCGCATGTCCATCGACAGGGTTTTCGCCACGGCGCCGATGCCGCGCGGCTGTTCGTTGCCGTTGACCCACACTTCAAACGGATAGGAGACGCCGTTCTCGACGTGGCCGACGAAAATCGCG
Source organism: uncultured Streptomyces sp. (assembly GCA_964625665.1). Lineage (GTDB taxonomy): Bacteria > Pseudomonadota > Gammaproteobacteria > Burkholderiales > SG8-41 > PALSA-1004. Next base: position 368 of record CAZVDN010000446.1, on the reverse strand, counting down.
AAACGGCCGAACGGCGATTCGACCATGTAAGTCCACGACGGATTGCCGCCGGGCAGGCCCGGGCGGCCCGGCCAGCGCAGACTGCACAGCGCCGGTTCCGGTGCGGCATCAAGACGGATGCGACGATCGACATCCGAGGTATCAAGGTCGTTGGGCTGCGCCTGCGCCGGTTTGGTTTCGGTGCCGACCGACAGCACGCTGCCGGCGAAGGTCGCCAGCACGATCCAAGCGAGGGTCATGGCCTCATCGTTCCCCAAAAGAAAACCGCGCCCCGGAGGACGCGGTCACTGCCTGCGGTCCGCAGCACCTACACGGCACCGTTCGCCTTGAACCACGCCAGGCAACGCTGCCATCCGTCCTCGGACGCG
>CAZVDN010000445.1:0-2699 GCA_964625665.1 uncultured Streptomyces sp. | reverse complement strand
CCCCCGACCCAGCGTGATGACTGCTACCTCATCTGCACTACTGTCCTGCCTTTTGTCTGTTGTTTTAGCATCCGCACAAAAGTTGCAGGGAGATCATCCAGTGTAATGGTGGTTGCAATCGACGCAATATGCGGTGGTTTTAGATCGGAGGCCAGCCGGGCCCAGACCGCCTGGCGCAGCAGCATCGGCGTCGCCGCCGAATCAACGCCGATCAGACGCACTCCGCGCAAAATAAACGGCAAGACGGTGGTCTGCAGCTCAATGCCACCGGCGTTACCAAAACTGCCGATCACACCATGCTGATGCATGCTGCGTATCATGGCCGCAAGTTGCGTGCCGCCCACCGAGTCCAAGCCCGCAGCCCACTGCGATTTTTCCAGCGGCCGCGTGCCGGCCGGCAGCGCGTCGCGTCCCAGCACCTCGGCTGCGCCGATCGATTTCAGATAGTCGTGTTCCGCCGCCTTGCCGGTGACGGCGCTGACCTTGTAACCCAGATTGGCCAGCATGCTGATGGCAAGGCTTGCACAACCGCCGGTGGCCCCGTTAACCACTACTTTGCCGTTTGCAGGAGCCATGCCATTGTGTTCGAGCAAATGGATAGCCAATGCCGAGGTATAACCGGCCGTGCCGATGGCCATGGATTCAAACAGCGTCAGCCCCGCAGGCAAAGGCACGACCCAGTCGGCACGCACACGCATCATGCCGGCGTAGCCGCCATCATGGGCAACACCGAGGTCGTAACTGGTGCATATCACTTCGTCACCGGTTTTGAAGCGCGGGTCGCTCGACGACACCACCGTACCGCAGCCATCGATGCCACCGACGCAGGGGAAACGCCGCACGACCTTGCCGGCGCCGGTGCCCGTCAACGCATCCTTGAAATTGACGCTGGAATAGGCGGTGCGGATCAGCACCTCACCGGCATCGAGTTCATCGACGGTCATTCCGACGATGCGGCCGCTGCTTTTTCCGTTTACCTCGAAAATCCGATAGGTGCGAAACGACTCCATGCCCCTCCCCGCCGCTTGAACTAAGGCAAATGCGGCTCGCTCAGATACTGGTGAGTCTGCATCTCCGTGAGGCGGCTGACGGTGCGGATGAACTGGTCGCCACCTTCGGCCATAGGATACAGCGCTTCGGGCTGGTCTGCCGCGGACATGATCAGCTTGACACGGCGGTCATAGAACTCGTCGACCAGCCAGGTAAACCGCCGCACGACATCGGCATTGTTTCGTCCGAAGTACGGGATGCCGGACATCACGATGGTGTGATAGCGGCGAGCCAGTTCAATATAGTCGGCCTTGCCGCGCGGGCCGTCGCAAAGCTCGGCGAATTCGAACCAGGCGACGCCGCGGCCGAGGCGCTTGGCGTGAATTACCCGGCCCTCGATTTCGAGCGCGGTGTCTTCGGCCGATTCGTGCCGGGAAATTTTGGTAAACGCCTTATCGAGGCGCTCTTCGGCACCTTCGCCCATGTGGTAGACGCCGGCGCTTTCAAGTTCACGCAGGCGGTAATCGACGCCCTGATCGACGTTGATGACGTCGAGGCTTTTTTTCAGCAGCTCGATCGCCGGCAGAAACTGGCTGCGCTGCAACCCGTGGGGATACAGCTCGTCCGGATGCTGGTTGGACGTCGTTACCAGGACCACGCCGTTTTCGAAGATGCCTTCCAGCAGGCGCCGCATCAGCATCGCGTCAGTGATGTCGGTGACGTGAAATTCGTCGAGGCACAGCAGGCGGGTGTCGCGCGCGATTTCACGGGCGATGATCCGCATCGGCTCCGCTTCGCCCTGGTGCCGGTTCAGCGCGTGGTGGATTTCCTGCATGAAACGGTGGAAATGGATGCGCCGTTTGCGCGCGACCGGTGCGCAGTTGAAAAAGCTGTCCATAAGAAAGCTTTTGCCGCGGCCCACACCGCCCCACAGATACAAACCGGGCACCGTGCGGCGGCGCGCCAGCAGCCGGATCAGCGAGGCCTCCAGCCGCTCGAGGCCGGCGATGTCCTCATAAAGCCTATGGAAGTGCTCCAGGGCCTTGAGCTGGGCGGCATCCGGTTCAAATCCGTGCTCGTGCGCATGCTGGCGCACCCACTGGACGATATCGGAGCTTTCCTGGGGCAGCGCAAAGTGGCCGTAGCGGTTGTCGCCCGCTGCGCGTTTTTCCTCGCTCACAACCCCGACCTAGAAGTTCAAGGTGCGCTTGTCGACCGCCAGTGCCGCTTCCTTCATGGATTCGGACAGCGAGGGGTGCGCATGGCAGATCAGCGCGATGTCTTCCGAAGACGCGCCGAACTCCATCGCCACCACCGCCTCGGCGATCAGTTCGGAGGCCATCGGGCCGATGATGTGCACACCGAGTATGCGGTCGGTTTTGGCATCGGCCAGCATTTTGACCATGCCGGTGGTATCACCCAGCGCGCGGGCACGGCCATTCGCCAAGAACGGGAAACTGCCGGCGCGATATTCAACGCCTTCCGCCTTCAACTGCTGCTCGGTCTTGCCGACCCAGGCGATTTCCGGGGACGTGTAAATTACCCAGGGCACGGTATTGAAATCGACATGGCCATGGCGGCCGGCAATGCGCTCGGCCACCGCGACGCCTTCTTCTTCGGCCTTGTGCGCCAGCATCGGACCGCGCACGACGTCGCCCACCGCCCAGACGTTGGGCAGATTGGTGCGGCACTCATCATCAACCTTCACA
>CAZVDN010000444.1:0-2710 GCA_964625665.1 uncultured Streptomyces sp. | reverse complement strand
CATCGGGGTCCGAGCGTGCGAGGAAACTGTCCGGGCGCTTTGCCGCGTTCAGCCGGATCAGCATGCCGGTCGCAACCATTTCGTTGCACAGGCGATCGTATTCAGCTTGCGTGCCATCGCACCAGACGATGCGATCGGGTTTCGTCAGTGCTGCAACCTCATTGACCCAGGCCTTGAGTTTTTCGTGGCGCACATACGCCGGTGCCTCTTGTGCTTCCGGGATACGTACCGCTGTGGCCGCTTGTTTCATTAGTGCCCTTCTCCTAATCACACGCCAATTCTTTTTAAAGATCAGGCGCTTATGCAATATGCCGACAGATCGCCGGCAGAAAGGAACGAAATTTTACTCCTTTTCGACCGGTGGTTATAGTTTCCTCGACACCGCGCCCAAAGAATTTCTTCTTCATTATTTATTTCAATGGGTTAGCATTCTCCCAGCCATCCTGGAGGGGCGACGCCGCAGCCAAGCCCCGGCGGCGCCAGTAGCAAGCAGAAACGGCACCGCCGTCCGATTCATCAGGCCCCGGCCCTGTATGGTGAAGAGCAAGCCGTTGGACCTTGAACCGCCTGCCAATGTGATGAAAATCAGTGTGGCGTCAGCCACTGCGCCGATCAGCACGCGCAACCGCATTGCGCGGTCTCGGGCCGCGCCGCGGTAACAGAAACTACAATGCCAACGGATTCAGCGACGCTGGAACTGCGTCTTGCCGAACAGAATATCGCGCGACTTCTCGTCGTGGGGAGCGGAGTTATTGGTATCCGACAAGACCTCAAGTGCGCGCTTTACCGCAGGACGGGCATTGATGGTGTCGAACCAGCGCTGTGCATTCGGATATTCAGCGAGGTTGATGCCGCGCTTGTCGGCATTGCGCAGCCACGGGAACACCGCGATATCGGCAACCGAATAGTGGTCGCCGCCAAGAAACCGCGATTCCGCGAGGCGACGGTCTAGCACGCCTGTCAGACGGTTGGCCTCATTGGTATAGCGGTCGATTGCATAATGGATTTTCTCGACCGAATAGGCGCGGAAGTGGTTGGCCTGACCGAACATCGGACCCACGCCCCCCATCTGCCACATCAGCCAGCAGAGCGCCGAATAGCGCTCGCGGATATCCTGGGGCAGAAACCTGCCGGTCTTGCCGGCGAGATAAATCAGAATCGCCCCGGATTCGAACAATGAAATCGGCTTGCCGTCCGGACCGTCCGAATCGACGATGGCGGGAATACGATTGTTCGGAGAGATTTTCAGAAACTCCGGCTTGAACTGGTCGCCGACGCGGATGTTCACCGCGTGCACCTTGTAGGCCAGGCCGCACTCCTCGAGCATGATGTGTATCTTGTGCCCGTTGGGCGTCGGCCAAGTGTATGCGTCAATCATTTTTCTCTCCTCCGGACGATGGCGGTTGATACTACCAAGATCACCTGGCCCCGGCAAACCAGACCGCACTCGCTTCGCCCTGTTGTACTTGCTAGGCTAGCAGCACTGCCATGTCATCACCCGACCGATTTTCATTTTTGCCGCCGGGCACCAATCCGGACGCACCGCGCCTCTTGTGGACGCGCGGTTTGCGTGCCTTCGGCGACGGTTTCGTCAGCCTGCTGCTGCCCTACTATCTGACGCTGCTTGGCTACGGCGCAATCGAAATCGGCATCATCATTACCGCCACATTGCTCGGTTCCGGTGCCATTACGTTAACCGTCGGTTTAATGGCGCATCGCTTCAATCAGCAGACGCTGCTGGTGCTGGCTGCAGTCCTCATGGCCGTGACCGGCGCGGCGTTCATGCTGGTTTCGAGTTTCTGGCCTTTGCTCGTCGTCGCGATCGTCGGCACCATCAACCCTTCCAGCGGTGACGCCAGCATATTCGGACCACTCGAACAATCATTGCTTACCCGCACGGTCGATGCCGCGCACCGCACCGCCCTTTTTGCACGCTACAGCCTGGTTGGCGCATTGATCGGCGCGCTCGGCGCACAGGCGGCTGGCGTTCCGGAATGGCTCCGCCAGTGGCTTTCCATCGATCCCAAACTCGCCGTGCAAGCCATGTTTGCGCTCTACGGTTTGCTCGGCATCGCCAGCCTGTTTATCTATCGCCGGCTCAAATCGGGCATCGACCTGACAACGGAAATGGCCACGCAGCCGCTCGCGCAATCGCGTCGCACAGTCTACAAACTGGCAGCACTCTTCAGTCTGGATTCGTTTGCCGGCGGACTGGCCGTGCAATCACTGCTCGCGCTGTGGCTGTTTCAGCGCTTCGAACTGTCGATCGTCGCCGCCGGTTCGATATTTTTCTGGACCGGCCTGCTTAGCGCCCTGTCACAACTCGCCGCTGCGCCGCTGGCGCGCCGCATCGGTTTGATCAATACGATGGTGTTCACGCATTTGCCGGCCAATATCTTTCTGGTGCTGGTACCTTTCATGCCGAACCTCACGCTGGCGCTGATCTTCCTGAGCCTGCGCGCGGCCCTGTCGCAAATGGACGTGCCCGCGCGCAGTTCCTACGTCATGGCCGTGGTAACCCCGGGCGAGCGCGCGGCCGCCGCCAGGGTGACCGCTGTACCGCGCAGCCTTGCCGCCTCGGCCAGTCCGGCGGTGGCCGGCTGGCTGCTGTCGATGTCGGCCTTCGGCTGGCCGCTCGTGTTTTGCGGAGGCCTCAAGATCACCTACGATCTGCTGCTGCTTTACCTGTTTCGGCGAATACGACCACCGG
>CAZVDN010000443.1:0-2803 GCA_964625665.1 uncultured Streptomyces sp. | reverse complement strand
CGCCACGCGCGTGACCTGCGCTGGCGCTACTTCGCCTTCATAGGGGCAGCCGAGGCAGACGGAAATATCGCCGCGCACCCGGAGGCCGCGCGCAATCGCTTCGGCGCAGACTTCGGAAAACCGCGCCAGCCCTTCGTCGATCGAGCAGTTGGTATTGCGCCGCGAGAACGATTCGGTGGCGGCACCGAAGACCACGACCTCGTCGCAACCGGCGGCGATGGCGGCGTCGAGGCCCTTGCGGTTCGGCACCAGCACCGGATAGTCAACGCCGGGTTTGCGCCGGATGCCCGCCATGACTTCGGCATTGTCGGCCATTTGCGGCACCCACTTCGGAGAAACGAAGGCGGTCGCTTCGATCACCGGCAGGCCGGCATCGGTGAGGCGGTCGATCAGTTCGATCTTGACGGCGGCCGGCACGTTTTGCGCTTCGTTTTGCAGGCCGTCGCGCGGGCCGACCTCGACGATGCGTACTTTGTCAGGAATGGCCATGGCGCACCGTCAACGCTTTTTCGGTTTTCTGGCGGCTGCGGCGGGCGCGACCCATGCGGCCGGACGCTTTTCGAGAAAGGCGCCGAGGCCTTCCTGCGCTTCGGGCGTCGCGCGGATTTCAGCAATGGCGCGCGCGGTCTGCTCGACCGTTTCCGGGCCGATATCGGCATGCGCGATACGGGCAATCTGCCGCTTGGCAAACACGATCGCCTGCGGACCGCCGCAGTAGAGTTCGGCCAGCACATTGCCGATGCGCGCGTTGAGTTCGCCAATCTCGACGATGTCGTGCAATAAACCGATCCGATACGCCTCGGAAGCGTCGAAGGTTTCGCCGGTGAGGAAATATCGCCGCGCCTGGCGCTCGCCGATTGCCGCCACGACATAGGGGCTGATCATCACCGGCGCGATGCCCAGGCGCACCTCGGACAGGCGGAACGTGGTGTCGCGCGAACCGATGGCGATGTCGCAGGCGGCGACGATGCCGACACCGCCGCCGCGCACCGCGCCGTGCACCCGTGCGATGGTCGGCTTCTGCATGGCATAGAGCGTATGGAAAATCGCGGCCTGGGCGAGCGCGGTTTCATAATTCTGCTTTTTTGAAAACGTCGCGCTCTTGCGCATGAGACCGATGTCGGCGCCGGCGCAGAAGCTTTCGCCTTGCCCCATGATAACTACGGCGCGCACCTTGGGATTTGCCTCGAGCTTTTTCAGCGTGGCGATCAGCTGTTCGCCCATGTCGGCGTCGAGCGCGTTGTGCACCTCGGGCCGGTTCAGCGCCACCGTCGCATTGCCGTCCTTGTCGACCTGCGACAACACTTTTTGCGTCATGCCTGTTCCAATCGCTGCCGGAGTTGATCTTTGATGTCGGCGGGCAGCTGCGTCCACTTGATGTCCATCAGCGCGGCCTGCAGGGCCCACAACAAATCGAGCGACACATTATAGCCGTGCGCCTTGCACAGGTTGTAGGCGTTGATCACGCCGACGGTCTCGAGGTCGCGGCGGTCGTGAATGCCGACAGCAGCCAGCCATCGCGACGACGTCGGCCCGAGGTTCAGCAACCGGCCGCCGGCGCTTCGGGATTGCGAACGGCGCGCGGGGCGACGGGGTTTTGCCGGCATGGCCCGGTTCCGGTGATCTGTTATGACGGGTAATGATTATAGGCGCCCGCCGCGGTGTCCTTCCGGCATGGCCGCAAGCTGTCGTATCATCGGGGTTCGCCGCAATAGCCGAATGGCCGGTTTGTCCGCACTGTTCCGGCGAAACCAACCAACAGATAACAACAGAGCATGCCGCAGTTCCTGCGGACATGTTCGTCATACACAGGAGCTTCAATGGAAACCGCCGGTCCCAAGCTGTCTCAACTCGCGCCCGACGCGACGCGCAAACTCGCCGAATTTACCGCCGGGCTTAAATTTTCCGATTTGCCGCCGGCGGTGGTGGCGCATGCCAAGGTGCTGGCGCTCGATTCGATCGGTTGCTGTCTTTATGGCGCGACGCTGCCGTGGACGAAGAAGCTGATGGACATGGTGAAGGACGAGGGCGGTGCGGCGCGCTCGACGGTGTTCGGCGGCGGTTTCAAGTCGTCGGCCTCGCAGGCCGTGCTGGTCAACAGCACCGCCGGCCACGCCTTCGAGAGTGACGACATGCACAAGGCCTCGCTGTTTCACCCGGGTTCGATCTGTCTGCCGGTGGCGCTGGCCTGCGCCGAGGCCGAGGGCGGCCGCAGCGGCCGCGATGTGATCACGTCGATGGTCGCCGGCTATGAAGTCGGCACGCGCGTCGGCATGGCGGCCACCATGGGACTGTTTTTCCGCGGCTGGCATCCGCAGGGCACCTCGGGGACTTTCGTCTCGGGCGCGAGCGCGGCGAACATGCTGCGCCTGAATGCCGACCAGACGCAGGATGCGCTCGGCATCGCCGCCACGCAGTGCTCGGGCCTGATGTCGGCGCAGGAAGGCGCCATGGTCAAGCGCATGCATTCCGGCCGCGCGGCGCAAAGCGGCGTCTACGGCGCCTTGCTGGCGCGGCGCGGGTTCACCGGCATCAAGAACGTGGTCGAAGCCGACTTCGGCGGATTTCTGTCCACGCTCAGCGACAAACACGACACGCCGAAAATCACCGGTGGCCTCGGCAGCGAATGGGAAACGCTCAACGTCGGTTACAAGCTGTTTTCGTCGGTGGCGAGCATCCAGAGCGCGCTCGACGGTCTCCGGCAGATCATGCGCGACAACAAGCTGAAGGCCGATGACATCACGCGCATCGAAACCGGATTGAGCACCATGACGCATGTGCACTGCGCCTGGGAATACAAATC
>CAZVDN010000442.1:0-2817 GCA_964625665.1 uncultured Streptomyces sp. | reverse complement strand
CTTGCAGTCTTCCTGCCAGAGTGTCACCAGGGGACGCAGGGTGTTTTCGCGGTTGACGCTGGTCACCAGACCGACCGCCCCGTTTGACAGTTCGACCAGCGAACCCGGCGGATAAACGCCCATGCATTTAATCAGGCTGGCCAGTGCCGCCGGATCATGATTTTTCCCTTCGATCTTGAACATGCGCGAGAGCGCCTGTGCCGGCGGTATGCCGTCAAGCACACGCAGGGGATTGCACAACTCATCGTAGCGGTCGGCGACGGAGACGAAACGCACGGCGGGCGGGATTTTTTCGCCGGCCAGCTTGAACGGGTAACCGCTACCGTCGAAATTCTCATGATGCATGGCGACCACGGCACGCGAAGTCGTGTTGAATTCCGGCAGATTGAGCGTCATCTTGGTGCCCAGATCGGTGTGCATGCGCATGAAATCGTGGTCGGCACGCGTCCATTCGTCTTCGGGTTTCATGCGGATGGCATCCGGCACCTTGAGCATGCCGATGTCGTGAAAAAGCGCGCCGAGGCCGACCTCGTTGAGCCCCTGACCGTCGATGCCCTGCGCCTTGGCAACCAGCAGCGACAGCAGCATGACGTTGATCGAATGCGTGTGAATGCTGCTGCCGGCCAGGCGGTCGGTGAGCAGAACGATGCTGATTTCCTGGTCTGAATTGAATGCGTCAGCGACATCGGCAACGATGCCGAGTGCTTTTTTCACTGCGGTCTGCGGCGACGAATAGGCCATCGAAAACGCGCTGCGCAGTTCGGTGCTGGCGGTGGCGTAGGCTTTGGCGGCGCTGACGGTGCGCTCGCGGGAACGGTCGTTCTTGACGCGCCGTTCTTCGCGCAGTGTGCGTGCTTGAGTGACCAGGTCGGTCCAGGCGGGGCCGCGCGGGCGCTGCGGATCGACTTCGCGCGGCCCTTTGTCGGAGGCTTCCCTGCACCACAGCACGCTGGTCATGCCCAGACCGATGATGATGCGGATCTGTTCTTCACTTTCCAGCGTGAATTCGTTGAGCAGAAACGGATGATCGAGCCAGCGCTCGGCCAGCGACACGTGCATGCCCGGTTGCAGCGCATCCACAGTAATGCGCTCGAAATTCTTTTTTTTGCCCCAGAAACCCACGGTCGTGCTCCTGCCTGCCCGATGCCAATTCGCTCGTCGCCAGAACGACACATTAGCGTACTGGGCGGCGCGGGGTCCGCGGAAAAAAGGGGAATTTCGAGTCCATTCCCGGCGTTAGGTGCGAAACCCAGAATTCGAGGCAGGTTCCGGCCCGGCCAGCGCCAGTGAAATTGTTCAGTTGGGCCAGAGTTGTGTGCCGCCCCGGCATGTAACCAACGCCGGGCCGCTGAGGCCGATCGAATAACAATCAGTCAGAACGGCTTCGCCGAACGGAACAGTAGTGCCCCCGTGATCGCCGCGGGCCAGTTGCTCCATAAGTTGCGCGACGCGCTTTTCAAACGAACCGGGCAGTCGGTCCGCGGACGAGTAGCCGTTGAGGCGTACTGCGACCGGATTGTCGAGTCCTTCGGCCTTGAGGAAACGGGCGACTGCAACTGCGCGTTCATAGTCCCACAGGTCGTGCGAATTGATCACTACCACCGTGCCCGGCAGGCCGCGCAGTTCGCGCGTGACAATTCCGAACTTGCGTTCGAGTTCCCGGGTAAAGCGCACGGTTTCGATGGCGCCGATCCGGTTTGTCACAATACCGTCGCAGACCGGTATTACGAACGCCAATGCGAGGAGAAGTTCGCAGGGAGTGCGCCACTGGCGCAACCCGGGCGCGAAACCGAGGAACCGTATTGCAGCCGAGGCGCCGACCAGCAAGGCCAGATGGGCCGCCAGCATCCCCGGGAAAAGATAGCGGGCGTCAGCGCCATCCGGCCATTTTCCCGCGTAAAAGACAAATTGCGCGGCATAGACCAGCAGCAGTGTGCCGAGCGCCAGCGGGTATCCGCGGTGTGTTGCAGTAAAAACGACCTTTGCCGGATCGGCCCCACCGGGCGCCGGCCTTCTCCGGCCCCGGAACCCGACAGCAAGCAAAGTGGCGATGGCGCAGATCCAGATGATCACGACAGGCTGGGACATGAACCCACCCGCCAGTTTCAGCCGGTAGGCCACTGAAATATCGTTGGCATAGATATCGGCGCCGTTTTGCAGCAGGCGGTTGAGTACGGTCGATGCGATCCAGAACAGGTAGCCCAGCACCCCCGCGCAAAGCAGGCGGGATGCCAACGATATGCTGACCCGCCGGGTGAACAGCAACCAGAGCGGCAGGGCGCCGGCGATCAGGAAATTCTCCTTGCTGCCGGCGGCGATCAGTATGCCGAGGCCAATGCAGAACACCCGCCCGATACCGATATATGAACGCGATGCGGCTCCCCATCCCAATGCCATCAGGCATAGGCCCAGCACGGCATAGGTCTCGGCGGGACCGGCGCGGGCAAAGATGTCGCGCCAATAGGGCTGGGACAGGGCGAAAACGAGAAATCCCGCGGTCAACACCGGGCCGGCAAATGCAGTGCAAAAATGCGCGAGTGTTATGCCCAGCAATACGGCAATGCCGATGCGGAACGTGTACCACAGGGCAGGATTTTTGCCCCACGCGGCCGATTCCAGCGCCCGCAGCGTGTAATAGCCCGGCCTGAACCGTGCCTGGGTCGATGCGCTGTTGATTTCGGTCTGCTTAAGTGTTGCGATGATGTCCGCGGCCGGCAGGCGTTCATGCCGCCCGATGAAATGCACGATTTCGTGATCGTCGGTAAGGCCCCATTTGGCATCGATCAAGGGGCCCCAGAAATAAATGGCCAGCCCGAC
>CAZVDN010000441.1:443-2821 GCA_964625665.1 uncultured Streptomyces sp. | reverse complement strand
TCATGCGCGCGTTCCCCAGCAGCCCCCAGCTCGTGGTCTGGCGATCACCGCGGCGGCGCGCCGACTGCGCCGCCGATTCATAAAACTGCTGTGCGCCGGCGAGGTCGCCCGTATGCAAACGCAAATACCCGGAAATGACCATGCATTCCTCGGCACGCCGCACGTCGCCGATTTCGCGCGCGAATTGTTCGGCCTGCGCCACCCGCTCAATGCAGCCAGCCCAGTCGCCGAGTCCGCCCTGATAGAGGGAAACAAAGAGCAAAACCTGCGAACGGATGCCGCGGTCGCCGGCCAATGCAGCCGCCTCAAGCGCCAGGTCGCGATAGCGCCGCGCCAGACCGTGTGCCGGAATCGCGCCGGCAATCGACGTCAGCACCGAATAAATCAGCGCCGTCTCGCCCGAATGCTGCATGCGCTCGGCCATGTTAAGAATACGCAGCGCAATATGCACGTTCAGCGCCGCATCGGCGCGAAACCATGCGATGTGGGTGTAACGGATCAGGCTCTCGACGATCTCGCTGCGCGCGGCAGGCCCAGTGGCCTCGCGCGCGGTGAAACGGCGGTTGAGAAAATGATTGCGCACCGCCAGCATCAACTGCCAGCAGTTTCCCAGCGCCAGTTTGAAGCGCGAAGTCGGAATCCGGTAACCGAGCATCTCCAGACTGTGATGGATATGCGGCACGCTGCGTTCAATATGGCCGAGCCAGAGCCATGAGAACCCGAGCAGCCGCTCGCAACTGGCGCGCTCCTCGATTGGCGGCAGCGCCTCCGGCGCAAACTTCACTGCGCGCGCTTCTTCCAGAAAATCGGCGGCCTCGCGATTGGCATAACGGCGGAAGGCCTGCTCGCCGGCCTTGTGCAGATAATCGAATCCGCGCGCCGCATCCCCCGCCCGTGACCAGTGGTGGGCGAGCAGCGGATAGACCTCGTTCAGCGCGCCGGCGTGCGTGCGCTCGAGCCAGCCGCCGGCGGCGCGATGCAGATCGCGGCGCTGCGCAAAAGACAACAGTCCATACGTCACTTCCTGGGTAATGATGTGCTTGAACTGAAAGTCACTGGCGCTGCCGGATTCCAGCGGATGCAGGAGATCGAGTTCAACAAAGCGTTCGAGCTGGCGCGCCACCACTGCCACATCGTTCTGCAACGGATGCACCGCGCACAACGCACCCTGCGTAAAGTTGCGGCCGAGCACGCTGGCGATTTTCAGTGTCAGCTGTTCATCGGCCGCCAGCCGGTCAACGCGGCTGGCGATGATGCCTTCAACCGTTTCCGGCATTTTCGGTGCATCGATGCGCGCCGCATCGCCGGCCAGCAGGCATTCGCCGTTGCGCATCAGCAGATAGCCCGAATCGCGCAGGGCATAGGCAAGTTCTTCGCTGAACAGCGGATGACCGTCCGTGCGCTCGAAAATCAGCGTGATCAACTCATCCGGCACGGTGCTGACGCGCAGCCGGTCGCAGACCAGCGTCGCCGTATCCTCGCGCGAGAACGACGCCAGGCTGATGCGCTGGGCCGCGGTCTGCGCCAGCAGCTCACGACCGTCGGCACTTTCCGGTGCATGGCCGCTGCGCATCACCAGCACCAGCAGCAGGCCGGGCTCACGCTGCAGAAGGCGCGCTGCCAGGGTCCACGAGATCGAATCCATCCAGTGCGCATCTTCGAGCACCAGGACCACGCGCCGCGCCTCGATCGCGCAATGCAGCAGATGTAACAGCACCTTCAGGGTGCTCTCCGCGCGCGCCTGCTCGCTCATGCCGCGCAGCGCTGCCGATTCCGCAAAGCCGAGCGGCAGCACATCATTGATCAGCGGCAGCCAGCCCGCCAGCCCGCGCTCGCGTGCAAACATCGTTTCAAGATAGCGGCGCTGCGCATCGACACTGCGACCGGCCGCGGCATTGAGGATCTGGCGCAACACCTCGCGCCAGATGAAATAGGTCGTGCCGTGTTCAATGGCGTCAGCGTGACCGAGCAGAAAGGTCGTGCCCTCTGCAGCGATGGCGCGCTGGAATTCGGCCACCAGCTGAGATTTGCCGACACCGGGCTCGCCTTCGACCATCACCAGTGCGGGGTTGCCTTCACGCATCGACTCCATGCACGTGCGCAGACGGTCGAGCGCGGCGCGCCGGCCGAAAAAGTTCGCATGGGCGCGCACGCGCGTCGCCCCCGCGGCAGCATTGCGCAGCCGCGCGCGCGGCCGCAGCACCGGCAGCGCGCCAGCGCGGCCTTTGACTTCGATCGGCGGCAACGATTCAAATTCAAAGCCGCCGGCCGCAGCATCGCCGGTCGCGACGTCGCACAGAATGCCCTCGCCGGCCGCCACCATCAGGCGCGCGGCCAGATTGACCGTATCGCCGACCACCGTATATTCGAAGCGCCGG
>CAZVDN010000441.1:0-433 GCA_964625665.1 uncultured Streptomyces sp. | reverse complement strand
CGCAATTCATCGGGCAGCGCCAGCGCTGTCGCCAACGCGCGCGCCGCGTCGTCTTCATGCGAACAGCCGGGTATACCCCAGACACAGAGCATGTTGGTGCCCTTGTCGTCGACAATCACGCGATGAAAAGTGCCTTCGTTGCGTGCCACGGCCGCCTGCACCGCGCGGGTCACGGCATCGAGGCGCGCCAGGGCGTCGTCCGTCCGGTAGTCGATTCCCGACACGCGCACGAACAGCGTCGAAACGCGCCGGAATTCCGCGAGCCAGTTCGACTGTCCGGCATCAAGCTGCTTGAGCACGGGCTGCGCGATATAGGCACGCAACGCCTCCGCCACACTATTGCCGGACAAGGGTTCGCTGACGGTCGGCGGCACCGCGATATTCAGTCGGGCCAAACTGACATAACCATCAGCCAGCGGCGTTACTTCACCGT
>CAZVDN010000440.1:0-2840 GCA_964625665.1 uncultured Streptomyces sp. | reverse complement strand
ATGGAAACACTGGCAATGGATGTGGAACTCAGCGACGAACTGCGCGCCATGCGCGAAGCGGTACGCAAATTCGTGGCGAAAGAGCTGACGCCGTGGGCGCAGGAAATCGACAAGAGCGGTGAAATTCCGCAGGGCTGTATCGATGTGCTGCAGAAGAACGGTTACTGCGGCATGCGTCTGCCGACCGAATACGGCGGCGGCGGCTTGAGCCTGTTCCAGTATTGCATCGCGCTCGAGGAATTCAGCCGCCTGCACCGCGCCTTCACGATTGCCGCCAACTACTCGAGCGGCATGACGCCGATGGCAATCAACCGCCACGGCACGCCCGAGCAGAAAGAAAAGTTTCTGCGCGGGTTTGCCGCCGGCAAACTGAAATCGGGTTTTGCGCTGACCGAGCCCGAGGGCGGTTCGGACGCGGCCGGCATGCGCACCCACGCCGAGAAGCGCGGCGACAAGTGGATCCTCAACGGCCGCAAGCACTACATCAGCGGCGGCCATGTCGCCGACGTCATCATGGTGATGGCAGTGACCGATCCGGTCAAACGCGCGCGCGGCGGTATCACCGCGTTTCTGGTCGAGAAGGGCATGCCCGGCTTTGAAGTCACGCGCGTCGATACGACGATTGCCACCGATGCGATCAAACTCGCTGAACTGACGTTCACCGATTGCGAACTGCCGGAGTCGGCGGTGGTCGGCGAAGTCGGTTCCGGTTTCAAGGTGGCGATGAAGTCGCTCAACGACGGCCGCCTCTCGGTGTCGTGCTCCTGCGTCGGCGCGGCAGAAAGCCTGCTCGACATGGCGACCGAACACGTCAAGGTGCGCAAGACCTTCGGCAAACTGCTGGCCGAACGCCAGGCTATCCAGTGGATGCTGGTTGAATCGGCGACCGACATCGCCGCCGGCCGCTTGAGGCGGGCAAGAACATCGGTTCCGCAGGTTCGATGTGCAAGC
Organism: uncultured Streptomyces sp.; assembly: GCA_964625665.1. Classification (GTDB taxonomy): domain Bacteria; phylum Pseudomonadota; class Gammaproteobacteria; order Burkholderiales; family SG8-41; genus PALSA-1004. The sequence continues at coordinate 1,889 of CAZVDN010000440.1, read as the reverse complement.
TGTTCTGTTCCGAAATGGTCGGCCGCGTCGCCGACCGCGCGGTGCAGATCCACGGCGGCATGGGTGTGATCCGCGGCTTCCCGGTCGAACGCTTCTATCGCGACGTGCGCCACTATCGTGTCGGCGAGGGGGCCTCGGAGATCCAGAAAATCGTTATCGCGCGCGATCTGCTGCGCGGCGTAGATATTGGTGACTGAGCAAGGACGATATACATAATGAGCAAAGTGCAAGCAGCGATTGTCGGCATCGGCGAATCGCGTGTCGGCAGCGTGCCCGACCGTTCGGCGCTGCAACTGCAGGCCGATGCCGCGCAGGCGGCGCTGGCTGATGCCGGCCTCAAAATGTCCGACATCGACGGTCTGTTGACCACGCCGGTGCGCGTCGAACACTGGAACATGCCCTGCGGCGTGGTGGCACACCACCTCGGCGTCAAGGCGAAGTTTCTCTCGACCGTCGATCTCGCCGGCGCCTCGGGCTGCGGCATGATCCATCAAGCGGCGATGGCGATTGCCTCGGGACAGTGTTCGACCGTGTTGTGCGTCGCCGGGCAGAACCTGCTCTCGCACGGCTCGCGCGCCAAGGCGGTGAAGAGCATGGCCGAGGGCGGCAGCGCGCACCCGCAGTTCGAAGTGCCCTACGGGCCGCTGGTGCCTTCGCTCTACGCGCTGGTTGCGCAGCGCCACATGCACGAATACGGCACCAAACCGGAGCAACTCGCCGAAGTCGCGGTGACCATCCGCAAACACGCCAGCCTCAATCCGAATGCGCACAAGCGCGAGCTGATCACGGTGGACGACGTGCTGAAGTCGCGCATGATCACCTCGCCGCTGCACATCTTCGATTGCGCGATCGTTTCCGACGGCGCGGCGGCCTGCATCGTCACCAGCGCCGAACGCGCACGCGATCTGGCGAAAAAGCCTGTGCATCTGCTCGGGCAGGGCTACGGCCTGCGCCACAGTCATATCGGTGATACCGAACTGACGACTACCGGCGCGGTGGATTCCGGGCGCGATGCTTTCCGCACTGCGGGCCTCACGCCGGCCGATGTCGATGTCGCGCAGATTTACGACTGCTTCACGATTACCGTGATTGTTGAGCTCGAAGACCTCGGCTTCTGCAAAAAGGGCGAGGGCGGTGCGTTTGTTGAGAACGGCCGCATCGGTCTTGGCGGTGAACTGCCGATCACCACGCACGGCGGCCTGCTCTCGGGCGGTCATCCCGGGTTGGGCGGCGGTTTCTTTCACGTCGTCGAAGCGGTGCGCCAGGTGCGTGGCGAGGCCGGTGCACGCCAGGTCAAGGACGCCGAGGTCGCGCTGGTGCACGGCAACGGCGGTGTCATCAGCATTCATTGCACGCTGCTGCTCGGCATCTGAAAAGCAAAGGAAAAAGAGATGAGCGAAATCATCGAACGCCCGATGCCCACGCCTGATGCGGCCACCGGCCCCTACTGGGCGGCGGCGCACGAAGGGCGTTTTGTCATGCCGCGCTGCAATGACTGCGGCAAATATCATTTTTATCCGCATCCGCTGTGCCCGCACTGCAGTTCGGCCAAACTCGAATGGGTCGAGGTCAGCGGGCGCGGCAAACTGTATTCCTATACCGTGGTGCACCGCGCGCCGAGCAAGGCCTTTGCCGAGGAAGTGCCCTATGTCGTGGCGGTGGTCGAACTCGACGAGGGGCCGCGCCTGATGAGTAACCTCAGGGGCTGCGCGCCCGAGGCGGCGCAGATCGGCATGCCGCTGAAAGTGGCATTCCGCAAGCTCTCGGAGTCGGTTACACTCCCGGTGTTCGAGCCGCAATAAATCCGCAGACGGCCGCGTGACGCACGCGGCCGGTTCAATAAAAAGCCGCGGCAGGTTTTGCGTCAATTTCTCGAGGGGGAAACAACA
>CAZVDN010000439.1:0-2855 GCA_964625665.1 uncultured Streptomyces sp. | reverse complement strand
CGAATCCCCGGCGCCTGCCCGCATATCCCACCACACCTCTGAAGGAGTTCCCGCATGAAACGACGTTCCCTGATTGCCGCTTTTGCCGCTGCCGCCGTTTCGCTGTTGCTGCAAGGCCCGGCTGCCGCACAGAACCGCGATCCCGCAAAGCTGCGGGTAGCCCTGTTGCCAGACGAAAATGCGGCAACGCTGATTCAAAATGCACAGCCGCTCAAACACTATCTGGAAACGACCCTCAAAAAGGAAATCGAAATCATCGTCACCACGGATTATTCATCGATGATTGAAGCAATGCGCTTCGGCCGCATCGAAATCGCCTATTTCGGGCCGTTTTCCTATGTATTGGCGAAATCGCGCGCGCCGGAAATCGAACCCTTTGCCGTGGGCGTTGAAAAAGGCGCGCCGACCTACAATTCGGTGCTGATCGCCACCGCCGGCGGCCCGGTGAAATCGATTGCCGATATCCGCGGCAAAGCGTTCGGTTTCGGTGATCAGGCATCTACGTCCAGTCACCTTGCACCGCGCGCGTTTCTGCTGGGCAAAGGACTGGAAGGCGACAAGGACTACAAGGTCGTGCACCTCGGCACGCATGACGCAGTTGCCCGCGCCGTTCAGGCCGGTCAGGTGCCTGCAGGCGCACTGTCCGAACAGATCCTGCGCAGCCTGATTGAGCGCAAAACGATCGACGCGTCGCGCATTCTGCAATTGGAAATGACCGCACCGATTCCCAACTATCCGCTGACCATGCAGGGCAATCTGGCGCCCCAGCTCAAACAGGCGATCCGCAACGCCTTTCTCACGCTGACCGACAAGGAAGTCCTCAAATCGTTTCGTGTCGAGGCCTTCGCCGCTACCAACGACAAAGCCTATGACGTGCTGCGCGACACGGCTTCGGTGCTGAAACTCGACCTGGCGAAAATGAAATGACACCCGTCGCACTTCGCTACGCCACCATTCTCGAGTCTGCGGATCGCGAAGGCGGCCGGCGGGCACGATTGATCGCCTTCCTCCTTGCGGTGTGTATTGCTGCGCTCGCCATCACCGGCTTTTTCGATGCGGCGCGTTTTATCGATGGCCTGCCGGCAATCGCCCAGCTCGGCTCCGAAATGGTGCCGCCGGACTTTACGCGCTGGAAAAGCTGGATGAAGCCTTTGCTGGACACGCTCGCCATGTCGATTGCGGGCACGGTGCTGGCAGTGCTGATCTCCCTGCCGCTGGCCGTGCTGGCCGCACCCAACACTGCGCCGTCGGCCGCGGTTTCGAGTGGTGTGCGCACCATCCTTGCCGCGCTGCGTTCAGTGCCGGAAATCATACTCGGCGTGCTGTTTGTCGCCGCCGTCGGTTTCGGTGCACTGCCCGGCGTGCTGGCGCTTGCCGTGCACTCGGTGGGCATGGTTGCAAAATTCTATGCCGAGGCCATCGAGCACGTCGACCCCAAGCCGCTCGAAGCCGCCAGTGCCGCAGGCGCGGGGCGCTTCCAGGTGATTACCCATGCGGTGCTGCCGCAGGTGTTTCCCCAATTGGCGGACATCACGATCTACCGCTGGGAATACCACTTCCGTGCTTCGGCCGTGCTGGGCATCGTCGGCGCCGGCGGCATCGGTTTTGAACTGATGGCAGCGCTGCGCCTGATCAAATATGACGAAGTTTCCGCAATCCTCCTGACCATACTGGCCTGCGTAGTCGTCGTCGATGCGATCGGCGCGCGCCTGCGAAAGCATCTCAAATGAAAAAAAGCCCGCTGAAAATCGTCGTCACCAATCCGGTCCATCAGGATGTCCTGGCACGCCTCGGAAAATCCGGCACCGTCGTGATGAATCCCCGGAGCGAGCCATGGACGCCTGCGCAACTCGCGAAAAATCTGCGCGACGCCGATGCGATGATGGGCTTCATGACTGATTGTGTCGGCGCCGGCGTTCTGCAGGCAGCCCCGAAGTTGCGCGTCGTCGCCTGTGCGCTGAAGGGCTTTGACAGCTATGACGTCGCCGCCTGCACAGAGGCCGGAGTCTGGCTGACAATCGTACCCGATCTGTTGACCGAACCGACTGCGGAATTGGCTGTCGGCCTGGCGATCGGACTTGCGCGCAATGTCATGGCCGGCGATACACAGGTCCGCAGCGGCCAATTCAGCGGCTGGCGCCCGCGCCTCTACGGCACAGGTCTTGCCGGGTCCACCGTCGCCATCATCGGGCTGGGAAAGGTCGGCAAAGCCATCGCCGCCAGACTGAAGGGGTTTGGGTGCGGACGACTGATCGGCGTCGATCCCGTGGCCCGCTCGCGCAGCATCGAAATGGTCTCGCTGCGCAAAGCGCTTTCAAACGCCGACTATGTATTCGTCGCTGCGCCGCTGACGCCCGGCACACTCCACATGATTGCTGCTGACACGCTCGCCCATTGCAAGAGGGGGCAACTGATGATCAACGTCGGGCGCGGTTCGGTCGTCGATGAACAGGCAGTGGCCGAAGCACTGGCCGGCGGCATTCTGGCCGGATACGCCGCAGACGTTTTCGGTTTTGAGGACTGGGCACTCAACCCGCGGCCACGTGCGGTGCCGGTGCGATTGCGCAAACGACCAAATACGCTGTTTACCCCGCATCTGGGGTCCGCAGTCACCAATGTACGCAGGGCCATCGAACACCGCGCCGCAGACAACATCATCGCGGTGTTGCGCGGTCATTCACCTGCAGATGCAATCAACCGCCCGCGACTGCCGCGCCGCTGAAGTTGTCACGAAACGGTAACGCAACTGCATTAAATTGTTCACTTCAGGTGTCCCCGCACCCGATTTTCCGGAGACGAACCGTGGTTCATATTGATCTATTCAGAAACGAAACCGAATTCGATACATTTGACGC
>CAZVDN010000438.1:0-2861 GCA_964625665.1 uncultured Streptomyces sp. | reverse complement strand
CCGCGCCAGCGGATTGAACAACAGATCGCCAACCGGATGGCGCGCGAAGTTGGTGCCGATGCGCATGAGTTCGCGCGCCGTGCCTTCGAACGTGCTGTTGCCGATGTTGGTGTCGCGCCATTCGGTGACGATGGATTCATAGAGCGTCACACCGGCCGGCACCGTGAACTGCGGCGTGACCTTGTGCTGCGACAGATCGAGCGCCGGCATTGCCGCATTGCTTGGCGGCTGCGGGTCGCCGGTGCGCCGCGGGTTTTCGGTGTGCACCGTGTAGAACTTGCCGTTCTTCGCGTATTCCGGGTCGAAAGCCATCGACACCACACCCATGCCGAGGTTGGGGTCGGTATTGAAGCGCGCGTAGATCCTGCCGAAATCGATATAGGGCGTGAAGGCGCGCGACTTTTTGTCCATCAGATAAAGAATGCCGTTCTGCTCGACGACGAACAGGCGCGCGGCGGCCTGCGGTGCGCCGGCCGGTTCGGAGATCAGCATGTTCGATTTGCCGAGCTGGCCGCGCGGCTCGAATTTCGGCGGATACGGTCCTTCGAGGCGCAGGCTCGAGAACGGCAGGCTCGCGTAGTCCTCGATCCTCAGTGCGGTGCCGTCCTTCTTGACCTGCGGCGCCGGCGGATAAAGCCCGGGCGGTGGTGTCTGCGCCAGCGAGAGCGACACCGGGAACACCAGTGCCGCGCCCAGCAATGCCTGACAAATCGTTTTCGTGCGGGTCATCCTGCGCACGCCCGCGCGCGCGCCTATCTGCCACTGTGCCATGGTTGATACCTCCTCCGGATTGTGGGAACGGCTCTTCGGCCGCTTTTTTTATGATTGTAGTGCGTCCGCCGCGCGCTGCGCTGCGCGGCGGATTGAATCTTCAGCCGCCGTAGGGCTTGCCCCAGTCGCCGGCGAAAAAGCATTCGCCGATCGGCCGGCGTTTGCGCGGCGTGAGTTCCTTGACCTTCACGTCGTCGGGCAGCACCGAGGGGTCGGCCTGATAGCCGACCGCGATCATCGCCATCGGCGTGTATTCGGCCGGAATTGAAAACGCGGCGCGGGCTTTTTCGGCATCGAAGCCGCCCATCTGGTGCGCGGCAAGGCCCAGTGCCACCGCCTGCAGCGAGAGGCTGACACTCGCCATGCCGGTGTCGTGCTGGGTGAAACGATTCGGTTTGCCGTTATGGCTGAAGACGCTGCCGGCGCAGGACAACATCAATACCGGCACGTTTTCGCACCATTTGCGGTTGCCCTCGCCGAGGCACTCGAAGGCCTTCTGCCAGCCGGCTTGATCCTCGGCGCGGTTCCAGACGAGGTAACGCCACGGTTCGTCACCGTTGCACGACGGCGCCCAGCGCGCGGCCTCGATCAGCGCGTTGATCTGCGCGCGGCTGACGGCTTTGGATTTGTCGAAGGCGCGCGGGCTCCAGCGGCGGTTCAGCAGATCGTGAATGGGTGTCGCGGTAATGGCGTTCTTTTCCAGCATGCTTCTCTCCTGTGGCATTGACGTGCGGATGGCGCTGCTGCGTAAGGCCTGCGTCAGCGCTTTTTCTTCTGCGGCGCGGCGTTGTCGTCCCAACTGTCGCGGCCGAGGCTCAGCGGGCCGGGGCCGTGGATGACGACGTAGAGCATGCCGCCCATGATGGCGAGGTTCTTCATGAAATTGTTGAGCTGGCCGCCGACGCTCTGCGCCTCGGCGCTCCAGAACGGGTGCACGACGACCGCCGTCAGAAACGTGAAGCCCATGAACGCGAGCGCCAGCCAGCGCGCCTGCCAGCCGAGCACCAGCAGCAGGCCGCCGCCGAGTTCGAGGGCAATGGTCAGCACCAGCATGGCCTGCGGCGCCTGAATGCCGAGGTTGGCCATGAACGAGGCGGTCGCGGCGAAAGCCTTCAGCTTGCCGAACCCCGAGACGATGAACACCTGGGCCAGCAGCACGCGCGCGACGAGCGGGCCGTACTGTTCGAGGGCCTGTTTGAACTGCTTCATTGCGTCCTCCTGCCGCGGCGCGATTGCCGCGATCAATGTTAAATGCTGTCGCCGTAAACTGGGCGGTCACTCCCGCCGCCGTCTTCATCATAGTGATAACCGGCTTCGATCCAGGCGTCCAGACCGCCGGCCAGCGGCCTCACCCGCATATAGCCCCGGTCCATCAGCAGGCGGGCGACACGCGCCGCGCTGGCTTCGTTCGGTCAGGCACAGTAGAGAATGATATCGCGGTCGGGCGGCAGTCCGGACAGGTGCTCGTCGATTTTTTCGATGTCGACGGCGACCGCCCCCGGGATGCGCCGCGGATCCAGCGAACGCGCGCTCGCCGACCGCACATCGACCACCAGCGGGTTGTGCCCCGCATCCATCAGGCTGCGCAGCTCCGGCACCGGCAGGCGCGCCATGCGCAGTGCCTTGAAAAAACGCTTGCGGTCCCACCATTTGAACGCGATGTATAGGCCCAGCGCGAGGCCGATGGCGATCAGCGCGTAAATGCCCATCGCCTCGAGCCGGCCGATCAGCCAGTCGATTTCGCGATAGAAAAACACGCCAGCCCCGGCCGCCGCCGCGGCATAGAGCGCGGCACCGATCGTGCTGTAGGCGAGGAACGGCCCCAGCGGCCGTTGCAATGCGCCGGCCACCGGCGGCGCCACGGTCGCGAATCCCGGCACGAACTTGGCGAGCACCAGCGACGGCGCGCCCCAGCGCGTGAAACGCGTTTCGGTCTGGCGCACGCAGGAATCCGGCGAAATCGAAATGCGGCACAGCAGTTGCAATACGCGAAAGCCGTAGATGCGCCCGGCGATATACCAGATGAGGTCGCCGAGCAGCGACCCGGCCACCGCCGCCAGCACAATGGACGGCAACCCCGGCCCGCCGCC
>CAZVDN010000437.1:703-2863 GCA_964625665.1 uncultured Streptomyces sp. | reverse complement strand
ACGCAGCAATAACGCATCAGTGCGGCAAGGCGCCGACCAGCCAGTCGGCGATTGCATTCAATATGGTTTCGACGTCACCCACCGCCGGCAGCACGCTGATTTCGACGCCGGCATGCGCTGCGCGGATCGAGTCGAGCAGCTTCGGCAGGTCGTTGCGCAGGTGTCCGCCCTGCGCCATGAACAGCGGCGCAACGGTGATGCGGCGGTGGCCGTCGGCAACGAGTTTGTTGATGGCGTCGGCCAGCGCCGGCTGCATCAGTTCGAGGAAAGCCAGTTCAACCACGGCACCGCTGCGCCGCGCGCGGACTGCGGCCTGAATGCGCTTGAAGGGTTCAGCCCATTGCGGATCGCGCGCGCCATGCGCAAACAGTACCAGCGCGGGTTGGTCGGCGGCGTTCAATCCGCGCGCCTAATGCTTGCCGGTGCTGCCAAAGCCGCCGGCCCCGCGGGAACTCGCGGCAAAGTCTTCGACGACGTTGAATTCAACCTGCGCCACCGGCACCACCACGAGCTGTGCGAGGCGTTCCATCGGGTTCAGCACAAAAGCGCTGTTGCCGCGGTTCCAGGTCGAAACAAAAATCTGGCCCTGATAATCGGAATCGATCAGGCCGACCAGATTGCCGAGCACGATGCCGTGTTTATGGCCGAGGCCCGAGCGCGGCAGGATGATCGCAGCGTAGCCGGGGTCGTCGAGATGAATGGCAATGCCGGTCGGCACCAGTTCGGTCTGGCCGGGTGCGAGCGTGACGGGGTTATCGATGCAGGCGCGCAGGTCGAGCCCGGCCGAACCCGGTGTGGCGTAATGCGGCAGTTGATCGCGCATGCGCAGATCGAGGATTTTGACGTCGAGTTTTTTCACAGTTCAACCAGGCAACAAGAAAAACAAAGGGGCCGCAGAGCAGGGATTTATGTCGTGCTGCGGATGACCAATCACAGAACCTAACTGCGGGATTTTTTGCGCGGCGCCAGCAGAGCGGCAATATGCGCGACGATTTGCTGCGCCACCACGGTCTTCGGCGCGCGCGGCAGTTTGTGCAGGCCGGCGTCATCGAGCAGGGTCACTTCATTTTCGTCGGAGCCGATCGCGTGCTGCGCGAGGTTGGCCACCATCAGGCGCACTTTCTTGCGACGGCGTTTGGCATCGGCAAATTCATTGAGCTTCTGGCTCTCGGCGGCGAAGCCGACTGTGAAGGGCGCCTTGGGTTGCGCGGCAACCCAGGCGAGGATGTCCGGGTTTTGCACCAGCCGCAGCGGCATGTCGCCGCCTTTTTTCTTGATCTTCTGCGTGCTGACTTTTTCCGGGCGGTAATCGGCCACCGCCGCCACGCCGATGAAAATGTCCGCGGCCTTTGCATGTTTTTTCACTGCAGCGAACATTTCCGCTGCACTGTCCACGTGTTCGACGCGCGCCGACACCGGCGGATCGAGGTGCACGGGGCCCGAGACCAGCGTGACTTTGGCGCCGGCTTCGAGTGCGGCACGCGCGATCGAATACCCCATCTTGCCGGAACTGCGGTTGGTGATGCCGCGCACCGGATCGAGCGCTTCGAAAGTCGGCCCGGCGGTGATCAGCACGGTTTTGCCGGCGAGCAGTTTCGGTGCGAGCTGCGACTGGATTTCCGCGTAAATCTGATCGGCTTCGAGCATGCGGCCGAGCCCGGTTTCGCCGCAGGCCTGTTCGCCGCTGGCCGGGCCGAGCAGCGCGACGCCGTCGCGCGCGAGCGTGGCGACATTGCGCTGCGTGGCCTTGTTCTCCCACATCTGGCGGTTCATCGCCGGCGCCAGCATCAACGGGCATTCGCGGGCGAGGCAGAGCGTCGAGAGCAAATCGTCGGCGAGGCCGTTGGCGACCTTGGCCATGAAGTCCGCCGAGGCCGGCGCAACCACAATCGCATCGGCACCGCGCGACAGCGCGATATGCGCCATGCCGTCGGTGACGCGGCCGTCCCAGAGATCGGTGTAAACCGGTTGGCCCGAAAGTGCCTGCAGCGTCGCCGGCGTGATGAAGCCGCAGGCGGCCTCTGTCATTACCACCTGCACCGTGTGGCCGTCCTTGACCAGCAGGCGCACGAGTTCGGCCGCCTTGTAGGCCGCAATGCCGCCGGTGATGCCGAGAACGATACGTTTCGCGGAAGTGTGTGCCATGAATTCAGACCGTCG
>CAZVDN010000437.1:0-693 GCA_964625665.1 uncultured Streptomyces sp. | reverse complement strand
CGGTGATGCCGAGGACGATCCGCCGTTGCTGCGATTGCGCCATGACTGTGGGCTGTTTCGACGAAAAGGAAGCCAAGTGTAAACCAATTGATGCTCCGCACAAAACATCGCGCGATTGTCCGCGTGCCCGGCCGGCGATATAGTGGCAGAACGCGAAAGCGTGGTTTCAGTTTTCCATTTTCATGATTCATCCGGCACCGGCCGCGCGAACGGCCGATTGCTCTACATTGCAAGGAACCCACATGCCCGTTTCGCCCACTACGACGGACGCCTACGTCAGCGGCTCCAATCTCGTTGATGTCATCGTTTCGCATATCGACCGGATTTTGTGCTCATCCGAGGAGAAGTATTACCGGCATGGTTCCGACGACGATTATTTTTATACCCTCGCGTTTGCGATCGGTCATCTTGACGATCGCGAGATGGCGACCCTGCGGCAGGCATACATCAGCGCCGGCTGGGGCAATGTCCAGGTGCGGAATTTTCTCCAAGAAGACCTCGCGGCAAAATTCACCGTGGTGCGGATTTTCCGCAAGAAGCACAGTCAGTTCTCCACCTGGTCGGCCAAATAGTCTCCGCTTTTGGCGGATTCGCGTGCCGCTGAGGATTTCTGCGCACAGCCCGTTGAGCGGCCCCAGCGCTCTTCGGCGGGCCACGCCTGAGTGATCCTCATCAATCGGCAGGACACGACCG
>CAZVDN010000436.1:0-2877 GCA_964625665.1 uncultured Streptomyces sp. | reverse complement strand
CGCCGGTGCCCGGGCCGTCCATCACCAGCACGGAAATGCCGCGCTTGATCAGGTCGGTGACGCCGCGCATGTACTGGGTTTCTTTCGTGACATCGAGGCCGTCGAAGAAGACCACGCAGGGCGGGCGCTTGCTGGTGGTGTTTTGCGCGTGCACGAAGTAGCCGGGCAGGCTGCCGTCAACGAAGGGCACTTCGACGATTTCGATGCGCGTGTCGGTCAGGCGCGCGTGTTCGTGAAAACACTTCACTGCGGTGCGATAGACGGCCAACCCGCGTTCGTCCTTGGGCGTGCGGAAGCGTTCGCCGAAGAGGTAATAGTTGGTGGCGCGCAGATAGGCATGTGCCGCCGAGAAGCGATGACCGCTATGCGCGCGCTGTTCGGCAAAGCCGCGCACTTCATCGGCGATTTTTTCGCACGCGCTGAACCATGCTTCGTCGTCGTCGAGCGCCTTGTTCTGCAGCAGGGTGCCGATCTTGTGCAGTTCGGCGATCTCGGCGCCGCCGTAGGGCGCGGAGCTCAGCATGTTGACGAACCCCGCCGACCAGCGATAGTTCTCGGGAAAATATTTAAGCAGGGGTGCGTAGGGCGGGGGCATGGTTGTCAGTGAAGAATGGCGTGAAGGAAGTGCGCCGCGAGGGCGCGGCATCGGGTTCTATAATACCGCAGGAGGCGCGCGCGACCGGCGGCGCGCCATGGTCATGCGATCGGGTGTGATGCGTTCATTGATGATGAAGCGAATTCCGTTGTTGTCGCTGGCTGCGGCCTGTTGCTGCGCGCAGGCCGGCGGGGCGGCGGCGCAGGCGTTTCCGGTCAAGCCGATCCGCTATGTGGTGGGCTTCGCGCCCGGCGGTTCGACCGATCTGGTGGCGCGGCTGGTGGCGGTGAAAATGAGCGAGCTGCTCGCACAGCAGGTCGTGGTGGACAACCGCTCGGGCGCCGGTGGCACCTTGGCTGCGGAAACCGTGGTGCGCGCGGCCCCCGACGGCTATACGCTGTTTCACGCCGGCATTACGCAGGCGATCAATCCGGCGCTGCGCAAGAACCTCAGTTACAACCCGCTGAAGGATTTTTCCGCGGTCTCACTGCTGGTGAAGCTGCCGGTGGTGTTTGTCGTGCATCCGTCGCTGCCGGCGAAATCGATCGCCGAATTCGTCGCGCTGGCCAAAGCCAGCCCGGGGCGCATCAATTACGGATCCTCCGGCGTCGGCGCCGCGCCGCACCTGGGCATGGAGTTGTTCAAGCGCATGGCCGGCATCGACGTCACGCACGTGCCCTATAAAGGCAGTGCGCCGGCGCTGGCCGACCTGCTGGGCGCGCAAATTCCGAGCATGTTCGACAACCTGCCCGGTTGCCTGCCGCATATCAAGGCGGGCCGCGTGCGCGCGCTGGGCATCGGCTCGATGAAGCGCCATGTGCAGATTCCGGAGGTGCCAACGATTGCCGAATCGGTGCCCGGCTATGAGGTCACGGTCTGGTATGGCATGTTCGCGCCGGCCGGCACGCCGGCCGCGGTGATTGCCAAACTCAATCAGACGGTGGTGCGCGCGCTCAATACGCCCGACGTGCAGCGCCGTCTCGAAGAAAACAGTGCCGATGCCTCGCCGACGTCACCCGGGGAATTTGCCGCTTTCCTGGGGGCGGAGACGGCGCGCTGGGGCAAAGTCATCCGCGAGGTGGGCATTACTGCGGAGTAGTCGGCAAGGTTTGACGCGGATATCACCAGGCTGCGCGCCGGCGGGCATGCGCTAGAATCCGTGCAAAAGCCCGGGCAACGGGCATACACGTTAGAGGACACAGAATGACAGCGCAAAACAACCAACGGGCCGACGAGACTGAAGAAGACATGAGCGCCGAAGCCGTCATCGCGCGGGCGATCGCCCGGCGCGGTGAAATCTTCGATGAGTTCCGGCTGCTCGCGCAGGAGTCTCCGCGCACCTACGACCTGATTTCGAAAACCGCCGGCTACATGCATCACTATGCCGGTGAAGAGGGCGCGGGGCAGAACCTCTCCGGCACCATGCGCGAACTGATTGCGCTGTGCCAGTTGTGCGCGAAGGGCGACGATCGGTTTGCCGCCAACCACGTGCGCCGCCTGTGGGCGCGCGGCGTCACCAACCGCGTGATGGTCGAAGCGGCGACCGCGATTGCGCCGATTGTCGGCTGGAGCACTATCGCGCACGTTACGCTGGCCATATTGACGGCGAACGATCCGGCTTACCCGTTCGGCAAGCGTCCGCCGGATGGCGCGCCGAAAACCTTGACGCCGTTTCCGGAATTGCAACTCGGGCGCGACGCGGCCGGCAACGTTGACGCCGGACTGCTCAATACGCCGGAGTGGAAATATGTCGCCGCGCTCGACGGCGAACTGGCGCGCCGCGCGGCGCTCTGGGTCGATCATTGCCTGCTGCCTGACGGTGCAAGCGGTGGGTTGCTGGGCCCGGGCCCGCGTGAGCTGATTGCCGTGGCCGCACTCTGCGCGCGCGGCGAGGTCGAGTTCGCGGCACAGCATATCCGGCGCGCGTATCGCTGCGGCATGGGACGTCTGCAGGTCCTCGAAGCGATTTCCTGCGTGTTGCCGATGACCGGTGCGCTCACCGTGCAGATCGGTGTGCGCGCCATGCAACTGGTGGATGCCAACCCCTGATGTCGCGCGCGATGTTCCCGATGATGGGCGTATTGATGGTTGCCGTGGCGTTTGCATCGCCGGCGGCGGCGCAAACCTATCCGGTCAAGCCGGTGCTGGTGATTTCGCCGGTGCAGGCCGGCAGCGGCGGCGATACGACGCTGCGGCTGGTGACGCAGGTGATGGCGCGCAACATGGGGCAGCAGTTGCTGGTCGAAAACACCGTGGGCGCAGCGGGCATCATCGGCGCGCAG
>CAZVDN010000435.1:0-2889 GCA_964625665.1 uncultured Streptomyces sp. | reverse complement strand
AAATGGGGCAAAGTCGTGCGCGAATCCGGCGCGCGCGCCGACTGAACATGGAGGCGCGCGTACCGCATTTCGGTCCCAAACTCGGCCTGATTGTGCCGTCTTTGAATTCCATCATGGAATTCGAAATGCAGCGCATGGCGGCCGGCGCAATGTCGATCCACACCATGCGCATCTCCGCGCACACCACCGGCACGCGTGTTGCCGTCGGCACGCGCGAGAACCTGTTGTGGATGGACACCCAGGTCGCCGAAGCCGCGAAGTTGCTGGCGCATGCCAAAGTCGATGTGATTTTTTTCGGCTGCACCGCCGGTGGCGTGGTCAAAGGCCCGGGCGCCGATCAGGACATCATCCGTGCCATCACCGATGCAACCGGCACGCCCGGCGGCACCACCATTGCCGCGACCTGCGACGCATTGCGTGCTTTGGGTGCCGCGCAGGTCAGCGTGGCCTCGCCCTACGAACCATGGCTCAACGATCATCTGCGCAGCTTCCTCGAACAATCCGGCTTCAGCGTCGAGGCCATCGAAGGCTTTTCGGCGAGCGCAAAAGTCGCCGCCGGCCCGCAACACGCCGACCGCGTGACGCCGCAGCAGGTCGCCGATCTCGCAATCGCCGTCGATCGCCCGCAGGCGCAGGCGATCTTCATCAGCTGCACCAATTTCCGCACGCTCGAAATTATCGAACCGCTGGAACAGAAACTCGGCAAACCGGTGCTGACCGCCACATCCGTGTCGATGTGGAAAATGCTGCGGCTGGCCGGGGACACGCGCGCAATTACCGGCGGCGGTGAATTATTCAGCCGCGCCTGACATTTTTAGCGAGGACTTCATCATGCAGAACATCAGGATTGCCCTCACGACACTGCATGCCGCCTTGTTGCTGGCCGGCGCTGCGTCAGCGCAGAACTATCCGGCGCGCCCGGTGCGCGTCATCATTCCGTTTGCGGTCGGCGGCGGCACTGACGTCGTGTTCCGCATCCTCGTGCCCTATCTGTCGGAAAACCTCGGCCAGACCGTGGTGATCGACAACCGTCCCGGCGGCGCAGCCACCATCGGCATGGATCAGGCCGCGAAGGCCGCGCCCGATGGTTATACGCTCGGTGTCGCCAATGTCTCCTTCGGCGTCAATCCATCGCTGATTGCAAAAATGCCTTTCGACAGCGAAAAAGACCTCGCCCCGGTGAGCCTCGTGGCAATGGTGCCGATGGTGCTGGCCGTGCATCCGTCGGTGCCCGCGCGTTCGGTGAAAGACCTGATCACCCTGGCGCGCGCCAAACCCGGCGTGCTGAATTACGGCTCGGCGGGCAACGCCAGCGCCGGGCATCTGGCCATGGAATTGCTGAAGCACCAGACCGGCACCGACATCGTGCACATTGCGTTCAAGGGCGGCGGGCCGCAGGTGATTTCCGCGGTGAGCGGCGAAACCGCCATTATTTTCACCACGGTGCCGGCGTCGATCCAGCATCTGCGCTCGGGCCGTCTGATCGGCCTCGGCGTGAGCACGCTGAAACGCGACCCGTCATTGCCCGAAGTGCCGGCGATTGCCGAAAGCGGCCTGCCCGGCTACGAATTCTACGAATGGCAGGCGGTCGTCGCGCCGGCCGGCACACCGGCGGCCATCATCACCAAACTGAACCGTGAAATCGCACGCACGCTGGAGATCCCCGAAGTGAAAAAACGCATTGCCGGCGTCGGCGCGCAGACCGTCGGTGGCACACCGGAAGAACTCGCGGTATTCATCAAAAAAGAAATTGCGATGTGGGCCAAGGTCGTCAAAGCGGCCGGCATACGCGCCGATTGAACAACAAAGGAACAAAGGACATGGATTCACGCATCCGAAGAATCGTCACCGGCCACGACGCCGGCGGCAAGGCCGTCGTGCTCTCCGACGATTACGCGCACGCCATCAAGACGGTGCCGCAATGGCCGGGGCTGGTCTCGACCGACATCTGGAAGACCAATGCCATGCCGGTGCCGATCGCTAAGGACGAAAGCGACCCGACGCTGACGCCGCGCTCGCTGCATCCGGCACCCAACGGCACGACCTTCCGCATCTCAATCGTGCCGCCCGAATCGGACTTTGTGCGCAATCTCGATCCGGCGCAGTCGCAGGCGCTGTTCGGCGGCGTCGGCAATGCCAAGGCTTCAACACACGGCCGCGGCGGTCGCCATCCGCTGATGCACCGCACCGAAACGCTCGATTACGCCGTGGTGCTTGAAGGCGAAATCACCATGCTGCTTGACGACAGCGAAGTGAACCTGAAGGCCGGCGACGTGGTGATCCAGCGCGGCACCAATCACGCGTGGAGCAACCGCTCGGGCAAGCCGGTGCGCATGCTCTACATCCTGATCGACGGCAAACTCGACCCGGAACTGGCCGCCGCGCTGGGCGGCGCGCACGCCTGATCAGCCGGTCTTCTGTGACGCGGCGTGCGCCGGCGTGTGCGCGGCGTTGAAGGGAATGCCGCCGTTCTGCACGACACGGTAACGGTCGGCCAGCGACGGCGCCAGCGGGCGGCGGTGCGCATCGTCCACCGCAATCCACATGCGCAGCAGATGGCGTTCGCGGCCGGGCTCGTCGAAATCGACGTAGGCCTCGCGCGCATGCAGCATGATGTGGTTGTTGATGAGCTGCATGTCGCCCTCTTCGAACGACATCGACAGCATGATTTCGGGACGGTTGGCGATCTCCTGCACCAGCACCAGCGCCTCGCGCTGTTTGGCGGTCGGCTTGTATTGCTCGCCGAAACGGGCGGCCGAATCGTAATATGGCAGGCTGCAGATGCGCGTGGTGATGCGGCCGTTCGCCTCGCTGAACATCGGCAGCGAAAACCACGGCGTTTCGCCAGCTGGCTCTTGTCCGCGCCAGTCGAGATGGAAAGTGCCGTAG
>CAZVDN010000434.1:0-2898 GCA_964625665.1 uncultured Streptomyces sp. | reverse complement strand
CCGAAGGCATGCTGATGCTGACGACCGACGCCTCGCCGGCGTGGGACAAAAAAACCGGACTCGGCGATCCGAGTCGCGGCGAACTCAAACTCTACGGCGCGCGCGCCAATTTAAAAGATATCCTCGAGAATCCCGTCCCGCCTGAACGCCTGCAGCGGCAGTTCAAGGAAATGCCCGTCGATGCCAAACATTTT
Organism: uncultured Streptomyces sp.; assembly: GCA_964625665.1. GTDB lineage: Bacteria > Pseudomonadota > Gammaproteobacteria > Burkholderiales > SG8-41 > PALSA-1004. The sequence goes on along the minus strand of CAZVDN010000434.1, from coordinate 2,704 downwards.
TACGTCGAGGGCATCGAACGCGGCCGCGCAACCTATCTGGTGGCGCAAATGTGGCACGCGTTTGCCGACGCCATCCGCAACGGCACCGAATGCGCGCCCAGCTTCCGCGACAAGCTGAAAATCCATTACATCTGGGATGCCGCCGAACAGTCCGTGCGCGAAAAACGCTGGGTCAGGGTCGATTACAGCAAACTGGGCAGCTGACGTAGCATAACTGCCTTACGACAATTGCCCCCACAGACGCGGGCCGCGAATTACTTTGCCTTGTCGTCTTTTTCCGGCACCAGCTTCACCATCGGCTCGGAACGCGAGATCCCGACTACGGTCGCATTACCCGGCTCGGATGAGGTCGACTCGGTCACCTTCGGTACGTTCTGCGCAGCCTGTTTGCGCACGACTACCGATTCGTAATCAATCCGGACTTCATTGATCTTGCGGTTCATCTGCCACCAGACGATGCCACAGAAGGTCGTCGCCAGCAGCGCAAAGATCACCGACTGCACGCCGAGTTTGCGTTGCGCCTTCTTGTCTTCCGGAAAGAACACCAGCTTGACGCCTGACGCGTCCGCAGCCAGCTTGGCATCGTAGCGTGCGCGCTGTGCCGGATCGGACAGTATCTTGTAACCGTCGCGCACCAATTGCGCTTCCATCGTCGCGTCGTTGGCGCCGCGCTTGATGCCGTCGTTGAGCCGCTCCATCACCTGGCTATAGGCCAAATCAATGGTTGCCTGATCTGCCGAGTGCTCAACACCGATCATGTCGTAAAAAGAACGCTTCATCGTGCCCTCCGCAGCGCCGCGCGCTACTTGATCGCCGCCTGCGCCATCTTTGCCGCCTTGATGCGCTCGGCAAGCGTCTGACCACGCAGCGTCAGGTCGTAATCGCGGCGCGCCTGCGGATCGTTCAGCGTCCGGTAGGCTTCATGCACCGCTTGGTAGGCTGCAAGCGCCTCGTCACTCGCAGCATTGGCCGGGTCCTTGGGGTCGTACTTTTTAGACAGGCGCAGAAAGGACTGCTCAATCGCTCGCGCACTCGCCTGTTGCGTCAATCCCAGTTGTTCGTAGTGCGTTTTCATGCCCGTTACCCCCCGGTTAAGGCATTCCAACAGGAGTTACACGGAGCATTAGAATTCAGGTTTAACCCATTGTCAAATCTATCATTTTTATAGATTTCAACCAACCTGATGATTTACATGAATAAATACTCAACCGCAGACCATGAGCTATTGATAAATTATTGTTTTACTGAACTTATTGGCCATCAACGTTCGCGCCCCGCCTCCTGTGCAACCTTTTGAATGGGTGACATCAGGTATTCAATCACCGAACGCTGCCCCAGATGAATTTCCGCTGCGACCTGCATGCCCGGCGTCAATTTCATTTTGCCGCCCTGCGACTCGAAGACGTTGGTATTCAAGGCAACCAGCGCGCGGTAGGCCAATCCCGGCGGCGCCGTCTCACCGCCCTTACGATCATTTCCTGCGACATCTGCGCCGCGCTCGCTGGCGTCGTGGGTCACCAACCGGACTACCCCGTCCAGCATCCCGTACTTCTGAAAAGGATATGCGTCGAGCTTGAGCCTGACTTTTTGGTTCACCTCGACAAACCCAGAATCTGAATTATTGATCCAGACCTCGGCCAGCATCGGCTCATTACTAGGGACAATCGTCAGCATCACGGAACCAGGCGCGACGACCGTGCCCGGGGTATGGGTGGCCAGGTCCTTGACGATGCCTGCGTACGGCGCCCGCAGCTCCAGCAAACCATGTTTATACGCATGTTTGGCAATATCCTGACCGAGTTTGTTGTGCTGGGACTCCGCCTCAATACGTTCGTTATGCAATTGCTGGTGATAGTTGGAGGCTATTTGCGCAATACGCTTCTCGGACTGGCCAATCAGCGATCGCAGACTCTCGACATTGTGTGACTGCGCCTGCAGTTCTTTTTCTGTTTCGATCCGGCTACGCGTCCGGTCAAGCGCCATCAGTCTGCCGGCAAAACCTTCCTTCGCCAGCTGATTCCAACCCTTTTCCTGCTCCTGGAAAATCGGCAAAGTCTGTTTGAGCTTGGATTCAACCTCCAGCGCGCTTTTCAGATCATGCTGCGCCTTTGCCAGCGCAGCCCGTTCCGTATCAATCGCATCCTGATACGCCAGTCTGTGTGCACGATATTGCGCTTCAACCTGCGAAAACAAAGCCGGGTCATCTGAGAATTTCCGCACCAGCGGCAAACCTTTGACCTCAGCGTCGATGCGACGAAGCTGCAACGCACGCAGCTGGAAATCGGTATCGAGCACTTTGCGGTCAGAGGTGGAAAGGCTCGCATCCATCCGCATCAGGACTTGCCCCTCCTGCACGGCATCACCTTCCCTGACCAGAATTTCCTTGATGACGCCCGCATCAGAAGGCTGAACAACCTTGAGGAAGGTTTCCGGCACCAACTTGCCTTGCGCCACAGCGACGATATCGAGTTTTCCGACAAACGCCCAGACGAACAAAACGCCAAACAGAACCAGCAGCGTGTAGAGCACCATACGCGGGAACGGCGACGGCGGCGAATGCTGCGCCTGCAGAATGGCCGGCGCAAACTCGAGTGCATCAGCTTCCAGACCGCCTAAGCGTTGACGTGGAGTGAACATGGCCATCAGTAATCACACGCGTGTTTGCACAAATAAACTGTTACGCAAAATCACAGCCATTTTCACC
>CAZVDN010000433.1:0-2913 GCA_964625665.1 uncultured Streptomyces sp. | reverse complement strand
TCGAGCAGCTTCGGTTTGCTGGCGCGGTGCGCTTCGCGGAAGCAGGCGCGGCCGGTTGATTTCGATTCGCTGCCGAAGAAGTCAATGATCTCGTAGGGTGCGCAGTGCGCTCTTTCCGGGCTGCGGGGCGGTGGTAATTTCTCGCGTTGGTTTGATTTTATACTGCTCGGACGGGTTAAATATCCATAAAAACAGTGACCTGAAACGATGCTGTTGTTCTATTCGCGATTCGCGAATAGAATATGCGCATGGTGCTCAAACCTCAAGACATCGTTGTTCTGCTGAAACTGGTCGTGCTCGGTAAAGCCGAATGGACTTACCAGCGGCTGGCGGTCGATCTATCGATCAGCCAATCCGAGGCGCATGCTGCCGTGCGCCGCGCGGTTGCGGCTGGATTAATGAACGACGTGGCAACGGCTTCAGGTCGGCCGATCAAGGCCGCATTGCTGGAGTTTTTGATTCACGGCGTCAAGTATGCATATCCGCCCGAACGCGGCGCGCTGACGCGCGGACTGCCGACAGGTTACGCCGCGCCGCCTTTGAACAAACACATTGTTGCTTCAGGCGAACCGGTGCCGGTGTGGCCCGATGCCGAGGGGCCGGCGCGGGGTTTCGCTTTCACGCCATTGTTCCCATCGGTTCCAAAGGCCGCAAAACACGACCCGAAGCTGTATGAGTTGCTCTCCTTGGTGGATGCAATTCGAGACGGGCGTGCGCGCGAGCGCGAGTTGGCGACCAAAGAACTTAAACTTCGTCTGGGCGGATCGCGCTGATGGCGAACGAGTCGAATCTCGAATTAATCGCCAATGTCGCGGAGGCATTGGGTGATTTGCGGGAACGTTTTGTATTTGTCGGTGGTTGCGCAACCGGATTGCTGATCACCGACCCGGCTGCTGCGCCGGTGCGCGCGACCAGAGATGTTGACGCGATTGTTGCCGTTGTGTCGCTGGCGGATTATCAAGGTCTCTCGGAGCAGCTGCGTGCGCGTGGATTTTCGCAAACCTTGGAAGAGGGGGAGCCGCCGTATCGATGGACGCTGTCGGGAATGAAGCTGGATGTGATGCCGACGGCGGATGAAATTCTCGGTTTCAGCAATCGCTGGTATGCGCAGGCAATGCAAACGGCTAATGTGGTTGAGCTTCGCCGCGACCTCAAGATCAGACTGGTAGCACCGGCTTATTTTGTCGCGACCAAACTCGAGGCGTTCCTGGGCAGGGGCAGTGGAGATTATCTCGGCAGTCATGATTTGGAAGATGTGTTGTCGGTTGTTGATGGGCGACCCGAGCTTGTTTCTGAAATTGCGCAGGCCGAGCATGCGCTGCGGGCATTCGTTGCCGAGGTGTTTGGGCGATTGATCGCGGACGAGTCTTTCATCGACAGATTGCCGGGATTGGTGCTCGATGGCAGTCCGCAGCAACGCACAAACATCGTCATGCAAAGGCTGACGGAACTTAGCGGAAAAGGCTGAGTGCAGAGGCGGTGCGCGCGGTGGTTTCCCGGAATACGCTGCGCTCCTTCCGGGCTACGGGGTGGTGGGCGATCGAATTCCGCGCCGGAAATAAACAAGGGGGCCGAAGCCCCCTTGTTGTTTACTGCATGCGTGTTGCTGCTGCTTAGGTCGTTTCCTTCTCCATGAGCTTCTCGACCAGGCCCGAGGGCACTTCCGAGTAGTGGTCGAATTCCATGGTGAAGGTGCCGCGGCCGCTGGTGGCCGAGCGCAGGAAGTTGATGTAGCCGAACATCTCCGCCAGCGGCACGAAGCCCTGAACGAAGGCGCTCGGGCCTTTCTGGCCCTGGTCCGTGACCTGGCCGCGACGGCGGTTGATGTCGCCGATCACGTCGCCGAGGTAGTCGGCTTCGGTCACGACTTCGATCTTCATCACCGGCTCGAGCAGCTTCGGTTTGCTGGCGCGGTGCGCTTCGCGGAAGCAGGCGCGGCCGGCGATTTCAAACGCGAGGGCCGACGTGTCCACATCGTGGAACTTGCCGTCGATCAGGCGCGCTTTGAAGTCCACGACTTCGTAGCCGGCCACCTGGCCGCGTTTGCTTTCGGTACGGATCGCGTGTTCCACCGCGGGGATGTATTCGCGCGGGATGCGGCCGCCGGTGACTTCGTCAACGAACTCGACGCCCGTGCCCGGCTCGCCCGGCTCCAACACCATTTTCACTTCAGCAAACTGGCCTGAACCGCCCGATTGCTTTTTGTGCGTGTAGAGGCGGTCGGTGACCTGGCCGAAGGCTTCGCGGAAGCTGACCTTCGGTTTGCCCATCACGGCTTCGACGCCCAGCTCGGTGCGCATGCGGTCGATCGTCACTTCGAGGTGAAGTTCGCCCATGCCGCGCAGCACGGTCTGGCCGGTTTCCTGATCGACCGACAGACGCAGCGACGGGTCGGCCTTCGCCATCTTGTAGAGGGCGGTGGACATCTTCTCGACGTCGGCGCGGGTCTTCGGTTCGACCGACACGCTGATCACGGGGTCCGGGAAGCGCATGCGCTCCAGTAGGGCCGGGTGCGCCGGATCGGAGAGCGAGTCACCGGTCTCGGTGTCTTTCATCGACACGAAGGCGCAGATGTCGCCGGCGCGCGCTTCTTCGATGTCTTTGGTGACGTTGGCCTGCACTTCAACGATGCGGCCGATGCGCTCTTTCTTGTCGCGCGTGACGTTGAGCATCGTGTCGCCCTTCTTGATCACGCCCGAATAGACGCGCACGAAGGTCAGCGTGCCGAACTGGTCGTTGATCACCTTGAAGGCGAGCGCGCGGGCCGGCGCGTCGTCGAGCACTTTCTGCTCGCCGATCACTTTACCGTCCGGGTCCACCATCGAGATGCCGCCGTTTTCGCCCGGGAACGGCATGTAATCGACCACGCCGTCGAGCAGCTGCTGCACGCCCTTGTTCTTGAACGAAGAGCCG
>CAZVDN010000432.1:0-2919 GCA_964625665.1 uncultured Streptomyces sp. | reverse complement strand
CTGCGCAAGGATGTTCGCGGCACAGTCTGCGAGAACTGCCTCGCCTACGGCTGATGGAATTTGATAAATATCAATTCAGAACCCCATCTCACCACATTGCGACGCCCGCGCCAAAACAGCCGGCGGGACGCCATCCACAGCGTGAATACCGGTGCGCCGCGATGTGCTGCGCGCTGTGGCAGAAACCGATCCCGGAAATTCGGCACAGGGCAGGCGTCGTGATTTGCCACGCAACAGCCTCTGCCTTTGATCCAAATCAACGAGCGCAGGGCGGATTAAAGGTCTACTTGGCATATCGACGATTACCAGCGGAATACCGTCATGAATGTTCGCGATGAGCAGTTCGCCATGGGCGATACCCGGCCGATCACGGCCACACGCAGCAAACCCGTCACGCAGGATCGCGACACCGTCTCCGCATTACGTGCCGTTGCGGCATTCCGCGGACTGCCGCCGCCAGTGCTGACGCGACTGGCCTCCGTCGCAACCCGCTTGGATCTTGCGCGCGGAGAATTGCTGTTCAGTGCCAATACTCATGCCGCCGGTCTTTACATCGTTGCCAGCGGTCGCGTCATGCTGAGCGTAGGCAACCTCGACGCCGGGCAAAAGGTTGTGCGCCTCGCGGAAGCCGGCGACCTGCTGGGCCTGACTGCAACGCTGCTCGGCAATACAACGCTCTCAACCGCCGAAGCCCTGGTCGAAAGCAGCGTGCTGATGTTGCCGCGTGATGCCCTGCTCGAACGCGCGCAACGCGATGCGCAGCTCGCGCTTGCCCTGGCCAACGCTGCCGCGTTGCAATCGCGCCAGATCTCAACAGACCTGGAGTCGGTCTCGCTGCAGTCCGGGCGCGAACGCATTGTCAATTATCTTCTGGCCTGCGCAACCGGCGGCGCGCCCAACTCGCTGACGGTCACATTGCCGGCGAAAAAAAGCATCATCGCTTCGCGCTTGTCGGTCACGCCCGAGTATTTTTCGCGCACCCTGCATGAACTGATCAGTTCGGGGGCCATTGAGGTCAACGGGCGCCAGATCATCATCCGTGACGCCGCGCGCCTGCGCGGCGTGCATTCGCGCCACAGCTGACGCTGCCCCACGGCGGCTCCCCCGCATCACTCGCCCGCCCGTAAAATGGCGGGCATGATCCCGTGGCTGCAACCTGATGAACCTTGCCCCGCCGTAGACAAGGCACTTGCCGAGCCCAACGGCCTGCTTGCCGCCGGCGATTCACTGGCACCCGAACGGCTGGTCGAGGCCTACCGGCGGGGCATTTTCCCCTGGTTCAATGAAGGTGAACCGGTCCTCTGGTGGAGTCCCGACCCACGCATGGTGCTTATGCCTGCGGAAATCCGCGTGACCCGCTCGCTGGCCAAAACATTGCGCAACCGGAACTACTCGGTACGCGCGGATTCGGCGTTTCGCGAAGTCATGCAGGCCTGCGCGGAACCGCGCGATGCGAATGGCGGCACCTGGATCAGCGATGCCATGATCGCGGCCTACGGTGCACTGCATGACCGCGGCATAGCGCACTCGGTTGAAATCTGGATCGACGGCACGCTGGCGGGCGGTCTCTACGGCGTGGCGATCGGCCGCATGTTTTACGGCGAATCAATGTTCACGCGCGCGCCGGACGCATCCAAAATCGCCCTTGTGCATCTCGCGCGACAATTGCAACGCTGGAATTTCGGGCTGATCGACTGCCAGATGCGCACGGATCACCTGGCGCGCATGGGCGGCCGGGAAATTCCACGGGCGGATTTTGTGCGAAAAGTCTGCGAATTGGTAAACTACCCGCCAATAACAGGCGCCTGGACGCTGGACGATGACCTCGCTTAACGACAACTTTCTGTCTGTTTTGCAGTTTTATGCAACCGCCCCCTATCCGTGCAGCTATCTGCCGGAACGCATGGCGCGCTCGCAGGTCGCCACGCCCAGCCATCTGATCGACAGTCCGGTCTACAGCGAACTCGTACAGGCTGGATTCAGGCGCAGCGGCGCATTCACCTACCGCCCGTATTGCGATCACTGCCGCGCCTGCGTGCCGGTACGCATCGTCACCGCTGAATTCGCAGCCAACCGCACCCAGCGCCGTGTCTGGAAAAAACACGCCGCCCTCACCTCCAGCGTGGTCGATCTCAAATACAGCGCCGAGCACTACGCGCTTTACCTGCGTTACCAGGCCGCGCGCCACGCCGGCGGCGGCATGGACCAGGACAGCCGGGAGCAATACCGTCACTTCCTGCTGCAAAGCAATGTCGAATCGCGCCTGATCGAATTCCGCGAAGACGGCATGCTGCGCATGGTCAGCATCGTCGATGAACTGCAGGACGGCCTGTCGTCGGTTTACACCTTCTTCGATCCGGATCTTGAAGGCGCGAGCTTCGGCACCTTCAATATCCTCTGGCAGATCGAACGCTGTCGCGCGCTCGGCCTGCCTTATCTCTATCTCGGTTACTGGATCGAGCAAAGCCGCAAGATGGCTTACAAGGTCAACTTCCAGCCGATCGAGGGCCTGCTCAACAACCGCTGGCAGCGCCTGAAAAAACGGTGATCAATCGCGCCCGAGCCCGGCTCAGGCAACCGGGGCCTTCGGCTTGAGCCACTGGTCGAGCACCGAGAGCCCCACCGCCAGCAAGGTCGGCCCGAGGAAAATGCCGACAAATCCGAAGGCCACCACGCCGCCCATGACGCCAAGGAAAATCAGCGCGAAGGGCAGGCTGCTGCCGCGACTGATCAGCAGCGGCTTGATCACGTTGTCGATCCCGCTGATGACCACGAAACCGTAGACCACCATGAAAACCGCCCAGCCGGTCTGCCCCTGAAACACCAGCCACGCTGCCGCCCCCCCCCAGATCAGCGGCGGCCCGATCGGCACCATCGACAGGATGAAAGTAAGGAACCCCAGCAGCAATGCACCGGGCA
>CAZVDN010000431.1:0-2919 GCA_964625665.1 uncultured Streptomyces sp. | reverse complement strand
GCCGACCGCTGGATCGGTGGCGGCCATCGTTTGGCTGGGCATCGGCCCGACGGCGTTGGCGACGATACTGTATTTCGAACTGATCGCCACAGCCGGGCCGACCTTCATGTCGCTGGTCAACTACCTGTCGCCGGTGATCGCCGTGGTCGGCGGGGTGTTTCTGCTCGGCGAGCAGCCGGGGGCCGGTGCCTATGCCGGGCTGGGCTTGATTTTTCTCGGTATTGCGGTCAGCCGTCGCTAGACTCCGCCGTCCCTTCTACCCCTTGAAAATGAGCGGGTTAGCCCAAGATACGAAGCAGTGCCGTCGGGCGGGCCGGCGGCCTGCAGGGACAATTTTCACCGGGTATCAACCAAATCGGATTTCGGCCGTTAATGTAACCATGAACATCGTCTACAACAGCGATAACTACTACGTCGTCGAGTATCCGTTGCAGCACGGCTACGAAGTGGTGGACAAGCAAACCAGCCGCGGCACCTATTTTCAGGGTGACGTTGCGCTGAAGTTTCGCGAGTCCATGATCGGCGCCCTCGGTGAGGATCCGTCGCCGGATCACGTCGACGAGTTTCTGTCCAGCTTCGGTGTGCTGATCAACTTCCCGATGGTGGTGCACTAGTCCGCATCGGCAATCGGCGCCGGCGCCGCCTGATCGTCGCGGCGTCCCTTTTCAGCGAGTTCTGCGCGCCCGATGGCGCCGATGAACAGCTGACGTGCCTTTTCCGTTTCATCGTAATCGCCGCGCAAATGATCGGCCAGCAGCAGCGGGCCGCTGCCGGTGCGCGCAACCAGCCGGTAATAACGCGCACCGCCGAAAATGCCGTTGAAACGCGCTTCACGCATGCAGTCGATTTGTTCAATTGCACTGACCGGCACGCTTTTTTTCGACAGCAGCAGGCCGCACCAGCGCCGCTCGACGCGCAGTTCGCCGTTGGCGGTGGCCACCGTCAGCGCATTGAATGCGTTCCACAGCGCAATGCCGGTAAATAACCCGCCGACGCCCAGCAGCGGCAACACAAACACGCCGGCAAAAGCCAGTGCCAGCAGGCTCGAGGCGGCAGTTTCGCCGGCGTTGATGAGGCCTAGAAACGACATCATCGCAATCATGCTGCAGGCCACGCCGAAAGCGGCGAGCATCAGCGAGGCAGCGGCATTGCGCAACGCAGGGCAGTGCACAATCAGCGCAGTGCTGTCGTTGTGCACGACGGCACTGCCGATGCGGAATTCGCTCATGCCGGACAAACGCGGCGGGTGTTATTCAACCTGCACGCGCGCGGCTTTGGCCACGCGAGCCCATTTGTCGATTTCCGCTTTGACGTAAGCCGTGAATTCCTCGGGCGAGGTGCCGCCGGCGAGCCCGCCCTGCTGCAGGATTTTTTCCTTCATCTCGGGTGCCTTGAGCATTTTTACCAGCTCGGCGTTGACCTTGGCGACGATCTCGCGCGGTGTACCGGCCGGCATGACTACACCGTTCCATGAGCTGCCGTCGAAGCCTTTTAGTCCGGATTGATCGACTGTCGGCAAATCAGGCAGCGGCGGGAAACGTTCTTTGGTTGATACGGCAATCGCGCGCACCTTGCCCTGCTGCACGAAGGGCAGTGCGGCGATCGCTGTGCTGAACGCCGCGTCGATCTGGCCGGAGATCTGGTCGATCATCGCCGGCGAGGCGCCTTTATAAGGCACGTGGACCAGTTTGACGCCGGACATCGAGCTGAGCATTTCCATCATCATGTGCGGGCTGGTGCCGTTGCCGGTCGAGGCATAGGTCAGCGCGCCCGGGCGCGTTTTGGCCAGCGCGATGAACTCGCGCACGTTTTTTGCCGGGATCGACGGATGCACCATCAACAGACTGGGCAGCACCGCCAGCAGGGTGACGTAGGAATAATCCCTGAGCGGATCGAAGCCGAGTTTGTTGTAGAGGCTGGGTGCGATGCTTTGCGCAATGGTCATCATGCAGATGGTGTAACCGTCAGGCGGCGTTTTCGCGCATTGTTCGAAGCCGATGTTGCCGCCGGCGCCGCCGCGGTTGTCGGCAACCACCTGCACGCCCCAGGCTTTCGACAGATGATCGGCGGCCAGCCGCCCCATGATGTCGGTCGGCCCGCCCGGCGGGAAATTGATGATGAAGCGCACCGGCTTGGCCGGATAGGGTTGCGCAATGGCGCCCGCGGCGCCGAGCAGGGGCAGCGCAACGGCCGCGGCAGTCAGAATGCGAATCGATGGTTTCATGCGATCTCCTGGCAACGAGAGCGCAGTTTACGCTGCGAGCGGCACGATCTCCACACCGTGGCGTTTTTCGCCGAGAAAGCGTTTGAGGATCTTGTAGGTATCGAGATCGAAGGCCGGGCGCGCATCGAGTCCGGCGAGTTCGTCCTCGCTTCTCACGCTGCCGAGATAACACCAGTGGTCGAGCACGTGCATCACGGTTTCGTCGCCGTTCGATTCTCGCACACCGACGCGGCCGCGGAAGGGCCAGGTCTGCAGTTTGAGTTCGGCCAGCGCTTCGATCAGCCGCAGATCGTGCTGGGACGGGGCCTCCTTGCCGACGCAGACGCCGCGGCAACGTTGCAACTGGTAGGCGAAGCAGGGGCCCTTGCCTTTTTCAAGGCCGATGCCGATCGGACAGAGTTCAAAGGCCTGCGCCAGTCCGCGCAACGCGTCGACCGCCGCGCGTTTGCTGCGGAAGACGCCGTAGATCTCGTCGCCGGCGCTGAAATCGATTTCCGCCGCGCGCACCAGCAGCGGCGCGCCGCCGGTGCCGGCGCTCCAGCGGTAAGCATGCAATTCGTTATTGCGTCGCAGTTGCCGGTTGAGCGTCGGCAGCATGTCCTTGACGAGGCGCGCTTCCTCGAGCAGTGCGCCGAGTTCGCCGGTGGTTTCCTTCCACTCGACGCGGCGGATCTGCTGCACGATGTTCATGTCTT
>CAZVDN010000430.1:0-2929 GCA_964625665.1 uncultured Streptomyces sp. | reverse complement strand
TGGGCAGGGAGTTTCTCGACTATGCCATCAATCCCTTCGTCGGCGGCGTCTATGCGGGGCGGCCGGAGAAGTTAAGCCTGCGATCCGCATTTCCGCGATTGCAGGCGCTGGAGCAGGAATTCGGCAGCCTGATCCGCGGGCAGATTCTCGGCGCAAGGCGGCGGGCGCGCAACGCACAGAAATCCAAACACGTGGCGTCGATGTTTTCCTTTCGCGGCGGTATGGAAACACTGGTGTCGGCGATTGCGGCTGGATTGCACCGAGTCGAATTGCAGGCCAGTGTCGCCGGCATTGCAGTATTCGATGACGGTTATGCGCTTGAGGTTCGGGGGGAAGGCGGCACGCGCACCGTGCGGGGGCGTTATCTGGTGCTGGCGGTGCCGGCCCACGCGGCGGCGCAGCTGGTTGAAAAAATGGTGCCTGCGGCGGCCAATGCGCTGGCGGCGATTCCCTATCCGCCGGTGACCGTGGTTTACAGCGGATGGCGCAGGGACGCAATCGGCCATCCGCTGGACGGGTTCGGCATGCTGGTGCCGGAATGCGAGGGGAAAAACATCCTTGGCAGCATTTTTTCCAGCACCTTGTTTGAGGGGCGCGCAGCGCCGGAACGTGTTCTGCTGACCAGCTTTGTCGGGGGGGCGCGCCAGCCGGAACTGGCGGGTTTGGACGACGCGCAGCTACGCGCGCTGGTTTGCGGGGATCTTGCGCTTTTGCTGCAGGCGCGAGGGGGGCCTGAATTTTGCGAAATACGACGTTGGCCGCGCGCGATTCCGCAGTATGCCGTCGGTCACTCGGCGGCCATGGCGGCTGTCGAGGCCGCTGAAAATGCGCTGCCGGGGCTTTATTTTTGTGCCAATTACCGCGGTGGAATATCGATTTCCGATTGCATACAGTCGGCGGAGCGTACTGTGCTGGCGTTAGCGACCCGCTTGCAGCAGGGGCGCAGCCCGGGTTGAGATTGTTGCGATGCCGCAGGTTTGATGCAGATCAATAGTTGGCTGCCGCCAAACGCTTAAATTCGACGCCAGCGTCAATAGGTCCGGTCGGGATTGCGGCAAAACAAAAACAGAATTGGAAGGGATGCGCGAATGAGGGTCAGTCAAAGCGTTGCCAAGAGCCTGCTGATGAAAATAAATCTCTTTATCTGCGCCACGTTGCTGTCAATCCTCGGTTGTGCATCCGTTGCCTTCGCCGCCGCGGCCCCGGCCGCTGAAAAGCCTGATGCATCAGCCTGCCTGGGTTGCCATGGCAATGAAGGCTTCGAAATGCCCGGCGCCGACGGGAAAATGAAGTCCCTGCATGTTGCGTCGGCCAAATTCGAAAAAAGCGTCCATGGCAAATTTCTCGCCTGCGTTGATTGCCATGCAGACCGCGCTGAAATTCCGCACAAAGAAGGCATGCCGAAATCGAAGGTCGATTGCGGCAACTGTCACAGCGACCAGAAAGCCGCCTACCTGACGTCGGTGCACGGCCAGGAAGCGCAAAAAGGCAATCTGAAAGCCGCGACTTGCTCCAGTTGCCACAGCAAGCATGAAATCCAGCACGTGAATACGGATGAGTCCAAACTGGCGATCGTCCAAAGCTGCGGAAAATGCCACAGCGAAAACTTCCGCAGCTACACCGACACCTATCACGGGCAGGTCAATACGCTTGGTTATACCTATACGGCCAAATGTTTTGACTGCCACGCCAGCCATACGATTCAGCGCGTCAACAACCCGGCGTCAACCGTGCATCCTGACAACCGCCTGAAGACCTGCCAAAAGTGCCACACCGGCGCCACGGCAGGCTTTGTGACTTTTCAGCCGCATGCCAATACCCATGACTTCAATCGTTATCCCATCATGTGGATTGCGTCGAAATTCATGATTTCGCTGCTGGCTGGCGTATTTGCCTTCTTCTGGTTGCACTCGGCGTTGTGGTTCTACCGTGAATACCGTGACCGCAAAGAAGGCAAGAGCCGCCCGCACGTCAAGGCGGAAGCCGTGCCCGGCAAGGCGCCGGAGAAACACTATCAACGCTTCGCTCTGGGCTGGCGCATCGGACACTTCTGTTTTGCCTTGAGCGTCATGCTGCTCGTGCTGACCGGGATGGCGGTGTTTTATGCCGAGACCGGCTGGGCGAAAGCGATTGTCGATGCGTTTGGCGGGCCACGCGTGACGGCCTACGTGCACCGGGTCTGCGCAGCCGTCATGCTCGGCATATTCTTCATTCATCTGGTCTTTGTCGCCATCAAACTCGGCAAGGTTTGGCGGACGTTTAACTGGCTGGGCCCCGACTCACTGGTGCCCAATCTGCGCGACCTGCAGGGCGCCATCGACATGTTCAAGTGGTTCTTCGGCGCCGGTCCGCGTCCCGTATTCGACCGCTGGACCTACTGGGAGAAATTTGATTACTGGGCGGTATTCTGGGGCATGGGCATCATCGGCGGCAGCGGCATGATGCTGGCGTTCCCGAATGTGACTGCATCGATATTGCCCGGCTGGGTGTTCAATATCGCGACGCTGGTGCATGGCGAAGAGGCCTTTCTTGCCGCGGTGTTCCTGTTTACCGTCCACTTTTTCAACAACCACCTGCGGCCGGACAAATATCCGCCGCCCGACATTGTCATGTTTACCGGAGCCGTTGCGCTAGAGGAATTCAAACGCGAGCACGCGCTGGAATACAAGCGCCTGGTGGACAGCGGGCAACTGGAGAAATATCTGGTCGATGCACCTTCGAAGCCCATGACCATCGGTTCGCGCATTGTCGGCATTGTCCTCATTGCGTGCGGCTTGTCGCTTCTGGTGATGGTGATGATCGGTTTTCTGGGGGGCATTGGTGTTGCCCACTGAATAGAGTGCCGTGGCGGGCTGCAGCGGCTGATGCCGCTGCAGTAAACGCGCAGTTTCGCGTCAGTTTGGGGTCGGGCGGGCGGCAGTTGCGGGTG
>CAZVDN010000429.1:0-2930 GCA_964625665.1 uncultured Streptomyces sp. | reverse complement strand
CCAATTCCGCCAAATGCACGACCGGCAGATTGCCGACCTGTTTGAACACGGCAATATCGCCCGCGTCTTCAACGACGATACGCGCAATCTTGCGCCCCTGCAGCAGCCAGCGTGTTTGCGCCGCGTCGTCAGCCGGTTCGAGTCCCAGACGCTGGCGAAGGTTCCGCGCGGTGGCGGGAATCGCGATGCGCTGCAGATCGAGGTTCATCGCGCAGCCGGTTTCATGACGCAAATCGTCGTAGTAACGCACCAGCCCTTCGACATCGGCGTGGTAGGCGCGCGGCTCGATGACATAGAGATCGTCGGCCTCAAGGTGCCGGCGCAATTCGGTGCGCCGGCTCAGTGCGAGGCCGAGGCTCACGATGTTGGCGCGCGGCTGCCAACGCTGCAGCGTGCGACAGAGCAGGCCGTCGGCGACGATGATTTGCCGGGCGTCGCGCAGCGGCTGCAGAAACGCCGCGCGCCGTGATTCGGCCAGCGGCGCGCCGGCTTCCGCCGTGAGCGAAATATCGTCGCCGTCATCAGCGGCAACGACGCAACCGAGCAGGGCGACGGCGCGTTCGAGCGCTTTGGCGTTGTCGCGCAGCGCGCGGCCGGCGAGCAGAACGGTTTTGCCGTGGTAGTCGGCTTTGGCCGTGACCGCAGGCGCGGCCGGCAGCGGCGGCTGCGGCAGTTGCGCGCGGAGATTCTGTGTCATGGCGACGAGATCAATGTTCTCCGGGCAGACCGGTTCGCAGGCACCGCACATGGTGCAGCTGTCGATCGAATCCTTGAGTTCGGCAACCGGCACGCCGTTCTGCAGTGCCTTGGCGCGGCCATGCGGTGTGAAGCGCAGATCGCGCGTGCGCCGCCAGACCGGGCAGACCAGCAGGCAGAGGCTGCAGCCGCTGCAGGCGGCGAAGTTGCCGCGGACATGCGGTATCGGCGCGACCATCAGAACACCACGTCGCGGTTGAGAATCATGTGCGGGTCGGCCTTGCGCTTCATCGCCAGATGGCGATCGACGACTTCATCGCCCAGCGCGCGGCGGATATAGCCCTTCATCATGCCGCCGAAACGATAGTAGGTCGCGCCGATATCGACGCCGATGTCGTAAATCTCGTTCTTGAACGATTGCAGATGGTCGCGGCTGTAGACGCGGTCCATCATCGGTTCGAACTCGCAGCCATAGGCCCATCCCGCGGCATCGGGCGGGATGCATGACAGTTCGTAATGCGGCCGGTGATCGTCGCGCAGTTTGATGCCGACGCAATAGAGCGTGTAATACGGAAAATATTTGCGGCAGACGGCGTTGCCGCGCTCGACGGCGGCAACGAATTTCTCCGCCGAGGTCGCGAGGTCCGGAATCACCATTTGCCGGCTGCCCCAGAATTTCCACACCGCGCGCGAGAACACCACGGTGCGGTCCTGCATCAGGCCGTCGCGCACGTGTTCGGGACGGCGGAATTCCGGAAACAACTGGTTCTTGCGCCGCAAAAGGTAAACCGCCTCAGGCCATTTCCACGGCCGCAGCAAAAAGTGCGGCAGCGCGCGCAGCGCGAAGCCGAGTTCGCCGTGGCCGCGCAGTTTGGCTTTCCAGCGCTGATTGAAGGCGGCTTCGCGTTCAACCGAATCGAAAGCGACCAGCAGATTCACCGCCGAATCCATGATGGTGAGGATGCCCGAGTAGTCCGAGGCGTCATCACGGTCGAGCATCTGCAGGTCTTCGACCGCGGTGCGCAGCGACGAATAATAGAAATACTGCATGCGCACCGGTGTGTAGCGGCGGATCTTCAGCGTGGCTTCGGTGATCACGCAGAACTGGCCGTAGCCGAGGATGGCGCGCTGAAACTGTTCGGCGTTTTCGGTTTCCGAGCATTCAATGATCTCACCAGTGGGTGTGACCACTTGCAGTGCAACGGCCTGATCGGCGCTGCAGCCCAGGCGCGGTGAATTGACGTCGATGCCGCCGACGTTGAGCGAGCCGCCGACGGTCGAGGTCAGATTGAGCGGGGCGGACAGATAATCGAGCCCGTCCCGGCGCAACTCCTCGGCGAGGCTGTGCCAGAAGATGCCGGTTTGGGTGCGCACGGTGAGGGTCTTTGCATCTATTTTCAGCACATGGCTCATGCCCGTCATGTCGAGCAGCACGCCGCCGAAGGCCACCGACTCGCCTTCGGTGGTGAGGCCGCCGCCGCGCACCGTCACCGGCACGGCGAACTGCTGCGCGGTTTTCAGCAGCACTGAAATCTGTTGCGCATTTTTGGCGATGACCACGCCGTGCGGCATGCCGTAAGCCGTGCCGCCGGCGTCGGTGGCAAAGGCGCCGCAGGCCGCCAGCGATTCGAGCAGTTCAACGCCGCCCGCGCGCAATGCGGCCGCGAAGTCGGGCCAGTTCGCGCCGTTCCAGCGCGCCGGATTGGTTTGCCGGCGCGGGATCGCGGTCAGGGAATCGGGGCCGACCGGGCAGTCGCCGGGCGTGAAGGTGGGTGCGGTGTCCATCGGGTTCAGTGGTGCGGGTGACACATGATACGTGATCCGCCGGCTTCCATTCACTGCGTGCTATTCACTCGCTTTAAGGCCCGCGCGCACCACCACGCGGCTCCAGCGCGTAAATTCGGCTGCGTAGAACTTCTGTGCGTCTTCGGGGCTCGACGGACGCGGTTCGGTGCCGAGTTCAAGCAGGCGTTCCTTTACTGCCGGCAGGCCGAGGATGCGCACGATCTCGCGATTGAGCGTGCCGACCGCGGCGGCCGGCGCGCCGGCGACGAGCGCAAACGAATACCAGCCCGTGGCCTCGAAGCCGGGCAGTGCCGCTTCGGCGATGGTCGGCAACTCGGGCGCAAAGGCGACGCGCTTCGCGCTGCTGACCGCTAGCCCGCGCAGACGGCCGGCACGCACCTGCGGCAGCGTCTGCAGCACGGTGCCGAAGGTCATCAACACCTGGCCGC
>CAZVDN010000428.1:0-2942 GCA_964625665.1 uncultured Streptomyces sp. | reverse complement strand
TTTGACGTCGGCCGTCACACGAAACAGTTCCGCTGCCAGATGATTGCCGGAGCCCGGCGAACTGGTGCTGTAGTTGAGCTCACCGGGGCGCGCCTTGGCCAGCGCAATCAGCTCGCGCATCGACTTAACGGGCAGCGACGGATGCACGACCACAATGTTCGGTGAATTGGTTGCCAGCATCACCGGCGCGAAATCGCGCACCGGGTCCCAGGTCAGCCCGTCGCGCAGATACGGCGAGAGCCACAACACGCTGGTATAGAACAACAGGGTGTAACCGTCAGGCGGCGCCTTTGCCACCACATCGACCGCGGCGATCGCGCGGTTCTCGACAATGACCTGCTGGCCGAGGCTGGTGCTCAGGCCCTGCGCAATCAGGCGCGCAACGGCATCCGGATAACCACCGGCCTCGGTGGTCTGGATGCGAACGACTTTGGATGGATAGGGTTGCGCAGCAGCGAGGCCGGCGCACAGCGCGGCGGCTGTCGCCAGCCACCGCGCATGTTTAATACGAACCATCAGCGCCGATGAATCAGGAAAAACGCACCGATGGCTTTTCGCAGCCGGGCGTTACTGCGCAGTAGCGCCCATGAAATCGCGTTTGCCGATTTCAATGCCATTGACGCGCAGGATGTCGTAGGCGGTCGTGACATGGAAATAGAAATTCGGCAGCGCGCGGTTTTGCAGCAGGTCGATGCCCACAAAATCGGTGTCCTTGCCCATCACCTTGATCGTCAGCTTCTTGGTGTCGGTGCCGTCGACCTGTGCCGGGGTCTGCGCCTTGAGGAAGGCCAGGGTTTTTTCGACGCGGCCGATGAGTTCGGCGAGCGTCTTCTCGTTCATTTCGTAGGCGGGCGACTCGACACCGGCCAGCGCGCCGGCACAGTTGCGCGCATGGTCCGTGGCCTGCTGCACCTGGCGGGCAAAGGTGAACATGTCCGGATACAGGCGCTGGATCATCAGCGTGCCTTCGTCATATTTTTTCTCGGCATAGACGGCCTGCGCCTTCTTCATACAGTGGGCCAGCCCGTTCAGATGACGGATGAAAATAGGCACGGAAATATTAAACATCGAAATCGCCATTGCAGCATCTCCTCGGTTTGAATTTTTGCGGAATGCGATTATTTGTCCCGCTGGCCACGCCGTCAAGCGGCTGCGCGCAAATACGCGGGGGCGCTTTATCTTTTCCGCCCCCGCCCGCAAAATGCCCCTGCCATGCCCGTGATCAGACGCCCAGACAACGCCACCCTGCACTACCGCATCGACGACCACACCGATCCGTGGAAAAACGCCGCCACCCTCGTGCTGCAGCACGGCTACGCGCGTTCATCGCAGTTCTGGCAGGCGTGGGTGCCCTATCTGTCGCGGTTCTACCGGATCGTGCGCCCCGAACTGCGCGGCCACGCCGGTTCGCCGGTTGATTTCGACACCGCCAAAGACAGCACCATCGCGAATTACGTTGCCGATGTTCTGGCCGTCCTCGACGAGCTGCAACTCGACAACGTGCACTACTGCGGCGAATCGTTCGGCGGCATCATCGGCATGGCACTGGCAGCCGAACATCCTGCGCGAGTGCGCACGCTGACCTTCGTCTCATCGCCGGTGTATCAGAACGCGAAAAGCCAGGACGTCTATGCCGCTGGTTTTCCGACGCGCGAGGAAGCGCTGCGCACGCTCGGCACGCGCCGCTGGGCAGAAAAAATTTACGGCGCGCCGGATTTTTTCCCGGCCGGCACGAGCGAAGGTTTGCGCCAGTGGTATGTGGACCAGATTGCGCGCACTGATGCCGAAGTGTTGTGCGGCCTCAACGGGCTGTTGCGTCATGCCAACGCCAAGGATTTTCTGCCGCGGATTGCGGCGCCGGTGCTCGGCCTTTATCCAACCGGCGGCCCGATCACCGACGCCGAACAGGAACGTCTGCTGCGCGAAGGCTTCCGCGATCTGCGCCTGATCCATCTGCCGTCGGCGTCGCATGCCATTCTGACGCTCTATCCGGCGACCTGCGCAACGCATCTGTTGCACTTTGCCGCGCAACATGACGGCATTGCCTGCCGCGAAGCATAATTCCAACATCCGCCTGGCCACCGCGCACGGCAAAAACCGTTTTCACACAACAGTGCCAATGCACAAGCAGGGAGTGACGTCATGGATCTCGGCCTCAAGGGCAGAAAAGCGATTGTTTGCGCATCGAGCAAAGGACTGGGCCGCGCCTGCGCGATGTCGCTGGCGAAAAACGGCGTCGATCTCGTGATCAACGCGCGCACGGCCGCCGATCTCGAAAAAACCGCGGCGGAAATCCGCGCCGCAACCGGCCGCACCGTCACCGCGGTGGTCGCCGACATTTCCACTCCTGAGGGCCGCGCCAAACTGCTCGCCGCCTGCCCGGCGCCCGACATCCTCGTCAACAACGCCGGCGGCCCGCCGCGCGGCGATTTCCGCGAATGGAATGAAGAGGCCTGGATGCAGGCGGTCAACACCAACATGATCGCGCCCATCATGCTGATCAAGGCCGTGGTCGACGGCATGTGCACGCGCAAATTCGGCCGTATCGTCAACATCACCTCGGGCACGGTGAAGATGCCGCTGCCCGATCACGGCCTGTCGCAGGGCCCGCGCGCCGGCCTGACCGGCTGCTGCGCCGGACTGGCGCGTCAGGTGGCCCGCCACAATGTGACCATCAACGGACTGCTGCCCGGGCAGCACAGCACCGAGCGCATGCAATCCGGGCTGAATGAAATCTCGCGCAAAACCGGGCGCACGCACGAAGAACTGATCGCCGAACGCGTGGCCGACATTCCCGCTGGCCGCGTCGGCGATCCCTTCGAATTCGGTGAAGCCTGCGCCTTTCTCTGCGCCGCCAGCTCAGGCTATATCGTCGGCCAGAACCTGCTGCTCGATGGCGGGCGTTACAACGCGACGCTGGGTTGATTGCTGCGAACAGCAAA
>CAZVDN010000427.1:0-2948 GCA_964625665.1 uncultured Streptomyces sp. | reverse complement strand
GATGCGATGGGCGGACGCCAGGTGCCGGGCAACATGTTCGTGCCGATCGATTTGTTGAAGCCCATCCTCGGCAACCTGATCGCGCAGGGCAAGGCCGGCGACAAGCCTCGGCCGTGGCTTGGTGTGAATACGCAGGACCTGCAGGGCAAGCTGATGGTGACGCGCGTCTCACCCGACAGCCCGGCCGACAAGGCGGGCCTCACCGCCGGCGACATCATCCTCGGCGTGCGCGGCGAGCAGTTCAAGGGGCATGCGGATTTTTACAAGAAGATCTGGTCGAGCGGCGAAGCGGGCACTGAAGTGCAACTGGATGTGCTGAAGGGGACCGAGGTACGCAAACTCGGTGTGAAGTCGATTGATCGAGAGTCGTATTTGCGGCCGAAGCCCGTGTATTGATATTCGATTGCTCAAAAAATCCCGGGTTGCACCGGGATTTTTTTTGCCTGTTTCCGCGTTGGGCGCAATCAGCGGAGCTTGTTGTTCTGTATGCGGGTCATCTGACGCAACGGACAAGACGGCTGCGTTATGCGTTACTTCACGTTCTTCGCCACCCACCCGCCAAGAAACGCCGCGATCTCGAGGTTGTTTTTCTCGAGCATGACCATGTGTCCATTACCGCGGATGCCGACCTCGGGCAGGCGCACGAACTGGTGTTTGACGCCGGCTTGTGCGAGGAATTTCGAGGTGCAGTGGTCGTAGGGCACGTGGTAGGACGATTCGCTGGTGACGATGAGGATGGGCATGCCTTTGAGGTTGACGAGCTGGCGCGCGGGCGCCTCCTGCTGCCAGCAGCGCACGAGTCCGTCGGCATCGGCTTTGTCCTGCCGCACCATGACGAGGTCTTTGGAGTCGCTGGCGGGCGGATCGAAGCTGAGCGGCATGCGCGTCACACCCCAGGCGCGTCCCATCGGGCCGTCCTTGAACCATTCGGGGGCGCCGGTCATGACGGCTTCGTAGAACGAAGGGCCACTCGGTTCGATGGCGAGCACGGCCTTGACGAGTTTCGGCCGCGGGTCGGCGATGCCCCAGCCGAAAGGCCCGGATTGCGAATGCGTGAGCAGAATTGACGGGCCGATCTTGTCGAGCAATGCACTGACGGCATTGCGATTTAGGTCTTCAAGCATGGTCAGGTTCTGCATGTCTTCGACCTGCGAGGCGAAGAACTGGTCGAAGACCGGATCGCCGGCGACACCCTTGCCCGGCCATTGAGTATGGAGTTTCGCCTGCGGGTACATTTCGGCGAGCGCCGGCGCCGCGCGTCGGGCCGTAGGCGTCGGTGTAATAACCCGAACGCGCGCGGCCCGGTTGATCGACGACATAGACCGCGTATCCCTGACGCAGAAAATATTCGGCCCAGCCCGGGCGGCCGTCCGGCGTGCCGAGAAAATTGGTGCCGGTCTGGCCGCCGCCGTGGATCATGATGATCGGATATTTTTTCGTGCGCGCCTGCGGGATCTGATACTGGACGAACATCTGGCCGACCATGATCTGGCCGTCCTTCGATGTTGTGTATTGGCCACCGGCGAAAAAATAACCCTGCTTGGCGATGACCATCGGGCCGCTGAATTTGACGGCCTGCATTTTGGCCGGCGCGCTTTTGGCGGCGGCCGGTTTGTCAGTGAGTTGGGAGACCGGGGCTTCGGCCGCGTTGGAAGCGACTGATGCAGTCAATGCCAGCACCATGGATGTCAGCGTGACAGGCGAAAAAAGTTTGGATGAAAACATTTGGATCTCCCCTGAAAAAAGCGCGTGGCAGCAGCGCAGGAACTTCTATATGATGAATCACAGTGGCTGAATTCTAGCGCGAATCAAAGACCATAACCGCGCACGAAGCCGCAATATCAGGGGGAGCCAGAATGAAACGAGATCGAGTGCCGGCGCGCAGCGCAGCGCCCGCGGCAGACGTCGCCAATGTCAATCCGGACGCCGGGCGCGGGCGTCGCCGTTTTCTGCAACGCAGTCTCGGTGCCGCCGGCGCGGTGGCTGCTGCCGCTGCAGTGCCGGTGCGTGCTGCCGATCCGGTCGGCAAGGATTTTCCGGCGTGGTCGACGACACCGGGCGCGCCGATGCGCAGCTACGGGCAGCCGTCCAAATTCGAAGAGAAAGTATTGCGCACGGTCACGCCGAGTTACGGCCCGACCTCGCCGGGCACCGGCACCTCGCGCACGCCACTGCAAACGCTCAATGGCGCAATCACGCCGAGCGGCCTGCACTTCGAGCGCCATCACAATGGTGTGCCGGAGATCGATCCGGCGCAGCACAAGCTGCTGATCCACGGCATGGTAAAAAAGCCGTTGGTCTTCACGGTGGCGAACCTGCTGCGTTATCCGATGGTGTCGCGTACCTGTTTTGTCGAATGCGCCGGCAACAGCTCGGCCAATACGCTGCCCAAACCGCCGCAGGCGAACTGCGCGGTGATTCACGGGTTGTTGTCGGGCAGTGAATGGACCGGCGTGTCGCTGTCTCTGCTGCTCGACGAGGCCGGTGTCGAACCCGGTGCCAAATGGTTTCTCGCTGAAGGGGCTGATTCGGCGGCGATGAGCCGCAGCGTTTTGCTCGACAAGGCCTACGACGACGCGATCATCGCGCTCTATCAAAACGGCGAACGCATCCGTCCCGAACAGGGTTATCCGATGCGGCTGCTGGTTCCCGGTTATCAGGGCAACATGAACGTCAAATGGCTGCGCCGGCTGGAACTCGCCGCCGGGCCCATGCACACCAAGGATGAAACTTCCAAATACAGTCTGCTGCTGCGTGACGGCACGGCGCGCCAGTTCGAGTTCGAACTCGGCGTGAAGTCACTGATCACGCAACCGTCGGGCACCCTGAACGTACCGGGCAAGGGGCTGCATGAAATTTCGGGCCTCGCATGGTCGGGGGCGGGGCGCATCGTCAAGGTGGAGGTGTCGAGCGATGGTGGCGCGAGCTGGCGCGAGGCCGTGTTGCAA
>CAZVDN010000426.1:0-2952 GCA_964625665.1 uncultured Streptomyces sp. | reverse complement strand
CCATCGAGCCGAACAATTCGCCGGCCAGATGAAAACCGCTGCCGAGCCCGGTCGAGCCGTAGGTCAGCACTCCGGGTTTGGCGCGCGCCAGAGCGACCAGTTCCTTGACGCTTTTTGCCGGCACGCCCGGATGGGCGATCAGCACATAGGCAAATGCGCCGAGCTGGATTACCGGTTTCAGATCGCGCAGCGTGTCAAATGCGATCTTGGTATGCAGATGCGGGCTGCTGGTCAGCGCCGACCCCGGCGTCGCCAGCAGTGTGTAACCATCTGCCGGCGCGCGCACGACCATTTCGGTGGCAATGATGCCGGTCGCCCCGGGGCGGTTGTCGAGCACGAGTTGCTGTCCGAACGCTTCGCCGAGCCGCTGCGCGATGGGGCGCATCAGCACATCCACGGTCGTGCCCGGCGGAAAACCCATCACCACGCGGATCGGTTTGGAAGGATAAGGTTGCGCCGCCGCCATCCCGCAGAACGCGAACATCAGAATGTGCAAAACACGGACAGTAGACATGGAAGCTCCGGTCAATTCGCCTCGATGATGTCACAGGCGTCGGGCGCGGGCAACGCGGTTGCGTGCCTGCATGGCCTCCCTCAGAATAGCGCTCTCGTTACTTTCGACGCCCCCCGTGACCGACAAGCACAAATACCGCCGCGACACGCTGACCAGCCATCTCGGTCGCGATCCGCAATCACATGCCGGGCTCGTCAACATGCCGGTCTATCGCGGCTCGACGGTGCTGTTCGACGACGTCGCCACCTATGAAGGGCGCGATCCCAACGACTACAAGGTGATGCGCTACGGCATCTACGGCACGCCGACCACGTTCGCGCTCGAAGCCGCGGTCGCCGAGCTTGAAGGCGGTGACAAAGCCGTCGCCGTGCCCTCGGGCCTCGCCGCGATCACCGCAGCGCTCGCCGCCTTTACCAAAGCCGGCGACCACATCCTGATGGTCGACACGACCTACGGGCCGACACGCACCTTCTGCAAGCGCCGCCTCGCGCCTTACGGCGTCGAGGTCGAATACTATGATCCGCTGATCGGTGCGGGCATCGCGAAACTGATCCGGTCGAACACCACACTGGTCTATTGCGAAGCGCCCGGATCACTGTCGTTCGAAATGCAGGACATTCCGGCGATCGCCGCCGCTGCGCACGCCAAAAACATTCCGGTGCTGGCTGACAACACCTGGGGCACGCCGTACTTCTTCCGCCCCTTCGAACACGGCGTCGATGTCTCGATCCACGCCGGCACCAAATACATCGGCGGCCATTCCGATGTGTTGATGGGCCTGATCGTCACCAATGAAAAATACTGGCTGCCGGTGCGCCGCGCGGTCGCCGATTACGGTTTTTCCGTCAGCCCCGACGACTGTTACCTCGCGCTGCGCGGCCTGCGCACCATCGGCGTGCGCATGCGCCACCAGCAGGAGAGCGCCCTGAAAATCGCGCGCTGGCTGGAAAAACGCCCCGAAGTGCTGCGCGTGTTGTATCCGGCCCTCGAATCCGATCCGGGCCATGCCATCTGGAAACGCGATTTCAGCGGCGCTGCCTCGCTGTTCGGCGTGATCCTGAAGCCGGTGAAGTGGGAGGCCGTCGGCGCCATGATCGATGCCTACAAACTCTTCGGCATCGGCTCGAGCTGGGGCGGCTATGAAAGCCTTGCCATCCGCGCCGACATCAAGAACTATCGCACGGCAACGAGCTGGAACCCCGGCGGCCCGCTGGTACGGCTGCATATCGGCCTCGAAGACCCTGACGATCTGATTGCCGACCTTGAACGCGGCTTCGCACAACTGAAAGCAAGCGCATGAGCGAACCGACACCGCGCCCCGACGAAAAAATCCTCACCAGCCTGCTGCTGGCGGTGGTGATCCTTGCCGCTGTCGCCCTGATGAAGGAAGGCCCGCAATACGACAACGTGCTCGAGAGCTGGCGCTTCTTCAATACGGCCTTCTTTACCGGCGCGCTCATCGGCTTTCTCGGCTGGACGCAGACCTTCCGCATCGTGCCGACGCTGAGCCTGAAGCCGGCCGACCGCCAGCCGTGGATCGCCGCCTTTGCCCTGGGCCTGGTCTTCACCGTCAGCGGCGTGTGGATCAACCGCCAGTCGGTAACGCCGACCGGGCGCAGCATCGTCGCTGATATCGACACTCTGAAGGAAGTGAAAGACGATCGCTGGCAGCTTTCGGTCAAACACAGCGACGGTATTTACCAACGCTACCAGATCACCAAACCGGCGGCCGAAGCACTGATGAAACAGAAAAGCGTGCGCATGGAAATCAGCCGCGGCGCGCTCGGCTTTGAATTGATCACGCGCTTCGACCCCCATCAATAATCACTTTTCATCCATCCGGAAAATCATGACCACTCGTTCCCGCCTTGCCTTGATCGCCGCCGTCGGCAGCATGACTGCCGGCGCCTTTGCCCAGACCTATCCGGTCAAAACCATCCAGATGATCGTGCCGGTGCAGGCCGGCAGCGGCGCCGATGCCATCCTGCGCATCGTCGCCAACAAGATGTCGGAAAATCTGAAGCAGCAGATCGTGCTCGACAACCAGCCCGGCGCGGCCGGGTTGATTGCGATGGAGCGTGCCGCACGCGCGCCGACCGACGGCTACACCATCGCCGGCGTCAATGACGGCAGCCTGGTCATGACGCCGCACCTCTACAAGAAAGTAAACTACGATCCGGTCAACGGCTTCGAACCGATCAGCCTGATCGCGCAAATCAACTGGGTGCTGATCGCCAACCCGAGCATGCCGAAGACCGTCAAGGATTTCATCGCGCTGGCCAAGGCCCGTCCCGGTGACATCGATTACGCTTCGGGCGGCAACGGCAGCCCGCAGCATATCGCCATGGCTCTGTTTGCCATGCAGGCGGGCGTGCAGATGACGCACGTGCCCTACAAAGGCGCCACGCAGGCAGCGGTGGGTACGGCCGCCGGCGAGG
>CAZVDN010000425.1:0-2985 GCA_964625665.1 uncultured Streptomyces sp. | reverse complement strand
CGCACCCGCAGGCAGCCCTCGGCCTGGCGCTGGCGCAGCTCGGCCTCGCTGCGCGCGAAGCCGCGCAGCTCATCGGCTTCAAAGCCTGGCGCTTCGATTTCGCCTTTGCCTAAAAACGGATTGTCCAACCGGGCTCCCTGAAGGCGGCGCTTCGCCGTCGTTTGCTGACTGGCACGGAGTTTAGCGCAACTGCAGGGCGTGCTGGAAGCGGCGACAGGGGCGGCGCGCCTGCTATGATACGGAAAACGCATGCGACGGGCATTCCGTCCGCGTGTATTCAACCAAGAGCAATTGAGAGGACGGAGCATGAATTCCAAGGACCAGTCGCTGACGGCGATCGTGCATGACACACCGGTAGAGGGCAAACCCGGGACCGAATTCTGGGGCAGCGATGCGGTCGCGGCGATGCTGCGCGAACTCGACGTGCCCTATATCGCGCTGGTGCCGGGGTCCAGCTACCGCGGTCTGCACGACAGTCTGGTCAATTATCTCGGCAACCGCGCGCCGCAGATGATCATGACCATCCATGAAGAAACCGCAGTGGCCATTGCGCACGGTTATTACAAAATCACCGATCGCATGATGGCCTCGGCGCTGCATGCCAATATCGGCCTGCTGCGCGCGCCGATGTCGATCTTCAACGCCTGGTGCGACCGCACGCCGATGCTGCTCCTTGGCGCGACCGGGCCGTGGGATGCCACCCAGCGCCGGCCGTGGATCGACTGGATCCATACCAGTTCCGATCAGGGCGGCCTCATCAGAAACTTCACGAAATGGGACAACCAGCCCGGTTCACCGGCCGCGGCACAGGAGGCCTTGTTGCGTGCCACGCAAATTGCGCAGACCGCGCCGCGCGGCCCCGTCTATATCAATCTCGAAGTGAAGATGCAGGAGCAGAAGATCGGTGCGATGCCGCCATTGCCCGATGCCGCGCGTTTTCCGGTGCCGCCGATGGTGCGACCGGCGCCCGAACTGGTGTCGCAGGCGGCCATGCTGCTGTCGTCGGCGAAGAACCCGGTGATACTCGCCGGGCGCGCCTCGCGCAGCATGACGGGCTGGAACGAACGCATTGCGCTGGCGGAGAAGCTCGACGCGCCGGTGCTGTCGAGCATCAAACTGGCGGCCGCATTTCCGACGACGCACCGCCTGCATCCGATTCCGCCGTTCCAGGCGCTGCCGAAAAGCGCCGGTGCCTTGCTCAAATCGGCCGATGTGATTCTCTCGCTCGACTGGCTCGATCTCGCCGGAACGCTGAAGCAGGCCTTCGGCGAAGACGCGATCAGTGCCAAGGTGATTCACGTGTCCTGCGACGCGCACAGCCATCGCGGCTGGAGCGCCGATTATCAGGGCCTGCCGCCGGCCGATGTTTACATGCTCTGTGAAACCGACGCTGCGGTGCCCTTGCTGCTGGAGGCCTGCGCAAAACGCAAGGCCACAGTTGCGCTGCCGGCAAAACCGGCCCTGCCGCCGGTGCCCGATGCAGTGGCTTTGCGCACCGTGGCAGTGGCGCTCGAAGAGGCCACGCGCGGTGTCGCTGTCAGCTATACGCGTTTGCCGCTCGGCTGGAACGGCGGCTATACGCAGTTTGTCGATCCGCTGTCCTACATCGGCCACGACGGCGGTGCCGGCGTCGGATCGGGCCCGGGCATGACGGTCGGTGTGGGACTTGCGCTAAAGGGCAGCGGGCGCGTGCCTGTCTGCGTCATGGGCGACGGCGATTTCCTGATGGGCAATACGGCGCTGTGGACGGCCACACATTACAAGATTCCCTGTCTGTTCATCGTCTGCAACAACCGCTCCTTCTTCAATGACGAGCGGCACCAGGGCCGCATGGCGGCCAATCGCGGTCGTCCGGAAGAGAACCGCTGGATCGGATTGCGCATCGGCGAACCCGATGTCGACATTGCCGGCATGGCGCGTTCGCAAGGGGCGCTCGGCATCGGGCCGGTGGAAAAGGTTGCCGACCTGCTGCCGGCCTTCAAGCAGGGCATCGCTGCGGTGCAGGCCGGCGAAGTCTGCGTGATTGATGCGCGGGTGTTGCCCGGCTACGACGATCGCGGTTAACGGGCCTTCGCGGTGAGCACAAGAACAGATCGTTTTGCGGCGGCGATTGCCTTTGTGCTGTGCCAGTGTGCCAGCGCTCCGTCTTGTGCGCAGGAGTGGAAGCCCCAGCGCAACGTCGATATCGTTGTTAATTCGGGGGCCGGCGGTACTGCGGACCGTCAGGCGCGCGTCGCGCAGAAATTCCTGCAGACGCTGCCCGGCATGCCGAGCGTCAGCGTCACCAACCGTGCTGGCGGCGTCGGGCTGGTGGCGCTCAATTTCATCGCACAGCGCACGGGTGATCCGCATTTCCTCGGCATCCTGTCGACCGGAGTCCTGACCAATCAGATCACGGGCCTGAGCACCGTGCGCTATCAGGACATTACGCCGCTCAATATTCTGATGCGCGAATACATCGCAGTATGGACGCGCACGGAATCGCAGATTGCGTCGGGGCGCGACCTGATTGCGCGCATCAAACGCGATCCGGCTTCGGTGGCATTCGCGTTTTCGACCGCGCGCGGCAACCAGAACCATGTGGTCATCGGCATGTTCGCGCGCGCCGCCGGCGTTGATCCGAAGGCGCTGAAGACGGTGATTTATCCCTCGGGCGGGCAGGGCATGACCGCCACCCTCGGCGGTCACGTCGATGTGTGGGTCGGCACGGCCGGCAGCGCCTTGCAATACATGGCAGCCGGCAGCATCCGCATGCTCGGTATCACTGCGCCGCAGCGGCAGGGCGGCAAATTCGCCAGCGTGCCGGTGTTCCGCGAACAGGGGATCGATGCGACTTACTTTGCCTGGCGCGGTTTTCTGGCGCCGCGCGGATTGACCGTAGCGCAGATTGCCTACTGGGACCAGACCTTCGCACGAGTCGCGCAAAGCGACGAGTGGAAAAAGCAACTCGACGACAACGCGTGGTCCGAAGGCTATCTCGGCAGC
>CAZVDN010000424.1:0-2987 GCA_964625665.1 uncultured Streptomyces sp. | reverse complement strand
CGTCGATTCGCTGGGGCGGCGAGTTGTGGCAGATCGAAGCTTCGCCCGTGCGCGGGTTCCAGCGGGACGATGCGCGCTTGCTGGCGCTGGAGAATTTGAACCGCATGGTGTTGCACAGCACGAATGTCGTCGGTGCGCCTTCGCCGTTGTGCGGCGCGCTGACCGAACTGAGCGCAGCCGATGGCCGCCGCCGCAACTTGCTGCATGTGTTCGATCACCGGTTTGTCGATCCCGACGACGGTGCAATTTATCTGCTCAATGGCGATGTATTGCAGCAATGCGGCGTTTTACCCGCTGCTGAACTGGCGCGGTACCCGCGCGACGCGGCATCGCATCTCGAGCGCGCGCTTTGGGCGGCGGACATCAAATCGCGCTACTTGCTCGATGGTTATCCGGCGGCTGCGGTGGCTGGCGAGGGCATGGACAGGGCGCGCGGCATGTTCGATACCTTGCGCGAACGGGCGGCGCGTCTGTTCCGCTAACGGCTATTCGCCGATGAGCACGCACTCGCGGTTGGCCAGCACCACCGGGTGCAGGTCGCGCGCTGTGCAGAACTCGTCCCAGGCTGCGCGCGCGCCCGGGCAGAAGGGCGAGCCGTCGCAGACGATCACGCCGCCGCGATTGAGGCGCGGATAAAAGTATTCGAGTGCCGCCCGTGTCGGCGCATACAAGGTGACATCGAGATGCACGAAGGCCCAGCGGGTGTCCGCCAGTGGCGCGAAGACTTCGGGGATCGGCTCGCGCCACGGCGCCGGCGGAATCCGCAAGTTCTGCCAGCAGATGCGGACGTCCGGAAATTCGCCGAAATAACCGCGCACCAGTTCCGGCGTGAGTCCGGCCTGGGCCACGGCAAAAAACGGCTCGCGGCGCACCTGATCGCCGTCGCGAACGGCGATCAGGTCTTGTTCGCCGGATGCGCTGGTGCCGACAAAGCTGTCAATCAGATAGAGGCCGTCGCCCTTGAACGCCGCTTGCCGGCTGCGCCAGGCGCGGGCCAGCAGCAGTGCCGTAGCTCCGCGATAGACGCCGCATTCGGCACGCGCGCCTTCGATATGAAGTGTGGAAAAAAAATACTGCAGCAGATCGCGCCGGCTCTGAAAGCGGTGAAAGACATTGAACGGCGTGACGGGCGTGGCGGTTTCATCCAGACAGCGTTGAAACAGTTCGGCGAAATTTTCACCGCCGACATGGCTGTCGCGAAACAGCATTTCGAGGTGGCGCTCGACCGGCGCGCGCTCGTGCAGCGCGCCCAGCGCAGCTTCCATTTCGAGCGGAAACTCGACGGCGGCCGCAGGGGCGAGGCCAAACAAGCGGCGCGCGGCGGCGCGTAGTGTTTTCAGCATGGGGTTTGCCGGCGGCCGTTCAATGTTCGCCGACCGCTCAGGTCAGCGGCAGAATGTTGACCCACTGGCGGTAGGCGGGTCGGGTTTGCAGCCGACGGTAATAGGCTTCGACGTTCGGATGCGAAGGCCGCTCAAGGGGCAGATTGAGCCAGCGTGCCAGCGCGCAGCCCAGCGGGATATCGCCCATCGTGAATTTTTCGCCGGTGACATAGGGACGCGATGCGAGATGGGCGTCGGCAATCGCCATGGCGTCAATGACTTTTTTCGTCGAGGTTTCCACCAGCGCCATGTTGCGCTTGTCGGGGGCGACGCGGATCAGGTTCCAGAAAACCGGCTGCAACTGCGGCCACACGGTGGTCGCATACCAGTCCATCCAGCGGTCGGCGTCGGCGTAGTCCTGCGCGTCGGCGGGGCAGAGCGTGCCGGTGCCGTGTTTGCGCGCCAGATAACGCACGATCGCATGCGATTCCCAAAGAATGAAGCCGTCGTCGTTGATCACCGGCACCAGCGCATTCGGATTCATCTGGCGGTATTCCGGCGTGTTGTTGACGCCGAAAGCCATGCCGGCATCGATGCGCTCGAACGGCAGGTTCAGCTCCGCGCAGCACCACAACACCTTTTGCACATTGATGGAATTGGTGCGTCCCCAGATTTTCAGCATGATCGGCCTGTCCTGAATGAAAATGGTTTGCGGCGGTCCGGTGCGGTTTTTATTCTGCGGTAATGCCGCGCTCGCGAATGATCTTACCCCACTTGTCGGATTCGCTGCGGATCCAGCTACCGAACTGTTCCGGCGCGCTGCCGACGATTTCATAACCCTGTTGCGCGAAGCGTTCGCGTGCCTCGGGTTGCGCCACCGCTTTGCGCAGGACGTCGTTGAGCCGCGCGATGACGGCGCGCGGCGTGCCGGCCGGCGCGAGAATGCCGACCCAGGACTGGGCCTCGAAGCGCGGCACGAATTCGCTGACGGCGGGAACATCCGGCACCAGCGGGCTGCGCTCGCGCGAGGTGACGGCAAGCACGGTGAGGCGGCCGTTTTTGACATTCGTCATGACCAGCCCGGCCGAGGCGATCATCGCTTCAACATGACCGCCGAGCAGGTCGGTCAGCGCGGGGCCGCCGCCCTTGTAGTGAATCAGCGTGGCATCGATTTGCGCGGTGGATTTGAACAACTCGACCGACAGACGACTGGAAGTGGCGGCTCCGGCTGTGGCGAACATCAGCGGGGCGCGGCGCGACCTGGCGAGGGCCAGAAGTTCATTGAAGGATTTCAATCCGAGTTTCGGATGCGCGACCACCAGTTGCGGGCCGCGGATTAGCAGCGATACCGGCGCGAAATCCCGAACGGTGTCGTAGGGTGTGTTGCCGAAAACAAAAGGGTTGGAAATGAAGCTGTCGAATACAGCCAGCAGCGTGTAACCGTCAGGCGCGGACTTGGCGACGGTGTCTGTGCCGGGAACGCCGCCGGCGCCGGAACGGTTGTCGACGATGATCGACTGGCCGAGCGATTCGGTCAGTTGCGGCGCAATCGCGCGCGCCACGATATCGGTGACGCCGCCGGGGGCCGCCGGCACCATCATGCGGATCGGTTTGGACGGATAAGGCTGGGAAAACGCCGGGGCAGCCGTCAACAGGGCAGCCGCA
>CAZVDN010000423.1:0-2988 GCA_964625665.1 uncultured Streptomyces sp. | reverse complement strand
CATGCGGGTAGGGCGAGCGCACAAAGCACAGGCGCAACTGGCCGTCGGGCACGATGTCGTCGGTGTAGGCGCCCAGCCCCTTGAGCAGGGCTTCGTCTTCCAGGCGCTGGACGGACTGGCCGCTGCCAAAGCGGCTGGTCAGGTCGGGGGTCAGGGTGTCGGTGGTCATGGGGGGTCTCCTGTGTTCAAGTCTCGCTGATTTTTGCGGGGGCTGCAGGAACGGGGTCCTTGGGCAGCCCGGTCATCGGGTCGGGCCCTGCGTGGCCAGCCAGGTGCGCGCAGCGTCGATGTTCTCGTGGATCATCCACTGGATCATCGCGTCGCCGTTGGGAATGTCGGCGCGCATGCGGTCGTAATCGGCGTAGGTCCAGATCATGCCGCCCGAGAGGATGGCGTTGCCGCCGAGTTCGGCGCCTTTCTCCAGCAACGTGACCGGCACGCCCGCTTCGAGCGCACTGATCGCCGCGGTCAGGCCCGAGAGACCGCCGCCGCAGACCACGACGCGGTTTGCATCCACATGCTTGCTTGCCATTACCAAAGCCCTTTATGCCCTGACGTGTTATTCGCGCTGGATTCCGGCGTCCTTGATCAGCTTGATCATGCTGGCGACATCCTGCCGGATCTGGTTGTCGAATTCTTCCGGCGTGTTGGTGCGCGGAGTGGCGCCCTGCGAGGCGAGGTTTTCCTTCACATCCGGCAGGGCCAGCACGCGGGCGATTTCTTTCGCCAGTTTGTCCTTGACGGGTTTGGGCGTATTGGCGGGCGCGAGCACGCCATACCACGGGCTGAAATCAAAGCCCGGCAGCCCGACTTCGGCCAGCGCCGGCACCTCGGGCAGCGCTGCAGCGCGGTTTTTGGTGCCGACACCGAGTGCGACGACTTTTTCCGCCTTGATCAGCGACACCGCGGCGGTCAGCGACGCGAAGACGAATTGCACGCTGCCGCCGATGGTACCGGTCAGCGCCTCGGCCATGCCCTTGAAGGGCACGTGTACGACCTTGATGCCGGCGGCAAGATTAAAGAGCTCCGCATTGATGAAGGCCGAGCTGCCGACACCGGCCGAGGCGTAGTTCATCTGCCCCGGCTTGGCTTTGGCCATGTCGATGAGTTCGCGCACGGTCCGCACGCGCAACGACGGCGCCACCACCAGCACCTGCGGCACATCGGCGACGACGCTGATGCCGGCGAAGTCCGTCAGCGTATCGTAGGGCAGCTTGCTGTGATAACCGGCGAGGAAGGCGTGTCCGATCGACACCATCGCCAGCGCATAACCGTCGGCCGGCGAACGTGCCAGCACTTCCGATGCAAGTATGCCGGCAGCCCCGGCGCGGTTGTCGATCACCACGCCCTGCCCGAGCCCGGCCGACATCTTCTGGCCGAGCAGACGTGCCAGCACATCGGTGCCGCTGCCCGGCGGATAGCCGACCAGCATGCGGACCGGTTTGGACGGATAGCTGTCCTGCGCAAATGCGGCGCCCGCGCACAGCAGTGCGCACGCCACTCCACCGACGAATCTGTTCGCCTTCATTGCTCCTCCTCGCTCGTTGAACCCGGCGGTCGCCAATGCGGCGCCGCCGCTTTATTGTTTCAAACCGAACTTTTCAACCACCAGCTTTTCGGCCGCATACTGATCACGCGCCCACTTCGAATAGTCGGCGGTATTCAGATAACTGAGCACCAGATCGTAACGCTCGACGGTCTTCAGGAATTCCGGATCGTCGAGCGCCTTGCGAAACGCATCGTGCAGGATTTTCACCACCTTCGGGTCCATGCCCTTGGGCCCGCCGATACCGTAGGAACTGCTGGCATTGACGTCAAAGCCCTGTTCTTTCGCAGTCGGCAGATCGGGCCAGCGCTTGAGCCGGTTGGGGCCGAATACGCCGAGCACGCGGATCTTGCCGGCGTCGACGAGCGGCGCCCAGTGCACGGAGCTGGCCGAGACGTCGATATGGCCGCCGATCAGCGCGTTCAACATGTCGCCGGAGACACGGATCGGCACATGCACGAGCTTGATGCCGGCGCGCTGCGCGAGTTCTTCCATCGTCATGTGCATGGTCACACCGACGCCGGAACTGGCATAAGTGAGCTTGCCCTGATTGGCCCTGGCGTCCTTGATGAAATCGCTGATATTGCGGTACGGCGACTCGTTGCGCACGATCAGCGCGTAGGTGTAATCGACGATGCGGATGATCCAGGTGAAATCGTTGATGACGTCGAATTCCGTTTTCTGGATGTGCGGAATGCGCAGGATGGGCTGCGGCATCTGCGTCAGCAGGTAACCGTCGGGCTTGCCGGTGTTATGCACGATGGTCGGCGCGAGCGCGCCGCCGGCGCCGGGCTTGTCTTCAACGACGATCTTTTTGCCCAGCGTCTTGCCCGCCGAATCGGCCAGCGCGCGCAACAGCACGGCGCTGCTGCTGCCCGGCGAATAGGCATGCAGCAGCGTGATGTTCTTTTCAGGGAAATTCTGCGCCGGCGCGCATGCTGCGGCCACCAGCATCAACAGCGTGAGCGGCAACAGGGCCGGTTTCAGCACGAAACGAATCATGTCCACTCCGGTCTGCACGGCGCCCGTCAGGGCGCCAGCAGAATGATTTTGCCGACCTGCAGGTTCGACAGCATGCGATCACGCGCCGCCGGCAGTTGTGAAAATTCAAACACGCTGTCCACCAGCGGCGTGACGCGGCCGCTGCCGATGCCCGGCAGTATATCGCGCACGAAGTGGCGTACCACCACGCGGCGCATTTCCTGCGACGTGAAGCGGTTCGAGGCGCCGAACAGTTCCCAGCGGTTGGCGTGCAGCTGCGCGACATCGATTTCGCATTTGGTCACCTCGTCGACGGTGCTGACCGTTGCAAAACGCCCCTGATAGGCAAGCGCGCGCAGGCATTCGCCGAACACGCTGCCGCCGACGTTGTTGACGATGACGTTGGCGCCCTTGCCGCCGGTGATTTCCTTCACCTTGTCGGCAAAATCCGGCTTGCGCGT
>CAZVDN010000422.1:0-2989 GCA_964625665.1 uncultured Streptomyces sp. | reverse complement strand
CGAAAATCGTCGATCCGGAGAAGTTTGATCTCATCGAGGGCGATGTGTTGCGGCCCCTGACCTTGAGCAATGCGATCATCCGTGGAAAGGTCGACGCGATTGTGCATACTGCGGCCAATCCGCTGCTCACACTCGGCGCTCAGCGCAATCCCTATGCGGCGATCGAACTCAACATCATGGGCCTTGCCAATGTCATGGAAGCGGCGCGCATCCACGGCATCAAACGCGTGGTGGCGTCGAGTTCGAGCGTCTTGAACCGCTACCAGAGCGGTGGCGAGGACGGCGGCGACCTGTCGAAGGAGGAGGCAGTGCCGCGGCCGAACACGTTTTACGCATCGACCAAGCAGGCGGTCGAAAGCATCGGCCTGAACTATGCAAAAAGTTTCGGCATCGAGTTCGCCGCGCTGCGCTACTGCCCGGTGGCCGGCCCGTGGAGCGGGCCGGGCGGCGGCGGACCCAGCGGAATTTTCCGCGCGATGGTCGAGAACGCCGTCAACGGCCGCGAGGCGGTGGTGCCGGGCACGGCGATGGAGTGGGTCTATTCGGTCGATGCGGCGATGGCCACGGTGCTCGCGCTGCGTGCGAAATCGCTCGGCAGCGGCGTGTTCAACATCACGATGGGACGCATCTTCCGCCCGGACGAACTGGAGGCCGAATTGAAGCGCGCGATCCCCGGCGCGAAAACGCACGTCGAAGCGCAGCCCGAAGGCTCAACGTGGAGCGGCGGCGACTGGAAGCCCGCTGATATCAGTCGCGCGAAAAAAATTCTTGGTTACGAACCGCAGTATCCGATGCCGAAACTGCTCGAAGCATACGCGGCGTGGTATCGCCGGGCGGTTCTTGGTCAATAACGACCACTACCCGACCGTGATTTGCGCGGTTTCGCGGTGATTGAAGCCGTTGTCGCCGCGCCAGTTGAATACCAGCGTGCCGGATTCGGTGGCGATGGTGGTGAATGACAGCAGCGGATTGGCCGCGATCGACGGGTAGAGCGTCGCGCGGCAGACCTCGACGCCGTTGTAGGTGCAGGTGAACTCGGTGATGATGTCGCGCGGCAGCGGCACGCCGAGATGCGTGCGGCGAAAGCCGTTTTCCATGACGTGGCTGATCA
This sequence comes from uncultured Streptomyces sp., assembly GCA_964625665.1. GTDB lineage: Bacteria > Pseudomonadota > Gammaproteobacteria > Burkholderiales > SG8-41 > PALSA-1004. Next base: position 1,878 of record CAZVDN010000422.1, on the reverse strand, counting down.
GCGTGCGGATCTCGATGATTTCGCCGCGCTGCGCGGTCTTCGGCACATTGATGCGCGCGACCGCCATCAGAGCTCCTCGAGACAGGCGGCGAGCGTGACGATGACGAACTGCGTGTCCGACCACCATGAGCCGTCGCTCATGCGCGCAAGTGCCACCACGTTTTCGGTGTCGGCGAGGCGCACGCGTGTGGCAATCGAGGCGCGGCCGGCGCGCGGCCCGAGAAAAAAGCTGATCATCTCGGGCAGCGGGTTTTTTTCCGTGAAGACGTGGATTTCACGCACGTAATCGGCGGCGGTCATCGGGCTTTCGACGGTGACGCCGAGCGGCACCAGATGGCCGTTTTCAACCAGCGGCGGCACGTTCAGTTTGACGCGCCCGCGGTTGATCACGGCGCCGCCGGTCACGCGCCGGATCACTTCCGGCATGTTGTTCAGCGGCGTGCGCGCGAGCTGCGCAAAAGCGCGCGGCGGCAGCATGGCTGCCGCCGCGAACCCGCCCGCTGCGGAAAGAAATCGCCGGCGCGCGCGCACTACACCAGCGTGAGGCCGTGGTTCTTCAGCGGGAACGAGCGGTAGCGTTTGCCGGTGGCCGCTGCGATCGCATTCAACACTGCCGGTGCCGCCACGCAGATGGTCGGTTCGCCGACGCCGCCCCAGAAACCGCCCGACGGCATGACGATCGCTTCGACCTTCGGCATCTGTGCCACGCGCATCGACTGGTAGTTGTGGAAGTTGGTCTGCTCGATGCGGCCGTCCTTGACCGTGCATTCCTGGAAGAACAGCGCGGAGAGGCCGTAGACAAACGAGCCGGCAATCTGCCGTTCGATCAGCGACGGATTCACCGCATAACCGCAGTCGGTGGCGGCGACGATGCGATGCACCTTGACCTTGTTGCCGGTCACCGAAACCTCGGCGCAGGCGGCGACGAAGCTGTTGTAGCCCTTCATCTGCGCCAGGCCGCGGAACACGCCCTTCGGCGCCGGTTTGCCCCAGCCCGCGCGTTCGGCCGCTGCATTGAGCACGGCAAGGTGCTTCGGATTTTTCACCATCAGCTTGCGGCGGAACTCGAGCGGGTCCTGGCCGGCGGCCTTCGCGAGTTCGTCCATGAAGCATTCCATGTAGATCGCATTCTGGTTGATGTTCACCCCGCGCCAGAAGCCCGGCGGCACATGCGGGTTGCGCATCGCATGATCGATCAGGAAATTCGGGATCGCGCTGTAGCCGAACTCGAATTCGCCAGATGCCGCCATGCCCTGGAAGGTCGCCGGGTCCATGCCGTTGACCAGCGCCTCCGGACGCACCGAGGTCAGGATCGACTGCCCGGAGATACGCACGTGCAGGGCAGTGAGATTGTTGTTGGCATCAAAGCCGCCGGTCAGTTTGCACTGCGTGATCGGGTGGTAGCGGCCCTGCGTCATGTCTTCTTCGCGCGACCACTGCAGTTTCACCGGCACGCCGGGGATCTGCTTGGCGATCAGCACGGCCTGGCGCACGTAATCCTGGAAGGCGCCGCGCCGGCCGAAGCCGCTGCCGAGCATCAGTTTGTAGACTTCGCACTTGTCGGCCGGCAGTCCGGAGGCGGCGAGCACGGCGGCAAACGACGCCTCGCCGTTCTGTGTGCCTAGCCAGACTTCACAACGCTCCGGCGTGTAGCGCGCGACCGTGTTCATCGGTTCCATCGGCGCGTGATTGAGGTAGGGGTGCGCATAGACGGCTTCGATTTTTTTCGCCGCGCCGCCGAGCGCGGCCTTCGCGTCGCCGTTTTTGTTGCCGACGAAGGCTTGATCGGCGCCGAGGCCTTCTTTCAGCGTCGTGGCGATCGAAGCGCTCGAGACCTTGGCGCTGGCGCCTTCGTCCCAGACGATCGGCAGCGCATCG
>CAZVDN010000421.1:0-2989 GCA_964625665.1 uncultured Streptomyces sp. | reverse complement strand
GCCGCTTCGATGCGTTTTTTCCAGGTCGCGTGGTAATCCCAGATCGCGCCCCAGGCCACGCAGGCGGCGAAGCGCGGTTCCATCGATGCGCAGCGGGGCGCGTAATAACCGCCGAGGCTGTTGGCGACCACCGCAATCTTCTTCGGGTTTACGTCATTGCGCGTCTCGAGATAATCGATGCAGGCCGAACCGGCGACTTCGTAATCATGGCGCAGCACCTGGCCGCGGAAGCGGATCGCCTCGCCGGTGCCCGGCCCGTCCATGATCAGCACCGAAATGCCGCGCTTGGGCAGTTCCGGAACGCCGCGCATATACAACATCTCCTTGGTGATATCGAGGCCGTCGAAATGCACCACGCAGGGCGCCCGTTTGCCTTCGGCATTGTCGGCGTGCAGGAAATAGCCGGGCATGCTGCCGCCCGCATAGGGCACCTCGACAATTTCGATTTTGACATCGGTGAGTTTGGCGAAGCTGTGAAAGCATTCGATGGATTTTTTGTAGGCCTCGAGCGCAATCGCGTCTTTCGGCGTGCGGAAACGCTCACCCATCTGGTAATACTTGCAGGCGCGCAGGTAAAACGGCGCGGCCGAATGGCGGTGGCCCGAATCTTCGTAGCGTTTCGCAATCGCGCGTACGCCGTCGGCCACCTGCACGCAGGCGCGAAACCACGCGTCGTCGTCCTCCATCTTTGCGCCTTTAAGCAGGCGCCCGATGCGGTCAACCTCGCTGACATCGGCCCCGCCCCAGGCGGCCGAACTCAGCATGCTCAGTATCGCCGCCGACCAGCGGTAATTGCCGGGGAAATAAACAAAGTGCGGCGGGTCCTTGCGGGCAACGTGGGCCATGATCGAATTCCTTTTTCGATGAATTGCAAAAATCGCGGAAGCGTTTACAACCGGATGTCGCGCACCAACTGCGCCTTCTGTGCCAGGGCCGCCTCCGGAAGTTGGCGCCGCCGGATCACTCGTCCATCCGCGGTGCCGCCGGCGGGCCGGAAGATTCGCGTTCGTCACGCGTCTTGCGCATCGGCACGACCATCACTGAAGGCCGCGCGCCGCGCCCCTGCGGATAAAGATCCATGAGATCGTAGACCAGGCGCGGCATTTCAGTGGTGACGTTTAGCCCGAGTTCGCGCACCACCGGCACGATCAGCGGAAAGTCGTGGGTCCAGCGACCTTCGCTGAGGATGGTCGCCACCTGAAAGGCCTTTTTCTCCGGCATGTGCTTCATCAGCACCTGGGTGATGAAACCGGCCACCTGCACGCGCGCTTTCTGCGCGACGTCGGCGAGGATCAGCATTTCGTCGCTGATGTTGTTGCGGTTCTTCAGCGCCAGCAGGTTGACGATCGAGCCGGCCGGCATGCCGCCGATCTGCGGATCGACCGGCCCCAGCACCGCGTTGTTGTCCATGACGATTTCATCGGCGGCCAGCGCAATCATGGTGCCGCCGCTCATCGCGTAATGCGGAATGAACACCGTGACCTTGCCCTTGCGCTCGACGAGGGCCTTGGCAATCTGCTCGGAGGCCAGCACCAGTCCGCCCGGCGTGTGCAGAATAAGATCGATCGGCTGCTCCGGCGGCGTCAGGCGGATGGCGCGCAGGACCGCCTCCGAATCCTCGATGCTGATGTGGCTGTCAACCGCCACACCGAAGACGCTGGTGCTTTCCTGACGGTGAATCAGCGAAATCACACGCGAGCCGCGCTCTTTTTCGAAGCGCTTGAGCAACTCGGTGCGCGCGCCGTCGCTGTTACGATGCGCGAATACCGAATACAGCATGAACAGCGTAAATCCGGCGAGTGCCAGCCAGAACACCGCGCGCGCGAAGTCACCAATGCGCAGCGACCAGCTCCGTTTGTACATTTCCATGTTTATCAGCCCGTCATGTCCGGCGGCTATGGTATAGCAATGCGCGCCGGCCGTGGTGTACGGTGTCCAACATGACTTCACTCGCAGGACGCAGGTCTGAAGCGGTTTCCGGCGGCTATTCCGCTTTGACGTTGGCGATGCGGGCTATGCGCCCCCATTTGGCGACTTCGTCCTTGAGAAACACGCCGAACTCCTGCGGGCCGAGCCCCGAGATTTCATAACCGTCGCGGATCAGTTGTTCGCGCTGCTCGCCGGTCAGCATGCGGCTTTTGATTTCGTTGTGCAGCCGCCGGATGATCTCGGTCGGCGTACGGGCCGGCGCCATCAGGCCGTTCCACGAATTGGTTTCGAAGCCCGGCAGCCCGGATTCGGCCACTGTCGGCACCTCGGGCATCAGCGCCGAGCGGCTGCGCCCGTTCGCGCTCAGCACGCGCACCTTGCCGAGTTTCATCAGCGGCAACGCCACCGGCGTGGACAGCGTGCGCAAATCGATCTGCCCGGCGAGAAAATCATTGGTCGCCTGCGACGTGCCCTTATAGGGCACATGAATCATGCGAATGCCGGCCAGATGCACGAACCATTCAAAACTCAGATGGCTGACGGTGCCGACGCCGGTCGAGCCGAAGGTGTATTTGTCCGGCGAGGCTTTCGCCAGCGCAATCAGTTCCTGAATGGTTTTCGCCGGCACGCCCGGATGCACGGCGAACACACCCATGGTCTGCGTCGTCATGATGACCGGCACGAAATCCTTCAGCGGATCGTAGGGCAGCTTCACGGTCATGCCCGGCGCAATCGCCAGCGGGCCGGTGTTGGCACCGAGCAGCGTGTAACCGTCGGCATTGGCTTTGGCAACCAGATCGGTGCCCGGCACACCGCCGGCCGCCGGACGGTTCTCGACGATGAACGACTGTCCCCAGGCCTCAAACAGCTTCTGCGCGATCATGCGCGCATTGAAATCGGTCGGGCCCGCCGGCGTAAACGGCACGACGATGCGTACGGCGCGCGCCGGGTAAGTCTGCGCGTGGCTCGCCGCACAGGCCGCTGCGCACAGCAGCATGGCAATGCGCAGAATCGAAGCGACTGCAGGCATGCACGGGCTCCTTTCCGGAGTGGTCAGGCG
>CAZVDN010000420.1:0-3002 GCA_964625665.1 uncultured Streptomyces sp. | reverse complement strand
TTTGGAGTAGGTTGCCGGCGTACCGGCGTTGATCGACACCTTCATCCACGAAGTCCTCGCGAGGGATTCGTGGATAAAGGCTTCATTGACTACTGTTGCGTTGGTGGTAAAGGCGACGTCGATCCCGGCGTCGGTGGTGGCTTTGACGATTTGATTGATTTTCTTGTGTAGCAGTGGCTCGCCTTCGCCGGCATACATTATGCTTTTGACACCGAGACGGCCCATTTCCTTCAGCCGTTCGGTAAATTTTTCGGCATCCAGCATGCGTGCTTTGTACCCGATGTAATCCACTGCACAGAATGTGCAACGGTGATTACATGCGCCGACCGGCGACACCTCGACATAAATCGGATAAACCTTTTTGGCTTTGTCCCATTCGTCTCCGGCGTCGAGAAATTGCGTGACCCGACGCGGGTGGTAAACAAGTTTTTGACTGTCAATGCGGTAGGAATCTGCCATAACGCGGCTCCGGGATTTCTTGCGCCAGCGAGTTCTGTCTGCTGGTTTGTGGGATCAGCGGTAGATATTTTAGGCACGCTACCGCCCTGCCGGAAATTTCCAGCATATTGATTTTTAATGACTTTCCATTGCCATTGGCAATGGAGGTAAGACAGCTTTTTTCTAAGGCTTCAAGCGCAGTACATCTGGAACCAATAGTGGAACGGCCGCATCTGTCTGGGTAATTTCCGTTCTAATTTTTTGGGGTGCTGCAATTTCGGTTAGTATTCGCGCCCCGTGTGGTTCGGCATTCTTCAAATCACGCCAAACCGGTTTTCCCAGAAATACTTGGCGCGTGAAGTTTGGATCATAAAACCCGACAATCGTGAAGTCGCGTTCCATCGCGCGTAGGGTAGCGATCTCAGCAAGATCGGAAACCCCACAAAGCAACAGGTGTCGCCAGCTGTTGGCGGCACAATGGTCGAGTAACCTGGCGCAGGAGTAACCAGCTTCGCGGTAAAAGCCGAGCGAGGTGCTTAGATATTCGGCAGTAAGCCTGCTTTTCTCCGCGAATCCGGTCGGCGTCAGGTAGTAAAGGTATCGATTGGCGGGTGCCTGCTGGACTTTGACCCAGCCTTTACGTACACAACGTTTAAGGTAGGAGTTGGCCAGACCTAGTGCGACGCCGAGTTCCCGCGATAAATGTCGCTGGCTCAATTGCTCATTGCGCTGGACGGTGTCCAGTATCTCGAGCGTTAGGGCTTCCTCGGGGTCCGGTATAGTGTTCATTTGGTGAACACTATACCGGAAAACCCAAATATATCAATGCAAAGCGGGATTTTCCTGTAAATTCATCGAGCTGCAGGTTCGATCTGATCAGGATTCAACTTGGCCCGGACTTGCCCGCCAACCAGATCCATCAGGATGACTACCCGGTCACGGCTGCTTTTGGCTATCAATATGCCCTCATAACCGGCAAGCGGACCGCTGACTACCCGTGCGCGTTCGCCAACAATCAGTTTTGGTTGTGCCCATTCGTGGAGCCCATCCGCGTTATGGCGTGAACGCAGATATTCGACCAATTCATCGGGCACACGCGCAGGCTCCGTTCCGAAACGAACGAGTGACATAACTCCAAGCGTTGACCGGATTGGTGCCCAGTTGTCAGATTGAGAGTCTAGACGTATGAAAAGGTAGCGCGGGAAAAGGGGCTCGATTACGGATTGTCGTTTTCCGCGGCGAGTACGCCATATGCTTAGTTGCGGGAAATACACCTCATATTTCTGACGCAACAGGTTTTCTGCAGCAACTTTTTCTTGACGAGGTTTGGTGTAGACCAAATACCATGATCTTCCAATGTCTGCGGATTCCGCCATATTGGTTTGAGTAGGCAGGGTTGCCGATTGGAATTCGGTCGTCGATATTCCCGGACTGCGACTAATTCTCGACGAGGTCGAGAAGGTATTGGCCATAGGTGGTATTGACGAGCCGGCTGGCCAAATTCGTCAATTGTCCAGACGATATATAGTTCATGCGGTAGGCAATCTCTTCCGGACAAGCCACTTTCAATCCCTGCCGTTTCTCGATCGTCTGGATAAAATGCGATGCCTCGAGAAGAGCATCCGGAGTGCCGGTGTCTAGCCAGGCGCGCCCGCGGCCCATCAGCTGCACTTGCAGTTTGCCGGCGTCAAGATAGGTGCGCAGCAAATCGACAATTTCAAGTTCTCCACGCGCCGAGGGCTTGAGCGATTTTGCAACCGCTGTAACGGTGTTGTCGCAAAAGTAAAGGCCGGGAATGGCGAACTTGGATTTGGGTTTGGCTGGTTTTTCCTCAAGGCTGATCGCGCGGCCGGCTGCATCGAATTCGATGACACCGTAGCGTTCCGGATCGGTCACCTGATACGCGAAAATAGTCGCACCTGTACGTGCTTCTGCAGCTTGACGAAGGTCCTGGGGCAATTCGTAACCAAAAAACAAATTGTCGCCCAGCATCAGCGCGCAACTTTCGCCGCCAATGAATTCTTCGCCGATGATGAATGCTTCCGGCAAACCGCGCGGCGCGTCTTGCACTTTGTAGGATAGCCGCAGTCCCCATTGCGACCCATCACTGAGCAATTGTTCAAAGCGCGGCGTGTCGTTCGGCGTCGAGATGATCAGGATTTCGCGAATGCCCGCCATCATCAAGGTCGTCAGCGGGTAATAAATCATCGGCTTGTCGTAGACGGGCAGGAGCTGCTTCGACACGACCTGCGTGATCGGGTAGAGGCGTGTGCCGCTGCCGCCGGCGAGGATGATGCCTTTCATCGGGCCCTCATTCGTGGAAGTCATAGGCGGCGTAACCGTGCCGCTTGACCAGTTCGTCGCGTTCGGCGGCGCGCAGATCCTCGCGCACCATCTCGGCGACCAACTGGCCGAATTTGACGCGCGGGCGCCAGCCGAGTTTGCGGCGGGCCTTGCGTGCATCGCCCAGCAGCGTTTCGACTTCCGTCGGGCGGAAATAACGCGGATCGACGCGCACGATGACTTGCCCGTTTCTGGGGTTGCCTTTGGCGGCGCCTGACTTG
>CAZVDN010000419.1:0-3029 GCA_964625665.1 uncultured Streptomyces sp. | reverse complement strand
GGCATCGGTTTCGGCATGGCGGCGCTGATCGGCATTCCCTTGGGCTTCATGATCGGACGCTTCCGTTTTCTCTCCGGCATGACGGCGCCCATCATCAGCCTGCTGCGTCCGGTGTCACCGCTGGCCTGGCTGCCGATCGGCCTCCTGGTGTTCAAGGCGGCCAATCCGGCGGCGATCTGGGTGATCTTCATTTCGAGCATCTGGCCGATGATCGTCAACACTGCCGTCGGCGTGCGCGAAGTGCCGCAGGATTACCTGAACGTTGCCAAGGTGCTGAACCTCTCTGAATGGAAGGTGTTCACGCGCATCCTGTTCCCGGCTTCGCTGCCCTTCGTGCTGACCGGCATCCGTCTGTCGATCGGCGTGGCCTGGCTGGTGATCGTCGCCGCGGAAATGCTCACCGGCGGCGTCGGCATCGGCTTCTGGGTATGGGACGAGTGGAACAACCTCAACGTCGAGCACATCATCATTGCGATTTTTGTGGTCGGCATTGTCGGTCTGCTGCTCGAGCAGATGCTGATGCTGATCGCCCGTCGCTTCGAATACCGCTAACCGGGGACTGACATGGAAAAATTCGTATCGGTCGAAAAAATCGACATGAGTTTCAAGACCAAAAGCGGCACTTTTGTCGCGCTGAAGGACGTCAATCTGTCGATCCGCGAAGGCGAGTTCGTGACGCTGATCGGACATTCGGGCTGCGGCAAATCGACGCTGCTCAATCTGGTGGCGGGGCTGTTGACTGCGACGCGCGGCGTGTTGTTGTGCGCCGGGCGTGAAATCGCCGGCCCCGGCCCGGACCGCGGCGTGGTGTTTCAAAACCACTCGCTGCTGCCCTGGCTGACCTGCGCGGAAAACATCTACCTCGCGGTCGAGCGCGTGTTCGGCGAAGCCGAGTCGAAGGCGCAGTTAAAGGCGCGCACGCTTAAAGCGCTCGATCTGGTGCAGCTCGCGCATGCGGCGAACAAACGGCCAAATGAGATCTCCGGCGGCATGAAACAGCGCGTCGGCATTGCCCGCGCCTTGTCGATGGAGCCCAAGGTGCTGCTGCTCGACGAGCCGTTCGGTGCGCTGGATGCGTTGACGCGCGCCCATCTGCAGGACGAACTGCTGAAGATCGTCGCCAAAACGAAGAGCACCGTGCTGATGGTGACGCACGACGTCGATGAAGCCGTGTTGCTGTCGGACCGCATCGTCATGATGACCAACGGACCGGCGGCCACCATCGGTGACATCGTCGAGGTTGATCTGGCGCGTCCGCGCGACCGGCTCGCGCTGGTCAACGACAGCCGTTATCACCATCTGCGCGGCCGCGTGCTTGAGTTCCTGTATCAGAAACAGTTGCGGCCGGCCGCGTAATTTCGTCAGGAGACAGGCGTGAGGCGTGAAGCGGGCAGGGTTTATTTGATTGGTGCAGGGCCGGGTGATCCGGAACTGCTGACATTGAAAGCGGTGCGTGCGCTGGCCGCGGCCGATGTCGTGCTGATCGATGATCTGGTGGACCGTCGCGTGCTTGAACATGCGCCGCGTGCGCGCGTGGTGCCGGTGGGCAAACGCGGCGGCTGCAAATCGACGCTGCAGTCCTTTATCGAAAAATTGATGGTGCGCCTGGCGCGCCGTGGTTCCATCGTCGCCCGCGTCAAGGGCGGCGACCCGTTTGTGTTCGGGCGCGGCGGCGAAGAAGTGTTGGCGCTGGCCGCAGCAGGGATCGAATGCTGCGTGGTGCCGGGCATCACTTCGGGCGTCGGCGTGCCCGCTGCACTGGGCATACCGGTGACACACCGCGACATGGCGCGCGGCGTGACCTTCGTCACCGCGCACGCGCGTGATGGCGGCGCGCCTGATTGGGCCGCGCTGGCGCGCACCAATACGACATTGGTCATTTACATGGGCATGCAGCGCATCGGCGAAATTACCGCGGCGCTGTCGCGTGCCGGCATGGCCGCGACACCCGCGGCGGTGATCGAACGCGGCACCACCGAGGCCGAGGGATCGGTGATCGGCAGCATTGCAACCATTTCGGCGCAGGCCGCCGCCGCCGGACTCGGCAGTCCGGCATTGATCGTGGTCGGCGAAGTGGTTTCGCTGGCGCAGCGGGGCGGCGCGGCGGTTCCACAACGGCGTTCGGCCTGAAGCATATTCGGAGCGGGAAAATCATGGAAAAAACAAAACTCGTTATGGTGGGCAACGGCATGGCCGGGGTCAGGGCGCTCGAAGAGCTGTTGAAGCTGGCGCCGGACCTCTACGACATCACGGTCTTCGGTGCCGAACCGCACGCGAATTACAACCGCATCCTGCTCTCGCCGGTGCTGGCCGGCGAGATGACGCTGAAGGACATCATGCTGAATGATGTCGACTGGTATGCGGCCAACAACATCACGCTGCATCTGAACAAAAAAATCGTAAAGATCGACCGCGTGGCACGCAAGGTGATTGCGGCCGACGGCAGCGAAGTGCCTTATGACCGCCTGCTGCTGGCGACCGGCTCCAACCCCTTCATGCTGCCGGTGCCTGGCGTCAAACTCGACGGCGTGATCACCTATCGCGATATCCAGGACACCAACGCGATGATCGATGCCGCGGCCAAATTCAAGAATGCCGTGGTGATCGGCGGCGGCCTGCTCGGGCTCGAGGCGGCCAACGGCCTCAAGCTGCGCGGCATGAACGTCACCGTCGTGCATCTGATGGATTGGCTGATGGAGCGCCAGCTCGACCGCACGGCGGCCGGAATGCTGCAGAAAACGCTCGAGGCCAAAGGGCTCGAATTCAAACTCAAAACGCAGACCTCTGAAATTGTCGGCAGCGATGACGGCGGCAAGGCCGGGCGCGTGACAGCCGTGCGTTTCAAGGACGGCAGCGAAATTCCGGCCGACCTCGTGGTGATGGCGGTGGGCATCCGGCCGAACATCGATCTCGCGGAAGCGGCGGGGCTTTACTGCAACCGCGGTGTCGTCGTGAATGACACCATGCAGACCTACGATCCGCGCATTTACGCCGTCGGCGAATGTGTCGCCCATCGCGGCACGGCCTAC
>CAZVDN010000418.1:0-3032 GCA_964625665.1 uncultured Streptomyces sp. | reverse complement strand
GCCGTTGGTGTGGTCTCGGCGATCGTGCAGGGCGTTTTGCTCGGACGCATTCTGAAAGTGATCAGCCCGCGCCGGCTGGCGGTGATGGGGCTGATTTCTTCGACGCTCGCCTATGTACTGTGGGGCGCGGCAACACAGGGCTGGATGATCTTCGCCATCATTTTCGTCAACCTGCTCGGCGCGACCGTGTCTTCAACCATCCAGAGCATCATCTCGGGGGCGGCCGATTCCAGAAGCCAGGGCAAGACACTCGGTTCGATCGGCGGACTCAACAGCCTGATGGCGGTGATCGCGCCGACCATCGGCGCGCCGCTGCTGACCATGGTGTCGCACCTGCCGCAGGGCGACTGGCGCATCGGCGCCCCGTTTTATTTCTGCGCATTGTTGCAGGCGATTGCGCTCGGTCTGGCGGTCACGCATTTCATGCGCGAACGCCGCATCCGTGTGGCGGCCAACGATCCGGTGGCCTAGGCAGGCCGCGCGCGATCACGCACTGAGGAGCAACCATGGAAAACCGTCTCGAAAAAATCGAAACCAAGCTCAGCCTCGCCGAAGACATGATCGAGGAGCTGAACAAGACCATCTACCAGCAGCAGCGCCAGATCCAGCAGATGCAGCAGGAAATGCTCACGCTGCGCCAGCAGTTGCAGGCGTCGTTGCCGGCCGAGCAGCGCAGCCTGCTCGATGAGATTCCGCCGCATTATTAAACCGCTGTACTGCGCCGGCGCCGCCGGTGCCCATCACGGAGGTTCGCCATGAACTTCGGCTACAAGGGACTGACCGGGCTGCTCATTCTCGCCGGTGACGTTTGGGCGATCCTCAATATTTCGCAGAGCCGTGTCTCCAATCTCAAGAAGCTGATCTGGATCCTGCTGGTGCTTTTTTTGCCGGTGCTCGGTCTGCTGCTGTGGTTTTTTCTCGGGCCGCGCGGCAAGTCCTGAGCGGCTGCGCCGCGGTGCTATGATGTCCGCTCGTTCGACTATCGGAGGAGGCCGTGATGTCGCAACAGCGTTCCCGCATTCTTGTGGTGGCAGTGGCTGCCGGCTTGGCTGGCTTGGCTGGATTGGTTGGTATTGCCGCGACTGCCGTCGTTCATGCCCAACCCTTTCCCTCGCGGCCGATCCGCGTCGTCGTGCCGTTCCCGCCCGGCGGCACTTCTGACATTCTGGCGCGCTCGCTTGGCCAGAAGCTGACCGAAGAATGGGGCCAGCCGGTGCTGGCCGACAACCGCCCGGGTGCCGCCGGCAACATCGCCTCTGAAATCGTCGCCAAGTCGAAGCCCGACGGCTACACGCTGTATATCAATACCGTCGGCACCCACGCCATCAATCCGGCGATCTATGCCTCGATGCCGTTTGATGTCATCAAGGACTTCACGCCGATTACCAACCTCGTCAATCTGCCGAGCGTGATGCTGGCGCACCCCTCGGTGCCCGCCAAAAATCTCAAGGAGCTGATCGCGCTGGCGAAGAAGCGGCCCGACGCACTGCAGTACAGCTCCGCCGGCAGCGGTACCCAGCCGCATCTTTCGGCGGAAATGTTCAAGATGATGTCCGGCGTCAGCATCGGGCACGTGCCCTACAAGGGCGCCGGCCCGCAGATGATCGGCATCATCTCCGGCGAGGTCGCCTTGACCTTCGCCACCGCGCCGTCAGGCGTGCCTTATGTGAAGAACGGCCAGCTGCGTGCCATCGGCGTCACCAGTGCCAACCGCATCCCGGCGCTGCCCAATGTGCAGACCATCGCCGAGGGCGGCGTGCCCGGCTTCCTCGCCGTCGGCTGGAACGGCCTGATGGGCCCGGCCAACATGCCGCAACCGGTGCTCGACAAAATTCACGAAGCGGTCTCGCGCATCGTGCGCACGCCCGAGATGAATGCGCGCCTAGTCGATCTTGGCGCCGAGCCGGCGCTGTCCACACCGGCCGAATTCGGTGCGCTGATCAAGGCCGAAATCGTCAAGTGGGCGAAGGTGGTGAAGGAGTCGGGGGCCAAAGTCGACTGAGCGGTCTTCTTGTCGCAGCGATGGGCATCATCTTTCACATCACCAACCGCGCTGACTGGGCCGCCGCGCAGGCGGCCGGCGCTTATACCGCCGACGGCCTGGCCAGCGAGGGTTTCATCCATTGCTCGACCGCGGCGCAGGTACTCGCCACCGCCGAGCGCATTTTCAGGGTGCGGCGCGATCTGCTGCTGTTAAGCATCGACAGCGCGCGCGTCAAACCTGAAATCCGTCATGAAAACCTCGAGGGCGGCACGCAGCTGTTTCCGCACATTTACGGCGCGCTGGCGCTCGATGCGGTTATTGCGGTGCATGACTTTCCGCCGCGCGAGGACGGAACCTTCGCGATGCCGTTCTAGCTGCAGGCAAACTTGCGCAGCATGTAGAGCAGGGTGCCGTCGAACACCGGCGTCCAGCCGCCCGAGGGCGCGATTTCCTCGACCACTTCGCCGCGGCCCATCTGGCCGGCGTGCATGGCAAAACTCAGCGTGCGCATGCGCGGCGTGCGGCAATCGAATTCGCTGTGGCCATGCGACGACAGGTGCGTCACCCCGTAGGGCGAGCGCCGCGGCACCTTGAGATCAACCAGATCGCGCAGGCGCACGACGTCGCCCTTGCGCGTCATCGACTGGTCGTCGGCGTAGGCCACGAACTCGAGCTGGTCGCTGACCACCACCCAGCCGGCGGCGGCTGGCGCGCTGGCGAGCGCCAGCAGCACCCCCAGGTGCCAGCAATTCCTAACGTAATGAGCCACTTCCATGCGGCGATTCTACGCGCTTGGCCTAAAGTTTGCGGCTGCCCGCACCGTTAACAGCGCATAGCCCTGTTCGGCGGAACCGGCACGACCATGTCAGCCACGACTCTGAAAAACGACGATTATTTCATCGGCAAGTTCAAGGTGATCCGCGTTCTCGGACGCGGCTCCGAGGGCGTCGTTTATCTCGCCATGGACACCAAGCTCAATCGCGAGGTCGCCATCAAAACGACCACGCTGGGTGAATCGCCCGATCCGCTGCTGGCCGACCTGCTGGTC
>CAZVDN010000417.1:0-3034 GCA_964625665.1 uncultured Streptomyces sp. | reverse complement strand
GAGGCCTTGATGCCGGTCATGGTGCTGAAGAGTTCCATGCACAGATGCATGCCGGTGCCGGTGCCCGCCGAGCCGTAGAGCAACTGGCCCGGACGCGCCTTGGCATAGGCGATCAGTTCCGACACCGTGTTCACGGGCAATGCCGCGTTGACCGCCATAATTGAGGTGGTGGTGGCATAGAGCGTGATCGGCACGAATTCATCCGGCAGCATGAAGCGCTGGTGCATGGTGGTGCCCATCAGCTGCGAGGTCGAGAACACCCACAGCGTGTGACCATCGCCCGGCGCCTTGGCGACGGCTTCAGCGCCGATCAGTCCGCTGGCGCCCGGTTTGTTTTCAACGATGGCTGGCTGGCCCCAGGCTTCGGTCAGCATGATGCCGATCTGACGCGCAATGATGTCGGAGCCGGCACCTGCACCTTCGGAGACAACGACGCGGAACGGCTTGGTCGGAAAATCCTGGGCAGCGAGGGCGGCTGTTGTTGCTGTGACGCTCGCCAGCATGATGAAAGCGGCAACCGCAAGGCGATGCAGGGTGTGCTCAGGCGCAGGCGATGGTCGGGTCACGGCGAGTCTCCTCGAAGACGGTTTTTTTAGTTGGGTTGAACGCTACCACACCGCAGGCGCGCGCCACAATCGCGACGGCGCGTTGCCACCCCGCAGGCGACCGGTCAGTTGACGAAAAACGCAGCCGGCAGCGCTTCGACGACGTAACGCCGGTTGACCAGCTGGCTGGAGGCCATGTCGGCGGCTACCGGATTGTTGGCGTCGGTGATGACGCGGCCGTCGCGCAGCAATTGCTGATCGAGAGGGCGCGGCGTGCGCAGCATGGCGCCCAGCACGTCGAAGTAGCGGGCCGGCACATGTGAAATGTCGGCGCCGGCAGGCGCCGGCAGTGGCGCTGCGGACGCGACCACGAAGCTGTTGATATGCGATGCCAGACCGTAGTCGGGGCGATAGAGCACGATGAACGGCAGTTCGGTGCGCAGTGTCGTCAGGAAATGCGCGTAGGGGCGCGGCTGATCGAGATCCGCAAAAGTATTGAATACGGCAACGCCGCCGGCGGCGAGACAGCGTTTCATGTCGCGGAAAATGTCGCGCGTGATCAGGTAATCCGGCACGCCGTCGCCGTGAAAGAGATCGACGACGACGACATCGTAACTGCCGTCGCAGCCGCGCAGATAGGTGCGCGCGTCGGCCTGTACGGTTTTGACTTTCGTCGTGTCGTAGCCGAAGAGTTCCTGTGCCGCGCGCAGCGCGGCCGGGTCGATCTCGACCGCGGTGACGTCGATGCCGCGCCCGGCCAGCCGCATCGGCACCATGCCGGCGCCGTTGCCGAGCACCAGCGCTTTTTTCACGCCCGGGCGGTAGGACTGGGCGAGTGCTTCCAGCGCATAGGTATAGAGCGACATCGACTGGTTGTGCGCACCGACCATGTTCTGCACGAGGCCGTCCTGAAAATACATGCGATTGAATGCCTCGCCGTCGCGCGGCCCGCTTTTCAGGATCTTGATGGTGCCGAACATCGAGCGATAGGTTTTTTCCGGCGTCCAGGTGGTATTGCTGTAATTCACCGGCCACATGCGGCCGGTATAAAAATCGGCCCCGGCCAGCAGTGCCAGCGAGGCGATCAGCGCGACGGCGGTGACGGTGACGACGCGCCTGCGTTCGGCGAAGCGGACCGGTGCGCGCAGGATCATCGCCAGCGGCAGCGCGGCCAGCACGACGGCGACCAGCAGCGTGGATACGAAGTTGCTGAGGTAGGGAATCATGCCGAAGGCGGTGACGACGACGCCGGCCACCGAACCGATGGTGCTGACGAAAAACACGCGGCCGGCACCGCCGTCGGCCGCTGCACCCCTGGCCGCCGATTGTTTGAGCAGCAGTGCCACCAGCAGCGGGTTCATCGCCGAGGTCGCGACCAGCGGCACGAACAGCAAGGCCATGCAGGCGATGAAGGCGCCGGCGACGAGATCGAAGCGCGCCAGCTGCTGGAACAGATAGGGATAGACGAGGCAGGCGATCACGATTGCAATCGCGGCGACCGCCGGCATCAGGGTGAATAGACTCGCCAGTTTTTCTGCCGGCAGCGGGTTGCCGTTGCGGCCGGCAGCCAGACGCCCGCCCCACCAGTAGCCGAGTGCCAGCGAGACCAGCGTGATCGACAGGATGCCGCTCCAGATGAACAGGCTGACGCCGAAGTAGGGCGTCATGATGCGCGAGGCGAGAAGTTCCAGCGCGAGAATCGCGCCGCCGGTCGTGAATATGATGGCTTGCAACATGGCAGGTCAGGTCCGTCGGGTATAATCGCCGCGTTCGCGCTGCCGCAGAGATCCAGCGATAAGGGTTGATCGGCCCGCGGAATTTACCAGACTTTTTCCGCACTTGTAACGGCGATGTGCCCGCAGCGTCCGGCGCACGCCATACGGAGGAGACGATGTTGCGATTGTTCACGGGTGTGGCCATCCGCGCGATGGCATGGGCTGCGCTGGGCGGCCTTTCGATGTCTGCATGGGCTGCAGAGCCGACGGTCCCTTATGTGCCGACACCGCAGGAAGTCGTCGACAAAATGCTTGCCATGGCGAAAGTGACGCCCAATGATTTCCTGATCGATCTGGGCTCTGGCGACGGGCGCATTGTCGTCACCGCCGCGAAAAAACACGGCGCGCGGGGTTTCGGCGTCGATCTCAATCCGGTGCGCATCGGCGAGGCCGTCGCCAACGCGATGAAGAACGGCGTAAGCGACCGCGCCGAGTTCTATCAACGCAATCTTTTTGAGACTGACCTTTCCCCGGCGAGCGTCGTCACCATGTATCTGCTGCCGCGCGTGAACATGGAACTGCGGCCGCGTCTGCTCAATCTGCAGGCCGGCACACGCATCGTCTCGCACGATTTCGACATGGACGACTGGAAGCCCGAGGAAACCGTGCATCTCGAGGTCAAAGAGAAATACGGCAGCGCCGGCGGCACCAGTTCGATTTATTTCTGGGTCGTGCCGGCGAAGGTCGCGGGCAACTGGAATTGGGAACAAAACG
>CAZVDN010000416.1:0-3035 GCA_964625665.1 uncultured Streptomyces sp. | reverse complement strand
GCACTGGCGGTGCTGATCGACATTGATGAAGGCGGCGACCGCGTTGAATTCGCCGGCACCACCTGTCTGGCAATTGCGACAGCCGATGGCGTCGCTTCGCGGCGCAGCCGCATTGTCGGCGGCCGCGACTGGGTGCGGCTCGGTGCGGTGGAGATGGGGCTGGATTGTCTGCGCCGTTACCTGCAGGGACTGCCGGTCAACGAACGCATCGACTTCGAAAAAACCGAATAGCACCCGGCGCCGCCGCAATCGGCGACGCGCCGCGCGCCGCGTTTTCAGGGCGTGGAGTCGTCCGCCTTCGGCAACGACAGCGGGGTTGATTCATTGCCCGCCGCGGGGCTTTGCACAACGGCTTCCGGGCTGCCTTCGGCGGCACCGTCTTCCGGACCGGCTTTGCGCAGGCGCTTTTCTTCCTTCTTCTGCTTCTTCGCGATTTCGCGCTGACGCTTGGCGAACGAGTAGTTTGGCTTTGCCAATTGGGTGATCCTTTCCGGAGCATGGCGTTAAAGCGTCCGACTTTATGCTATTTCGGCGGTTTGCGCCTTAAATATGAAACGCCGCCGCGCGCAGCCGCTTATTTGCGGTTGGCCGCCGCAGCGTTTTTGCGCAATGCCATGCCCTCGGTAAAACACTCGAGGCAGACAAAACGCACGCCGCTCTGCCCGGTGCGCGAGAGCGGACGCATGGTGGCGGTTTCCTTGAGACGTTTGCACGCCGGGCAGCGCTTGATTTTCGACGGGTCCTTGGTCATGGCACGGCCCTTTGCAAATCACATTTAATTGCGCGCGTGGGACAGATTGAAATTTTCGACGCCGTCAAAATGCGTCAATTCAGCGGCCAGTTCCGACAGCGGCGCCGCCCGCCCCTTGCTGAGTGCCAGTGCGACGAAGCGCCACTCCGCGCGTCCTTCGTTGTAGGTGATGGCTATGCTGCCGCGAGCAAGTTCATAGCCGCGCTCAAGCGCCATGCGCCGCAGGACTTCTTCACGCGGCTGAAACTCGCGGCGGAACCGAATGACGATGGCGATTGCATGCCGCGTCGGCAACCAGCCCTCAAGCCGCGAAATCCACATCATGCTGGCGGCCGACAACAGCGCCAGCAACATGGCGGCCATGTAAAAACCGACACCGACGAGTATGCCGATCGCCGACGAAGCCCACAGCGAAGCCGCGGTGGTCAGTCCGCTGATGCTGAAGCCCTCTTTCATGATGACGCCCGCGCCGAGAAAACCGACGCCGGTGACGATGCCCTGGATGATGCGCGTAGGGTCCGCACCCGCCACGATTCCGGCATGGCCGCCGAACCAGTAGGTCGGAAAACCGGCAATGACCGTCAAAGCCGCCGAGGCCATACAGACCAGGCCGTAGGTGCGCATGCCCGCAGCGCGGCCGTGATAGGACCGCTCGTAGCCGACCAGCAGGCCGAGCAACAGTGCGCCCAGCAGATTCAGAAAAACGACGATGTTGGTCGCGACCGTCGGCGCAGACCAGTAGGCAGCCAGGGATTCGAAAGATAATTCGGTCACGCTAAACGCACTTTGCGAACTTTGGTTAACGGTTGGACTGCATTCGGAGCCGACAACAGATAATACTCCGGTCCGGCGCCGGGGGTGCTCTCCTGTCCGATCCGCAGTGCAGGGTGCATTCCCATGGAGGACAGATGGTGGCGCGCCCCTCGCCAGTGGAATCCTGTCTGCCAAACTGCCGGCAGCCTCACGACTGCCGGGGAAGCGGCCGCGGGGGAAAATCGCACTGCCGAAAATATTTCACGTTTTTCTGCGGCCTTGATAGCATTCATGGAAAACCGGCCCATCAAAAACAAAAAATGCGCACCAATCGGGGAACGCAGCCGGATGAAAACCCGTTTCGAGGACATGCATGGCCTATTTCGAATGGAACAGCCAGGTTGAACTGGATCACCCGCTGCTCAACGCGCACCACAAGCGCCTCTTTGCACTGGCCGAAGCGGTCGCCCAGTCGGTGGCAGACTCACCCGAAGCGCGGCCTGCCGAACCGGCCCTGCGCGAACTGATCGCCTTTGCCCGCGAGCACTTTGCCGCCGAAGAGGGGCTGATGCGCGCTTCGCAGTACGCGCCGGCCGAAACCCATGCGCACTACCACGGACTGCTGCTCAACGAGCTCGAAGAATATTTCCGCAAGGTGCAGCAGGACGGCAATGCGCGCCTGACCATCACCGGTCTGGTCGCCTTTCTCTGGCGCTGGCTGATTCTGCACATCGATTCGGCGGACCGCGAACTGGTGCGCTGGCTGCAGACGCACCAGCCGCAGAAAGACCTCTGAACGAGCGCACGCCGCGGCGGCGCGCGCTCAGCCGCCGACGGTGAAGTAGACCGTGGTGCCGGCGCCCGGCGCACTTTCGATCCAGACCTTGCCGTCGTGGCGCTGGATGATTTTTTTCACCGTCGCCAGACCGATGCCGGTGCCCTCGAATTCATTGGTATGGTGCAACCTTTGAAACGGCGCAAACAGCTTGTGCACGTACTGCATGTCGAAACCGACGCCGTTGTCACGCACGTAATAGGCGGTCCAGCCATCGCGCGTTTCAGTGCCGAATTCAATGCGCGGCGCGGCAGTCTTGCCGGTGAACTTCCAGGCATTGCCGATCAGGTTATCGAGCACCGGACGCAGCAGTCCGGGATCGCAGAAGGCCATGATGTCCGGCTGTATGATGAGTTCGACATGGCGTGCCGGCGCGGCATCGGCCAGCGCCGCGGCGGAGCGGCGCGCCATCAGGCTCAGACCGGTATCGCAGCGCGTCATCTCCTGGCGCGACAGCCGGGCCAGGTTCAACAGATCGTCGATCAATTCGCTCATGTGCCGGCTGCCGGCGACCACGCGCCGCAGGTGCCCGACCGTCTTTTCGTCGAGGCGTCCCTCATTGGCCTGCAACACCATTTCGCTGAATCCGTTGATGGCGCGGATCGGCGCGCGCATGTCGTGGGCGATGGTGTAACTGAAGGAATTCAGCTCCTCGTTGGCCGCCTCGAGTTCGGCGGTGCGCCGTGCCACGCGCAT
>CAZVDN010000415.1:2176-3036 GCA_964625665.1 uncultured Streptomyces sp. | reverse complement strand
CTTTGGTCGTGCCCATCGCGCGGCGCAGCAGGTGGGCGCCACCGAGCGAATAACCGCCGATGATCTGCGCCATCTGCATGACCTGCTCCTGATAAACCATGATGCCGTAGGTCTCGGCGAGAATCGATTCGACGCGCGGCTCCGGATAATCGAAGGTCTTGCCGTGTTTGCGCGCAATGAAGTCCGGGATCAGGTCCATCGGGCCCGGCCGGTAGAGCGCCACCAGCGCGATGATGTCCTCGAAGCGGTCGGGCCGCGCCTGCTTCAGCATGTCGCGCATGCCGCGCGATTCAAACTGGAACACGGCGCTGGTGTTGGCGCTGGCAAAAATCTTGTAGGCGTCAACATCATCAAGCGGCAGCGCTTCAAGCGGCGTGTCGTATTTCGGATCGAGCCGCTTGATGTAACGCAGCGTCCAGTCGAGGATGGTCAGCGTGGTGAGGCCCAGAAAGTCGAACTTGACGAGACCGGCGGCCTCGACGTCGTCCTTGTCGAACTGGCTGACCGCACTGTTCGAGCCCTCGGCCATGTAGAGCGGGCAGAACTCGGTGAGCTTGCCCGGCGCGATCAACACGCCGCCGGCGTGCATGCCGACATTGCGCGTCATGCCCTCCAGCTGGCCGCCGAGTTCCAGCAGGCGCGCCACCTCCTCCTCGTTTTTTTCACGTTCGCGCAGCGCCGGCTCCATCTCGCGCGCCATTTCAAGGGTGATGAGCTTGCCCGGCTGGAACGGAATCAGCTTCGCGATCTGGTCGCAGAAGGTGTAACCGAGATCGAGCACACGGCCGACGTCGCGCACCACCGCCTTGGCCGCCATCGTGCCGAACGTGGCGATCTGCGAAACGCTGTCGGCGCCGTAT
>CAZVDN010000415.1:0-2166 GCA_964625665.1 uncultured Streptomyces sp. | reverse complement strand
GAAGTCGGGCATCGATATCCGCTCCGGATTGAGGAAGCGCTCAAACAGCAGCTTGTAGCGCAGCGGGTCGAGGTCGGTGATGCCCAGCGAATAAGCGACCAGCGAACCAGCGCCCGAACCGCGCCCCGGCCCGACCGGAACGCCGTTGTTTTTCGCCCAGTTGATGAAATCAGCGACTATCAGGAAGTAACCGGGGAAACCCATCTGGATGATGGTCTTGATCTCGAAATCGAGCCGCGCTTCGTACTCCGGCAGGCGCTTTTCGCGCTCTGCACTGTCGGCATACAACTGCGCCATGCGCGCCTGCAGGCCCTCGTGTGCACGCTCGCGCAAAAAGTCGTCAAGGGTTTTGCCCTTGGGGGTCGGAAACAGCGGCAAGCGGCTCTTGCCAAGCTCGATCGACAGATTGCAGCGCCGCGCAATCTCGTAGGTGTTCTGCAACGCCTGCGGGATATCCGCAAACAACTCGGCCATCTCCGCCTGCGACTTGAAATACTGGTCGGGGCTGAAGGTGCGCGGCCGCCGCTGGTCAGCCAGCATGTGGCCTTCGGCGATACAGACACGCGCCTCATGCGCCGTGAATTCGTCGGCCTTGAGAAACTGCACCGGGTGCGTGGCCGCCACCGGCAACTTGAGTTCGGAGGCAAGTTGCAGCGTTTGCTGCACGCAATCTTCAATAGATGCGGCGGCGGAAAATTCCGGCAGGCGCTGCACTTCGAGGTAATAGCGCTGCGGCAACAGTTTTGCCCAGGCACGCGCATATTGCTGCGCCTGCTTTAAATTGCCGGCGGCCAACGCCATGCCGACATCACCATGGTGTGCGCCCGAAAGGGCAATCAAGCCGTCGCCCGCGCCATCGGCAAACCACTCGCGCTTGATTTCGGGGCGGCCGCGGTACTGGTTGACGCGGTAGGCCTGGGTCACCAGTTCGCAAAGATTGCGGTAACCGGCGCGCGACTGGCAAAGCAACAGCAGGCGGTGCGGCTTGTCACGGTCGGTTTCGTTTTCGATCCAGACATCGCAACCGATGATCGGTTTGATGCCCTTGCCGCGCGCCGCCTTGTAGAACTTGACCATGCCGAACACGTTGGCCAGATCGGTTAGCGCCAGCGCCGGCATGCCGTCGGCCTTCGCCGCAGCGACGGCATCATCGATCCGCGCGATCCCGTCGGTAATCGAGTATTCGCTGTGAAGGCGGAGATGAACAAAAGGCGGCGTCGACATGCAGTCCATTTTAACTGCTCTGCCGCGGCTTGAGTACGCCGTTGGCGCACCGCGCAAGTGCCTGATTGGTCAACGAGTGTTGTGCTGCAACGTTATGCAACAGACGGGCCGCCGGAAACGGCAGCATCGCTACGGCGTGCGGCTTGACAGTCCTGCCGTTCGCGGTCAGATTCAGGCACTTGACGGTGGACAACGAGAAAGGACGTGACACCATGCGGCTTCTTTTGATTTTTCTGATGGCGGCAATGTGCGCGGTCGCGCAGGCGCAAACCATATTTCGCTCCGTGATGCCCGACGGCCGCATCGTCTTCGGCGACAAACCGGCGCCAGGCGCCAAAGAATCCAAGCAGATCGTTGTCAGTCCGACGAATGTTTCGACACCCGGCCCCGTTTCCGGCAGCGGCCCGTCGGCGCGACAGCAGGCACTTGACAATGCGACAGAAGAGATGCTCGCAGCCCAGAAAAACCTCGACCGTGCGCGCGCTGCACTTGAAAGCGGGCGCGAGCCCCGTCCGGAAGAACGCCTCGGCATGAAAGGCGGCGGCACGCGGACCACCGAAGCCTATGACCAGCGAATGAAGGCGCTTGAACAGGATGTCCAGGCTGCGCAAAAACAGCTCAGCGATGCGCAGACGAAACGCAACGACGCCCGCTGAGTAGGCGCCATCAGCGCGCCTGCATTCAACAGACGCCACGCGCGCATGAACACAACCCGCCATTCTGGCCGCCCATTGCCCGTCATCGGCGCGCTGTGGCTGAGCTGGTCCTACAACTGGATCGTCGTCAAGGAAGGCCTGCAGTTTTCCGGGCCCTTCGATTTCTCCGCACTGCGCTGCATTTTCGGCAGCGCAGTGATGTTTGCCGTGCTGAAATTTTCCGGCAGATCACTGGCGCCGCCGCCGCTTGGGCGCTGCTTCCTGCTCGGACTTTTTCAGACCACCG
>CAZVDN010000414.1:2074-3045 GCA_964625665.1 uncultured Streptomyces sp. | reverse complement strand
GGGTTATGCAAGTAGTGAAGGGGATGCTTCTTTTAATCAACAATTATCTATTTCAAGAGCTAAAAATTTCGCTAAATTTTTAATTACAAAAGGGATAAATGCTGATAATATCAAAACAATAGGAAGGGGAACTGAAAATCCTGTTGCTGGTGCTGATATTCGTGTTCGCGTTTTTCAAGCTGTCGTGGTCGATACGCCAGTTCGGCCTTGCTTCGGTGCTGGTCGGTTCAACGCGCAAGACGCCCAAGGATGCCGAAGAGTTCGCGGTCCACATCAACCGCATCGCGGCGCTGGCGTCGTTTGCCAGCGGCAATTTCAACAACGGCCTGCGCGCCTATTATTTCGGTGTCGCCGCGCTGTCGTGGTTTCTGCATCCGGTGCTGATGATGATCATGACCATCAGCGTGGTTTACGTTCTGCATCAGCGCGAATTCCGCTCGAAAACGCTGCAGATCCTCAGCGGCGAGTGACGAAAAAAAACCGCGCCGCCTTCAGGCGGCGCGGTCGTTTTCCGCGGTTCAGGTCCAGGCGGCTTTCAGCCGTTCGGGCGTAAACGGCGCCTGACGCAGGCGCACTCCCGTCGCATCGAAGATGGCATTGGCGACTGCCGCCGGTAACGGGCGGCAGGCGCCTTCACCGACACCCGAGGGCGCGATGTCGGGACGGTCCATCAACACGACGTCGATGGTTTCCGGCGCGTCTTTCATGTCGAGGATCGGATAGCTCTGCCAATCAACGCTGGTTACCGTCTTGTTGTTGAACTTTACTTCTTCGAACAGCGCGCGGCTGGTGGTCTGCACGATCTGTGCTTCGAGCGCCTGGCGCGCGAGATCGGGCGCGATCACGAGGCCGCAGTCGTGGGCGACGGTGTAGCGCTTGACCCAGACGCGATGCGTTTTTTTATTGAGCTCGAATTCGGCGATGAGCGCCACGCGCGGTCGGCGCGCGACGGGGAGCGTCGCGTGGTTCAT
>CAZVDN010000414.1:0-2064 GCA_964625665.1 uncultured Streptomyces sp. | reverse complement strand
GTCGGTGTTGGTGGCGAGCGCCAGTTCATCCATGAACGACTCGGAAGCAAAGTGAATCTGCGGCCCGCCCGGATCGCGGAAGTGCGTGCTGCGCAGAGGTGAGGCGCGTTCGACCAGCGGCGCGATGGTGTCAGAGGTCTTGCGTTTGGCGAAGGAGTACGACTCCGCCGGCACGCCGAGGATCCAGATCGGTTTGAGCGGCCAGCCGAGCAACTGGCCGGCCATGGTGCGCTCGGGCGAACCTTCGTCACGATGGAACTCGCGGCGCGAGAAGCCTTTCGATTCGAACTGCCAGCCGATCACCTTGCCGTCCTTGTCGAGCGCGGCGCGCGAGACGTGCACCGAGGCCGGTGCTTTCGGATCCCACTGCGTGCCGTCGTGGCGCATGCCCTGCACGCGGACCGGCTTGCCGACCGCTTTCGACAGCACGGCGGCGTCCATGGTGGCGTCGCCCGAATCGTTGCGGCCGTAGGAGCCGGGGCCGGTCATGAACGTGACTTTAACTTTTTCGACGGGCATATCAAACATTTTGGCGATGCCGGCGCGGCAGTAGTGCGGCTTCTGCCCGCCGGTCCAGACGAAGGCTTCGCCGTCGCGCATGTCGGCGACGCCGCAGGCCGGCGCCATCGAGGCGTGCGACTGGAACGGCCATTCGTAGCTTGCTTCGACGACGCGCGCGGCGCCGGCGAAGGCGGCATCGATATCGCCGTTGGCCTTGACGTCTTCATCGCGATGCATCGATTTCCCCGCACGGATATGGTTGTAGATGTTCTTTTGGTCGGGGAAGGGCGGGGCAACGTCTGACCATTTCACTTTCAATTGTCGCGAAGCGCGGATTGCATCCCACTCCTTCGGCGCGACGAGGCCGAGAAAGTCTTTCTGCCAGACCACTTTCACGCCGGGAATGTTTTTCACTGACGCTTCATCGACCGCTACCGGCACCGCACCGGCCACCGGCGGGCGGATCATGCGCCCGTGCAGCATGCCCGGCAGTTTCACGTCGTTCATATTCTCGGCGGTGCCGAAGATTTTTGACGCGACGTCGCGGCGGCGCGTGCCCGGCTTGCCGACGATCTTGTACTCGGACGGTGTCTTAGGCTTGGCGCGGCCTTCGATTTTCAGCTCGTTGCCGAACTGCTTGTTCCAGACCAGCTGCACATCGAAGTGCTTGCCGCCGATCAGTTCGCTGTAGGACACTTTTTTGTCGCCGGCGCTGACGACGCCGTTGTCGACCTTGAGCTGATCGGGGGCGACGCCGAGTCTGGCAGCGGCCATTTCGGTCAGCACGAGGCGCGCCTCGGCCGCGGCATTGCGCAGCGCGATGCCGCCGAACCAGATGCCGGTCGAGCCGGAAGCACCGCCCTGGTCGACGGTCTGCGCGGTGTGCCCCTGCACGATGCTGACGCGGTCGGGCGAAACATCGAGCTCTTCGGCGATCATCTTGATCCAGCCGATGTCGGTGCCCTGGCTCATGTCGACCTTGCCGGTCCAGCCGGTGATGCTGCCGTCCTCGCTGATGCTGATGTAGCTTGAAAGTTGGTCGGGCTTGAGTCCGAGGCGCGAGCCCTCTACGCCGGCAGCATAGGCTTCGCGGGTAACGCCAGGCAGCAGCACGGCCACGGTCAGCGCGCCGGCGCCGGCGAGAAATTCACGACGGTTCATGTTTACAGTCATGGTTTTCTCCTTAGGCCTGGGCGGCGCGTTTGACCGCGCGCAGAATGCTGAGATGGGTGCCGCAACGGCACTTCAGGCCGGCGAGCGCGTCGCGGATCTGCGCGTCGGTGGGGCGCGGATTCTTGTCGAGCAGCGCCGCCGAGGTCAGCATCCAGCCATTCAGGCAAAAACCGCACTGCGGCACCTGCTCTTCGAGGAACGCCGCCTGTATCTTGTGCGGCTTGTCGGGCGTGCCGATGCCGGCCACTGTGGTGATCTTGCGCTTGCCGACGGTGCCGACGCCGGTGATGCAGGAGCGCGTCGGCACGCCGTCGAGCAGCACGGTGCAGGCGCCGCATTGCGCCAGACCGCAGCCGAAGCGCGGCTCCTTCATGGCGAGATTGTCGCGCA
>CAZVDN010000413.1:1326-3048 GCA_964625665.1 uncultured Streptomyces sp. | reverse complement strand
GTGCGCGCAAATCCGTTGAACAGGCCGTGCGTGCCTTCGAACACGGTGCGCGGACCGAGAAACCGCTGTTGTCCGATGCGCGCCGCATGCACGCCGACGCGCGACGCCCAGCCGGCGTGCAGCCGCTTGGTCCACGCGCCCTCGGCCAGGTACTCGATGATGCCCGACGACAGACTGCCTGCGGTGCCCAGGGCATCGACCATCTGTCTGCGGTCGAGGCCCAAAGCGGCGCAGACCGCCACGGTGGACGCCATCGAACCGAGCACGCTGGTCGGATGAAAACCCGCTTTATGGATGGCTTTCGGCATGACGAAACACAACCGGCACAGGGTTTCGACGCCGGCGATGATGCCCATGAGTGCGGCGCGCCCGTCCAGATTGAACCGTTCGCAGGCCGCCAGCACCGCCGGCACTACCACTGCACTGCTGTGCACCGGGCCGCCCTCGAAGGTATCGTCGAAGTCTTCGCCGTGCGCCGCAGTACCGTTGATCATGGCGGCGTCCTCTGCGCGAAACGTCGCCGCATGGCCCAGCGCCGTGCACCCGCCGCCGGCATCGACGCTGGCAATCAGTGCCCGCATGTAGTCATTGCCGCGCGCGGCCACACACAGACCCGACACGTCGATCAGCAGTTCTTCCGCGCGCGCGCGCAAGGCAGCGGGCAGCGGGCGCTGCCGCAGGGCAATCACGGCATCGGCAAGGCGCTCGGCAACCGCCGGGCCGGCATCCGGTTTCAGCATTGCCGGCCTAACGCACGACTTTGACGCCGGCATCCTTCAGGATCTCCGACATCTGGCCGCTGAAAGTATCGACGAACTTCAGCAGTTCGGCGCTGTTCTGGTAGCCGTCCTCGAACTGATTGTCGTCGAGATATTTTTTCCACGCTGCAGTGCGCGTGAATTTGCGGAACACATCTTCCCAGTAGTCGAGGTTTTCCTTCGGAATGCCCGGGGGCGCCACCACACCGCGCACCTGCGGCACGACCGGGACGTCGTAACCGGCCTCCTTGAGCAAAGGCACGTTGGCAAACGACGGCAGACGCTTGCCCGCAACCTGGGCCAGCACGCGCATGGTGCCGGCGCGAATGTGCTCGCCCGCCTCCTGCGGCTCGATGACCATCATGTTGACGTGCCCGCCGAGCAACGCGGAAATGCGCTCGCCGCCGCCCGGGAAGGAAATGTAGGCCCACTGTGCGCCGGTGCTTTTCTGCAGCAGCTGGCGCACCACGTTATCGCGGCTGGTAATCGACCCGCCCGACTGCTTGAGCGTCCCGGGCGCTTTTTTGGCCGCCTCGATAAAATCTTTCATCGTGTTGAAAGGCGAATCGGCCTTGACGGCAATAACCGCCGGTTCCAGCACGAGGCGCGCAATGGTCGTCAACTCGCGCAGCGTCACCTTGGCTTCTGCCGCCACCAGCGGATTGGTCAGCCAGACGCCGGTGAAAAATGCGATCGTGTTGACGTCACCTTTTTTCTCCGCGAGGTAGGCTGCGGCTACCGAACCGTTGCCGCCGGTCTTGTTGACCACCTGCAGACGCACCGGCACCAGTTTTTCCTTTTCGATCATCTGGACCACCGCGCGCGCGAGCGTGTCGCTGCCGCCGCCCTCGGCGATTCGCGCCACCAATTCTGCAGATTCTTCGAGAATGGTGACATCGGCTCCCAGAGTAACATCGTACACTCGGTCGCAGCCCAGCGCCCGCAGCGCGGCCACCAGTTGCCC
>CAZVDN010000413.1:0-1316 GCA_964625665.1 uncultured Streptomyces sp. | reverse complement strand
ACGATTTTCAGTCCACGCATGACCTGCTCCTTCGTTGGTTCACGATTCACCTTCGGATTGTTCGAGTGCCTGAATGCGCCAGCGGTTCATCTTCCCGAACAGCGGCAGCAAAAGCATCAGCACAGCCAGCGCAAGCATCACCGCCGAGATCGGCCGGTTCACCAGGATCGACAGGTCACCCTGGGACATCATCAACGACTGGCGCAGTGCGCGCTCCATGCCGTCGCCGAGCACCAGCCCGAGAATCAGCGGCGCGGTCGGATAATCGAGTTTGCGCATCAGGTAACCCAGCAATCCGAATGCCATCAGCAAACTGACGTCAAAAAGGCTGCTGGAAACGCTGTAGACACCGACCAGAGAGACGCCGAATATGATCGGATAGAGCACATGCACCGGGAGCTTGAGAATCTGTGCAAACAGCGGCACCAGCGGCATGTTCAGCACCAGCAGCATGATGTTGCCGATATACATGCTGGCGACCAGTCCCCAGAACAAATCCGGATGCTCCTGGATCAGCAAAGGCCCCGGCTTGAATCCCCACAGCACCAGAGCCGCCAGCAGCATCGCCGTCGTGCCGGAACCCGGAATGCCCAGAGTCAGCAGCGGCACCAGTGCGCCGCCGGTTTCCGAATTGTTGGCCCCCTCGGGAGCCGCCACCCCTTCGATCAATCCGGTTCCGAATTTTTCCGGGTGCTTCGATACCGCTTTTTCAATGCCGTAGGAAATGAACGACGCGATCGTCGAACCTGCGCCGGGCAGCGTGCCCGTCAGAAAACCGACCACCGAGCCGTTGAGAAACGCAAAGCGGCAGTCCTTGATGTCCTGTCTGGTCGGCAGAAGATTGCGAAATCCCTTTGGCACCGGCAGCAGTTGCGCGCTCTCGATGGTCTCCATGTTGCCGATCACCTCGCCGAGCGCAAAAACACCGATCGCCGCGACGACAAAATCTATGCCGTCGAGCAACTCGGCATTGCCGAAGGTAAAACGCGAGGTTGAACTGAAAAGATCGGTGCCCATGGTGGCGATCCACAGGCCGATCAGCATGGCAAGCAGCGCCTTGATCATCGAGCGACCGGCGAGCAGCACCACCAGCGCCAGCCCCAGCGACATCAGCGCGAAATACTCGGGGGAACTGAACGACAGTGCGAATTTCGCCAGAGGCGGCGCAACCAGCATGAGGCCGAGCACGCCGACAGTACCCGCAATAAAGGAGGCGATCGCCGCAATGCCCAAGGCGGCCCCTGCCCGGCCCCGACGCGCCATCTGGTAGCCGTCGAGACAGGTCACCACCGAGGCCGATTCACCCGGCACATTCA
>CAZVDN010000412.1:0-3059 GCA_964625665.1 uncultured Streptomyces sp. | reverse complement strand
CACATCAGCCGCATGATTGCGCTGGCCCGGCGCTATCGCAAGCCGGTGCTGGTGGATCCGAAGGGCGACGATTTCGCGCGTTATGCAGGCGCGACGATCATTACGCCCAACCGCTCCGAATTCCGTGCGGTGGCCGGGCAGTGGCGCAATGAACGCGAATTCACCGCGAGCGCGCAGCGACTGCGCAGCCGCCTGAAGGCCGACGCCCTGCTGGTGACGCGCAGCGAAGAGGGCATGACGCTGTTCACGCGCGCTGCGCGCCTGCACGCAGCGGCGCAGGCGCGGGAAGTTTTCGATGTCAGCGGCGCCGGTGACACCGTGATCGCGACGCTTGCCGTGGCCATGGCGGCCGGGGAGCCGCTGGAGTCCGCGGTCAATCTGGCCAATCGTGCGGCGGGCATCGTGGTCGGCAAATTTGGCACCGCGGTGGCAACGCCCGACGAGCTTTTCGCCGGGCAACCGGCGACGCCGGCAAAGCGGGATCCGGATAACCGTAAAAAGCCGCGCAAGGCGCGTTAGAATCCGTTCTCGTTCTGATCCCATCACTTTTTCCGAATATTCGCTATGTATATCGTTGTGACCGGTGCGGCCGGATTTGTCGGCGCCAATCTTGCCAAGGCGCTGTCCGATCGCGGCGATTGCGACATCATCGCCGTAGATGACCTGAAGCAGGGCGACAAATTCGTCAATCTGGTCGATTGCGATATCGCCGATTATTTCGATCACGAGGATTTTCTGCAGGAAATCGAAGCCGGCGCGTTTGACGGCACGATCGCCGCGGTGCTGCATCAGGGGGCCTGTTCCGACACCACGGAAAGCGACGGCCGCTTCATGATGAAGAACAATTACCGCTATACGCGGCAACTGTTCGATTACTGCATGACCGAGGAAATCCAGTTTATCTACGCATCCTCGGCGGCGGTCTACGGCGCCGGCACCGTGTTCCGTGAAGAGCCGGCCCACGAGGCGCCGCTCAACGTCTACGGCTATTCGAAATTTCTATTCGATCAGTATCTGCGCCGCAATTGGCGCGAGCGCACCGCCCAGGTGGTGGGGCTGCGCTATTTCAATGTCTATGGCGAGCGCGAACAGCACAAGGGGCGCATGGCCTCGGTCGCCTTCCATTTTTTCAACCAGTACCGCGCCAATGGCAAGGTGCGCCTGTTCGAGGGCACAGCCGGTTACGGCAATGGTGAACAGCGGCGCGATTTCGTCTCGGTCGAGGACGCGGTCAAGGTCAATCTCTATTTTCTCGATAATCCGGGGCGCTCCGGGATTTTCAACGTCGGCACCGGTGCGGCACAGAGCTTCAATGATGTCGCCGTGGCCACCGTCAATGCCTGTCGCGCGCATGCCGGGGAGGCAGCGTTGTCGCTGGGCGACATGCAGCGCCAGGGCATCATTGAATACATTCCCTTCCCGGGCGACCTCAAGGGCAAGTACCAGAGCTATACGCAGGCAGATATCGGCACGTTGCGTGCGGCCGGCTACAAGGCGCCGATGTTGACGGTCGAAGAGGGGGTGACGGCCTATGTCGGCACCCTGTGCAAGCGCGCTGAAGGCTGAAGCCATGTACAAAACACTCGAGGATTACGTCGGCAATACGCCGCTGGTGCGCCTGAAGCGCATGCCCGGCAACACGAGCAACGTCGTGCTGGCCAAACTGGAAGGCAACAATCCGGCCGGCTCGGTCAAAGACCGTCCGGCGCTGTCGATGATCAAGCGCGCTCAGCAGCGCGGCCAGATCAAGCCCGGCGACACACTGATCGAGCCGACCAGCGGCAACACCGGCATCGCGCTGGCGATGGCGGCCTCGATGATGGGTTACCGCATGGTGCTCGTCATGCCTGAGCACCTCTCGGTCGAGCGGCGCCAGACGATGGCGGCGTTCGGCGCGGAAATCGTGCTGACGCCGAAGAGCGGCGGCATGGAAGCCTGCCGCGACATTGCCGAAAAAATGCGCGACGAAGGCAAGGGCATCATCCTCGACCAGTTCGGCAATCCCGACAATCCGCTTGCGCATTACGAGGGCACGGGCCCCGAAATTTGGCGCGACACCGCGGGCAAGGTCACGCATTTTGTCTCTAGCATGGGCACCACCGGCACCATCATGGGCGTGTCGCGTTTCCTGAAAGAACAGAATCCGGCCGTGCAGATCATCGGCTGTCAGCCGACCGATGGTTCGCAGATTCCGGGCATACGCAAATGGCCGGCCGCCTATCTGCCGAAAATCTGCGACTGGGACCGCATCAATCGCGTGATCGAAGTCAGTCAGGCCGATGCCGAAGACACCACGCGGCGGCTGGCCCGCGAAGAAGGCATCTTTGCCGGCGTGTCGTCAGGCGGCTCGGTGTGGGCCGCGCTCAAGCTGTCCGCCGAAGTCGAAAACGCCGTGATCGTCTGCATCGTCTGCGACCGCGGTGACCGCTATCTCTCGACCGGCATTTTCCCGGCTTGAGGCGGGTATGGCATTTTCGAACGGCGGGCCTCGCCCGGTGAGCGCATGAGCCCGATTCTCGTTTTTGACATCGAAACAGTGCCGGACATCCCGGGCCTGCGCACGCTCTACGAGCTTGGTGCCGAAATCAGCGACGCCGATGTCGCAGCGATGGCATTTCAGCGGCGCCGTCAGGCCAGCGGCAACGACTTTCTGCAATTGCATTTGCACCGCGTGGTGGCGATTGCATGCGTGCTGCGCGAGCGCGACAGCGTGCGCGTCTGGTCGCTGGGCGAAGCCACCGATACCGAAGGCGCTCTGATCCAGCGTTTTTTCGATGGCATCGAAAAATATTCGCCGCAAATCGTTTCGTGGAACGGCGGCGGCTTCGACCTGCCGGTGCTCAATTACCGCGGCCTCATCCACGGCGTGCGTGCACCGCGCTTCTGGGATCAGGGCGAGGACGACCGCGACTTCAAGTGGAACAACTACATCAGCCGCTACCATGCGCGCCATCTGGACCTGATGGACCTGATGGCGATGTATCAGCCGCGCGCCGCTGCGCCGCTCGATGACATCGCGCAGCTGATAGGTTTTCCGGGCAAGATCGGCATCGGTGGGG
>CAZVDN010000411.1:0-3059 GCA_964625665.1 uncultured Streptomyces sp. | reverse complement strand
TGTGCGCCGACGGTGGCGGCAGCGTGGCTGCTGGCGCGCGCCGGCAGCGAAAAAATCGTCAGCTGCAAACGTGTGATCGAAGCGGAAGTGGCGGCGTTGCCGGTGCGTGCGCTCGACTGCGATGCAAAAACACTCGAGACGCTGGCCGCCGTCGGCGTGAAGACCGTCGGCGAAGCGTTGAAGCTGCCGCGCGACGGCGCCACGCGCCGCTTCGGCCCGCAGTTTTTCGAGCAGCTCGATCGCATTCTCGGCACGCGCCCGGAGGCGCGGCGTTTTTTTACGCCGCCGGAAAAGTTTTCCGCGAAGCTCGAGCTCGGTGCCACCGTTGAACATGCCGAGGCCTTGCTGTTTTCGGCGCAACGGTTGCTCGTGCAATTGGCCGGCCATCTGGGCGCGCGTTGCGGCAGCGTGCAGCATTTCAAACTGCGGCTGACGCATGAGGACATCGCGCCGACCGTACTGGAAGTCGGACTGGCGACGCCGACGCGCGACCCCGGCCGCTTTGTGGCCGTGGTGCGCGAACAGCTCGCCGCGCTGAAACTTGCCGCACCGGTGGTGCAGCTCGCGCTCGATGCCGACGATATTCTGCTGCTTGCCGGCGAGAACAAGACCTTGTTTGCCGAGATGGCCGACCGTTCCGCCGACTGGGCGAAGCTGATCGAACGCCTGAGCGCGCGGCTCGGCGGCGAGGCGGTGCAATCGCTGTCGCCGCGCGCCGAACACCGGCCCGAACACGCCTGGCAGCGCGCAGCACCCGGTGCGCGGCCCCTGCAGGTGCAGCCGCGTCCGCGTCCGTTGTGGTTGCTGCGCGAACCGCGTCCGCTCAAGCAGGTCGCGGAAAAACCTTACAGCGACAACGCGCCGCTGGCGATCGTCGCCGGCCCCGAGCGCATCGAGTCGGGCTGGTGGGACGGCGGGGATGTGAAGCGCGATTATTTTGTCGCGCAGACCGCCGCGCGTTCGACCGTCTGGGTCTATCGCGAACGGCGCCGGCCCGGCGGCTGGTATCTGCACGGCATCTTCGGCTAGTAGATGTAGCCCGGAAGGCGCGCAGCACATTCCGGGGTTCTGCTGACGGTTGTCCCGGAATACGCTGCGCTCCTTCCGGGTTGCGAAAACAAGGGTTGCGACACCGCAGTCTCTGAAAAATTGAATCACCTGCACGCATTGTTCAGAGGCCTTTGTGGTGTCCGCCGTTCTTCCCGACTATGCCGAGCTGCATTGCGTCAGCAATTTCAGCTTTCTGCGCGGCGCTTCGCATCCGGAGGAACTCGCTGCGCGCGCGGCGGCGCTCGGTTACGCGGCGCTGGCGATCACCGATGAATGTTCGCTGGCCGGCGTGGTGCGCGCGCATGTCGCGGCGAAACAGCACGGGATCAAACTGCTCGTCGGCGCCGAGTTCCGCATCGAGGGCGGGCCGCAGATGGTCTTGCTCGCCACCGATCGCAACGCTTACGGCAATCTCTCGCAACTGATCACCACGGCGCGGCGGCGCAGTGCCAAGGGGCAGTACCGTCTGGAGTGGGGTGATCTTGGCGCGGCGATTGGTTGTCTGGCCATTCTGCTGCCGGGGCCTGCGGCTGCCGATATTGAAAACGGACTCGCGCACGCGCAGCGCCTGCACGAACTGTTTCCCGACCGTTCATGGCTGGCCGCCGAACTGTTGTGCGGCCCGGACGATCGCGGGCGCCTGATGCAACTGAAACAACTGGCTGCGGCGGCACAGCTGCCGCTGGTGGCGGCGGGCGATGTGCATATGCACGTGCGTTCGCGCCGCCCGCTGCAGGACACGCTGACGGCGATCCGGCTCGGCATTCCGGTGGCCGAAGCGCAGCACGCCCTGCATGCCAATGCCGAACGCCATTTGCGCATGCGCATGCGGCTCGCACAGCTTTATCCGCCGGAACTGCTCGCCGAAACGCTGCATGTGGCGGGACGCTGCGATTTTTCGCTCGATTGCCTGCGTTACGAATATCCGGAGGAACTGGTGCCCGACGGACACACCGCGGCTTCGTATCTGCGGGCGCTGACCGAAGAAGGTTTGCGCCGGCGCTATCCCGGTGACGTGCCGCCGCATGTGCGCGCGCTGGTCGAGCGTGAACTTGGTTTGATCGAAGAGCTGGGGTACGAGCCGTACTTTCTGACCGTGCAGGACATCGTCGCCTTCGCGCGCGGTCGCGGCATCCTCTGTCAGGGCCGCGGTTCGGCGGCCAACTCGGCAGTGTGTTATGCGCTGGGTATCACCGAGGTCGACCCTTCGCGTATGAGCGTGCTGTTCGAGCGTTTCATTTCGCGTGAGCGCAACGAGCCGCCCGACATCGACGTCGATTTCGAACACCAGCGGCGCGAAGAGGTGATCCAGTATCTCTACAACAAATACGGGCGCGACCGCGCAGCTCTGACGGCGACCGTCATCACTTACCGCACCAAAAGTGCGATTCGCGACACCGGCAAGGCGCTGGGCTTCGACCTCGTGCAGGTCGAGCGCATTGCCAAATCGTTTGCGTGGTGGGACAGCAAGAACACGGCCGAACAGCGGCTGGTCGAGGCCGGCTTCGATCCTGAGAGCATGAAGGTGCAGCAGCTCGTGCTGCTGGCGCGCACGCTGGCGGGGTTTCCGCGCCATCTGTCGCAGCACACCGGAGGATTCGTCTTCGCGCGCGGCCTGCTGTCGCGGCTGGTGCCGATCGAAAACGCGGCGATGCCCGATCGTTCCGTCATCCAGTGGGACAAGGACGATCTCGATGCGCTGGGGCTGTTGAAGGTTGATGTGCTGGCGCTCGGCATGCTCTCGGCGATCAAGCGCGCACTCGACCTGATTTCGCGGCGGCGCGGCCGGCCGTTCACGATGGCCGACGTGCCGGCCGAAGATCCGGCCGTCTACCAAATGATTCAGCGCGCCGATACGGTCGGCGTGTTCCAGATCGAATCGCGCGCGCAGATGAGCATGCTGCCGCGGCTGCGGCCGGAAAAATTCTACGACCTCGTCATCGAGGTGGCGATCGTGCGGCCGGGGCCGATCCAGGGCGGCATGGTGCATCCCTATCTGGAGCAACGCC
>CAZVDN010000410.1:0-3071 GCA_964625665.1 uncultured Streptomyces sp. | reverse complement strand
ATCGGCCTGCGCCTCGGCGAATGGACCACCATCAATTACACGCTGGTCGACATTCCGCGGCCGAAAATGAAGTTCATCCACGTCCATGCCAGCGCCGAGGAACTGGGCCGCGTCTATCAGGGCGATCTGCTGATCAATTCCGGCATGCCCGAATTCGCCGCTGCCGCGCGCGCGCTGCCGCCGGTGAAACCCGTGTGGGCCGACCAGACCAAAGCCGCGCGCGCCGAATTCGACGCCTGGCAGTTGCCGGTGAAAACGCCGGGCACGCTCAACATGAGTGAAGTCATCGCCTTCCTGAAAAAGCGCCTGCCCGAAGGTTCGATCCTCACCAACGGTGCCGGCAACTTCACGCTGTGGGCACACCGCTTTTATCAATACACGGGCTTTCGCACCCAGCTCGGGCCGACCAGCGGCGCCATGGGTTACGGCGTGCCGGCCGGTGTCGCTGCGAAACTCGTGCATCCGGAGCGCCCGGTCATCGCCTTTGCCGGCGACGGCGACTTCCTGATGAATGGCCAGGAACTGGCGACTGCGATGCAATACGGCGCGAAGACGATATTCATCGTCATCAACAACGGCATGTTCGGCACTATCCGCATGCATCAGGAACGCCATTACCCCGGCCGCATCAGCGGCACCGAACTGCACAACCCGGACTTCGCGGCACTTGCGCGCGCCTACGGCGCGCACGGTGAAGTCGTCACCAGAACCGAAGACTTCGAAGCCGCTTTCGAACGCGCGTGGAACGCCGGCACCGCCGCGCTGCTTGAACTGCGCATCGACCCCGATTCGGTGTCGCCGCGCGCCACGCTGTCAGCCATCCGTGCCGAAGCCCTGAAGAACAAAAAATGATCCGCTATCTCAAGGAAAAAGACGTCGAACAACTGCTGCCGATGGCGAACGCCGTCGAGCTGGTTGAAGAATCGCTTAAGGCACGCGCCGAGGGCCGTGCCAGCGACGTGCCGCGCGTGCGCGCGCGCATGCCGGCGGGCACGCTGCACATGATGGAAGCGACTGCGGGCGACCTCAACCTCATCGGTTACAAGGCCTACTTCTCGGCCACCGGCAAGGGCACGCGCTTTTTTGTCCACCTGTTCGACACGGAATCCGGCAAACCGACCGCCATCATCGAAGCCAGTCATCTGGGCATGGTGCGCACCGGAGCGGCCAGCGGCGTCGCCACGCGCCACATGGCGCGTCAAGATTCAAGCATCGTCGCCTCGCTCGGCGCCGGCAAACAGGCAATCGGCCAGCTCGAAGCGGTCTGCGCGGTGCGCAGGGTCAGCGAAGTGCGCGTCTGGAGCCGCAATCCGGAGCGCGCGAAAAAATTCTGCGCGGCGCTCGAGAAAAAGCTCGGCGTCACCATGAAAGTCATCGAAAGCGCGGAAGAAGCGGTGCGCGGCGCCGACATCATCAACGTCATCACCAAGGCCTCAACGCCGGTGCTGCTCGGCGCCTGGCTGTCGCCCGGGCAACATATCAACGCCGCCGGCTCCAACTCGCTGGCACGCCGCGAACTCGACGAAGCCGCGGTGCGGCGCTCGACGCGCATCGCCGTTGATTCCCGCAATACCGCGCGCAATGAATGCGGCGACCTGCTGCCGCTGGCTGAAACCGGCATGATCGAATGGGATTCGATTCCCGAACTCGGTGAAATCATCACCGGCCGCGTGCCCGGACGCCGCAGCAAGGACGACATCACGCTCTATGAATCGCACGGCATGGCGGTGCAGGACCTCTACACCGGCAAATTCGTGCTCGACGCCGCATTGAAACAAAACGTCGGCATCGATCTGCCGATCGGCGACTAGCGCCACGCATGATCGGCAATCTCGCGCGCGAATTCGCCCGGCTCGGCCGTCTGCTCATCGCCGGCAATCCGCTCGACCTGCCGGCGGTCGAACGCCGGCACGGCAGCTGGAACCACGCTGATATCGAATGGCTGGTGCCGAAGGTCGCAAACGTTGCCGGCGACTTCGCCGAGATCGGCGTGTTCCGCGGCGCAGCCTTCCGCAAGGTCGCCGAACTGGCCGCCGCACAAAACAAACACGCGCACGCCTTCGACAGCTTTGCCGGCATGGATGAGCCGACGGCGGCCGACGGCAATGCCTATCCGAAAGGCAAATTCGACATCGGCGGCCCCGCCGAATTCGAACGCCTGATGACCAAGGCCGGCGTGGCGCGCGAACGCTATACGATGTGGCAGGGTTATGTGCCGGACTGCTTCAGCAAGGCGCCGCCCGATCTGCGGTTTTCCTTCGTGATACTCGATCTCGACCATTATCAGCCGACGGTGGAAGCACTGGCGTGGCTGCAGCCGCGCATCAGCGCCGGCGGCATTCTCGCGCTCGACGATTACGTGCCCGGCAGCACGGGGCTGGCGACGAAAGCCATCCGCGAGTTCCGCGCCAGGGACAACTCCTTCCGCAAGATCGCCGAATTCAATCAGCAACTGATCCTGCAGAAAACCGGCTGAACATCCGTTGCTGATTGCCGGATGCTGGCGCCGGCCGGGGCAGTCCGCTAAGATGCTCCGAAAAATCGTCGGCGCAATGCACCGGTCGCGCGCGCAACAGGGGAGAAAACCATGAATCAGGGATTACCAAGTTTCCGCAGCCTTTTCGCCGCTTTCGTGCTGGGCTGCGCGACCTTCAATGCCGCGGCGTTGCAACTGGTGACGGAAGAAAATCCACCCTTCAATTTCACCCGTGACGGCAGCCTGACCGGCATGTCGGTCGAAATCGCAACTGCGATCGGCCAGCGCGCAAAAGTGCCGATGACTTTCGCCAGCATGCCGTGGGACAAGGCCTATGCGACCGCGCAGTCGAAAGCCGATGCCTGTGTTTTTTCCACGGCCAGGCTCGAAAACCGGGAACGCATATTCAAATGGGTCGGCCCGATTGCCGCCAACGAATGGGCGCTGTTTGCGAAAACAGAATTTACCGGCAGCCTGAGCAAACTTGCGGACGCCAAACCCTACCGGATCGGCGCGGTTGATCAGGATGCCAAGATCGACTGGCTCAAAGACCGTGCGATCACCAATATCGTCACCTTCGCCGAAGACAAGCTGA
>CAZVDN010000409.1:0-3086 GCA_964625665.1 uncultured Streptomyces sp. | reverse complement strand
GCCCTCGCCGGGCGACACCACACCAAGCACTTCCTGCGGATCGCGCTTGATGTAATCGAGCATCGCGCGGACTTTTTTCTCTGTCGGCGGCAACACCGGCAGGCCGTCGGTCCAGCCGTTTTTATAGGCGAGTTCGGTGAAATCGTCGATGTCCGCGCATTCGAAGACTTTCGAAACCAGTTGCACTTCGCTCATGCTGCACCTCCGGTCTGCGACAGCAGCATGTTGACGACCTGCTCGGCAAGGCCCTCGGCTTTTTTCAGCACGAAATCGGCAGGGTCTTTGCTTGGCAGATCCTGCGGATAAATCAGCAGCGGCGCATTCGGCAGGCCGCGCTGCTCGTCCTGCATGCGCGCGAGGTTTTCGAACTGCTCATAAATTAACCCGACGGTGGGCACGCCCTGTTGCACCATATTGACCGTGTCACGCACGGTAGCTGATGTACAGGACCCTCAGGCGCCGACGCCGACGAAGGCGTAATCGATTTTGCCGGCAAAGGATTCGATGTCGGGCAGCGGCGCCGGGTTCCAGCTGCTTTTCTTGTAGAGGCGTACCGGTTCAGCGGCGAATTTTTTCTCGGCCACGCTTTCGAATACCGGCCAGAACTTGACGGTGGCAGCATGACCGCCCCACAACATGCCGGCGCGTTTGCCCTGCAGCGACTGCACGCGGCGCATCGGCTTGCTGTCGGCCGGCTTGTTGATTTCCGCCAAAGGTTCGAGAACTCTGAGCACCATGGAAAACCTCCTGAAAATTCCGGTTCTGCGCTGACGGCGATACCGGTAATATTGTTGTATTCGCGTGCTACAGCGCGCGATGCGCTTGAGGCACGATGCCGTTTGAGGTTATGCCCGGTCGCATACACTGTCAAGACGTGCGCACTGCTCCGCTACAAGTCAACTCAATGCGATGAACCACATGAATATCGTTGGCCAATTCTTCTGCGCACTAGCAGCGATCAACCTCACCGGCACCGCCGGCGCGCAGGCGTATCCAGCCAAACCGCTGCGCCTGATTGCCCCCACCTCACCCGGCGGCGGCAGCGATATTTTCGGCCGGCAACTCGCGCAGAAACTCAGCGAGTCGTTCGGCCAGCAGGTAATTGTCGAAAACCGCGCCGGTGCCGGCGGCATCATCGGCATTGATTACGTCGCCAAGGCGGCCGCCGATGGCTATACGCTGCTGATCGCGCCGGCGGGCCTCGCGATCAACCCGAGCATGTACGCGAAGCTGCCCTACGACACGCTGCGTGATCTGGCACCGGTCACGCAACTCGCCGACGCGCCGAGCGTGCTGACGGTGCATCCGTCGGTGCCGGCGACGTCGGTGAAGCAACTCATCGCGCTGGCGAAAGCGCGGCCCGGCCTGCTGACCGGCGGCACTGCGGGCATCGGCAGCGCGCCGCATCTGTCGCTCGAACTGTTCAAATCGATGGCGAAGGTCGACGTCGTCTTCGCGCATTACAAGGGACTGGGCCAGGGCATGGTGAGTCTCTTGTCCGGCGAGATCGCGCTGATGACGCCGACTGCACTCACCGTCATCCAGCATCTGCGCAACGGCAAACTGCGCGCGCTGGGCGTCACGACGTTGAAGCGCGCGGCGGTGCTGCCCGAGGTGCCGACGATCGCCGAATCCGGCCTGCCCGGTTACGACGCGCCGCAGTGGTACGGTCTGCTGACCACGGCCGGAACACCGGCGCCGGTGATCGACCGTCTGCACCGCGAAACCGCGCGCGTGCTGGCGCAGGCCGAGATGAAGCAACGACTCGAAGCCGACGGCACACGCGTGGTTGCCGGCACGCCGGCGGAATTCACGCGCTATCTGAAAATCGAAATCGACAAATGGGCCGGCGTGATTCGCAGCGCGGGCATCAAGCCGGAATAAGCGGCGCGATTTGGAAATATGGTGAATCGCTCCTCGACACCTTCCCCTTGAGGGGGAAGGATGGAATGGGGGGGATTGCTGCGGTTATTTTTTGCGCGGCGCCTCAACTTCGCCGGGTGCGGCCCGGCAGCCGGTTACTTTCTTTGGTCGCCCAAAGAAAGTAACCAAAGAAAACCGCCCCTGGTTCGCCGGTCCTTCGGACTGCTCGGCGGCTCTCAAGGGGATTCCCTGTCGCCACCCTGCTGACTGCCGGTCGAATGTATTTTATTGCCCGCGAAAAATCGGCAACCAAGCGCAGGCGTGTCACAACCTGATGGCGTTTTCCATTTTCATGAAGATCGGCCGCCCGTCAGGCGTATTGAGCGGCACGACAGATTGCGGCGATCCATCAGCGTTTTCAACCAGGGCGCAGAGCGTCGGGCTGCTGCGCAGGGCGCCATTGAGTTCGACCTCAACGTCGGCGATCACCAGCTTCACTTCGGACATGACGCGTTTGATTTTCATGCAATGTTCCTGTGGGTCCTGATCATTCAATCCATCTTCGCGCCGGAGCGCCGCACGACATCGCCCCACTTCGCATATTCGCTGCGGATGAATTTCGCAAAGTCCTCGGGCGTGCCGCCGGCGGGTTCAGCGCCGATGGCGGCGAGTTTCTGCTGCAGGCCGGGTTCGGCCAGTGCGCGGTTGATTTCAGTATTGAGCCGCGCAATCATCGCGCGCGGCATGCCGGCCGGCGCAACGATGCCGTTCCAGGTAATCGCCTCGTAGCCGGGCACGCCGGCTTCGGCGATGGTCGGCACGTCGGGCAGTACGGCGGCGCGTTTCGAACCGGTAACGCCGAGCGCGCGCACGCGGCCGGCCTTGGCGTTCGGCGTGATCGAGTTGAGGCTCTCCATCATCAACTGCACTTCGCCCGAAATCGTCGCGGTGATGCCGGCAGCGCCCCCCTTGTAGGGAATGTGCACGATCTGCGTATTGGTCATCAGCTTGAAGAGTTCCATGCCGACGTGGCCCGGCGTGCCGTTGCCCGACGAGGCGTTCGACAATTTTCCCGGATTCGCTTTCGCGTAATCGATCAGCTCGCGCACGTTTTTAATCGCGAGGTTCGGGTTCGACGCCAGCAGCATGGTGTTGAAGGCCGTCATGACGATGGCGGCGAAGTCCTTGTTCGAATCGTAGGGCGGCTTGCCCGACACATTCGG
>CAZVDN010000408.1:0-3089 GCA_964625665.1 uncultured Streptomyces sp. | reverse complement strand
CATTGCGTGTTCGCCGGTATTGCGCACGCC
Organism: uncultured Streptomyces sp.; assembly: GCA_964625665.1. Taxonomy (GTDB): domain Bacteria; phylum Pseudomonadota; class Gammaproteobacteria; order Burkholderiales; family SG8-41; genus PALSA-1004. Next base: position 3,059 of record CAZVDN010000408.1, on the reverse strand, counting down.
GCGCGGCAGCGGCGGTAAACCGTGATCGGCGGCCCAGCGCGCGGCTGCGCCCATGCTGGTCGTGCGATAGAGCGACTGAAACGGGCCAGGGCCGCGGCGTTTCAAGGCATCGGCGGCCGGGCCGTCGGCATAAGGCTGGACCACGCCGAGACCATGCGGTCCGATTTGAAACACCGCCATGTTCGACATGATGACCGTGCCTTTGACGATGGCCGGTTGCGCCAGGCCGAGCACTTTTGAATAGAGCGCGGCAGCCGCTTCGAGGTTGTCGGTCACGATGTACGCCCGGTCGAGCACGGTAACGCCGTTCGGATGCGTGCCGGCGCCCGGCACCTGCTGGCGGCGCTCTTCGACGGCAGTGAGGTGCTGCACGAAAACCAGCGGCAGCGGATTTTTTGCACCGAGCGTGGCCGCTTTCCATTTGAGTTCGATGCCGGCAGGGGTGACACGCCGGCCTTCCACCACGTTGCTGACGTCGACGCCGCGCGTGCGCATGGCCGCCACATCGGCGGCAAGGTCGTCGCTTTGCAAAACGATGTAACGGATGCCGCCGCCGGCCGCGATGAATTCGGGCAGGCCACCGCTGCCGGAGGCCGCTTTGTATTCGGCCGCATCGCGAATGCCGAGCAGTTCGATGTACTCGTCGCGGTTGAAGGCGACCGCGTTGTGCGTTCCCTTGCCCGGATGCGCGCCGCCTTCATGCATGTTGAAGCCGAGGTTGCGGAACTGCGCGATGCCCTGCGCGAGGTCGGGCACGCAAATCATCACATGGTCGATACGGGTCAGCATGAAAGGCTCCGGTGAACGAAATGGGAAAGCTGCGGCATTGTAGATCAGGTGGCGTGCGACCGGCCGCGATCACCGAGGAGCGCGGCGCGGGTCACGCGGCGCTTTAGTTGATCGAGCCACCATTGCAGCGCGCGGCCGCGACCGGCGTTGTTGCCGCGCCAGGCGTAATGCACCTGCACCTGGCGCTCGGCGCGTTCGACGCGTTTGACGACGAGGCGGCCGGCATCGATGTGCGGTTGTGCCAGACAGGTCGGCAGAAAACCGGTGCCCATGCCGCGCACCTGGGCCTCGAGTTTGGCCGGCATGGTGTCGACGGTGAAAACATCCTGTCCGGGCAGCAGGCCGAAGGTGAGGCCGCCGCCGCGCTGCACCGAATCGGCGATCGCCACCGCGCGGTACTGGCGGATGATTTCGTCGCTCAGCGGCTCGCGCAGTTTGGCCAGCGGATGGTGGGGCGCTACGGCATAGACGAAACGCACGCTGCCGAGCGATTCGTGCTGCAGGCCGGCGGCGTTGCTGCCGTCGATGGTGACGCCGAGTGCAAGGTCGGCCTGCCCGGAGGTCAGTGCTTCGAGCGTGCCGGAGAGCGTTTCGTCGCGCAGTTTGAGCCGCGTCGGCGGATTCAGTTTGAAAAACGCATCGCACAGTTCCATCACGGTGACGCGGTCGATGATGCTGTCGACGGCAATGGTGAACTGCGGTTCCCAGCCGGTGGCCACGCGCTTGACGCGGTTGGCGACGGCGTCGATGTCGGCGAGCAGGCGCGCGCCTTCGCGCAGGAGTTCGGCGCCGGCCTCGGTGAGGCGCGCCTGGCGCGAACTGCGGTCGAACAGCAGCACGTCGAGCGCGTCTTCCATTTGCCTTACGCGATAGGTCAGCGCGCTGGGCACCATGTTGCTGGCGCGCGCGGCGGCGGCAAAGCTGCCGCTGGCGGCGATGTTCTGCAGCATGGCCAGGGCATCGGGGGTGAGGACGTCGCGTGGGGTCGGCATGGAGCCCATTTTAATTCAAAAAATTTGAATGGTGCCGTCAAATTCGCAGGCCCGCAGCGCGGCGGCCGGCGGCCACAATGCACTCCATCAACACGCGGTATCAACACGGGGGCGCCATGCAAACCATACGCAAGTCAGAGGAACGCGGTTACGCCGATCACGGCTGGCTGAAAAGTTATCACTCGTTTTCGTTTGCAGATTATTACGATCCGGCACATCTGGGCTTCGGCAACCTGCGCGTCATCAACGAAGACCGCGTCGCGCCGGGCACCGGTTTCGGCAAACACAGCCATCGCGATATGGAAATCATCAGCTATGTGCTGGCCGGCAATCTCGCGCACCAGGACAGCATGGGCAATGTCGTCGGCATTCCGCCCGGCGATGTGCAGCGCATGAGTGCGGGCCGCGGCGTGACGCACAGCGAATTCAATCACGCCAAGGACCAGACCACGCATTTTCTGCAGATCTGGATCCTGCCGAGCAAGGCCGGCATCGAGCCGGGCTACGAACAGAAGACTGTGCCGGCCGCAGAAAAACGCGGACGGCTGCGCCTGATTGCCTCGTCCGACGGGCGTAATGATTCGGTGACGATACACGCCGATGCCGCGGTCTATGCCGGGTTGTTCGACGGCGCCGAGCGCGCGCAGCTCTCGCTCGACGCATCGCGCAAGGCGTATGTGCACATCGTGCGCGGCACGCTCGAAGTCAACGGTTCGCGACTGAAGGCCGGCGACGCGCTGCTGCTGCAGAAAGAAAGCCGCGTGGCGCTGGCCAACGGCGCTGATGCCGAAGTGCTGGTGTTCGATCTGGCGCCCTAGGCATCCATCCCGTCTATTGCATCAAATATTTGCTTCATTTTATTTTCAAGGAGACCAAGTCATGTTCGATAAACTGCAAAATCCACTCGCGCTGGCCGGTCGCGTGCTTCTGGCATCGCTGTTTCTGCCGGCGGGCATTGCCAAAATCGCCGGCTTCGAAGGCACGGTGGGCTATATCGCCTCGGCCGGCCTGCCGCTGCCGGAAATCGGTGCGCTGCTTGCGATTGCCGTTGAAGTGATCGGCGGTATCGCCCTGTTGACCGGTTTCTGCGCGCGCCCTGCTGCGCTGGTGCTGGCGGTGTTCACGCTGGCGGCCTCGTATTTTTTTCACGGCTACTGGCGTTTGCCGGCCGACCAGCAGTTCATGCAGCAACTGCTGTTTTTCAAAAATATCGCGGTGACCGGCGGTTTGCTGACGCTGGCTGCCTGGGGGGCGGGCGCCTGGAGCTTCGATGCGCGC
>CAZVDN010000407.1:0-3111 GCA_964625665.1 uncultured Streptomyces sp. | reverse complement strand
ACGACCTGCACGAATTCGCGCTGTCGAACATCCAGCGCCGTCTGGGCTGGGTGCTCAGCCTCGACGAGGTCGAGGCCAAGCTCGACGGCAAACGCACGGCGGCCAACGCCGCCTGAGCGTTATTTCAGCGTCGCCGCAATCCAGTCGGCGATGTAATCGACGCCGATCACGCGGTTGTCCACCTGCGCATGCTGGGCGCCGGTTTCTTCGGTGCTGAAGAGTTTCAGGTGTTTCTGCTTCGAGCCGACCGCCTCATAGAGCTTGTGCGCCGAAGGCAGGGGCACCACGCGGTCGTCCTGACCGTGCAGGATGAGAAAGGGGCAGCTGATCTGCGGCGCCACATCGACCAGCGAGAACTTGCGCGCCTTTTCGATCGCCGCATCGGCATCGCCGAGGCAGCCCATGATCCACTGGAAATGAAAGGTCGATTGTGCGACCGTGTTCGGGTTTTCATCCTGCTTGCGCTTGATCTCTTTCTGCCAGGCATGCAGGTCCCAGTGCAGGGCGGCGAAGGCGACGCCGGCCGCGTAGCGCTTTTCAAAGGCAGCGACGCGCGATGAATAGTAGCCGCCGAAGCTGTAGCCCATGACGACCACTTTTTTCGCGTCTACGTCGGCGCGCTTCGACAGGTATTCGTAAGCGGCCGTGCCGGCCACTTCGTAATCGTGGCGCGCATAGAGTTCGCGCAGGCGCAATGATTCGCCTTGCCCCGGGCCGTCGATGGCCAGCGTGTTGAAGCCGCGTTTGGCGAATTCAAGGCCGTTGAAGAGAATGCTCATTTCCTTGCAGTTGTCCATGCCGTCGAAGACGACGATCGTGGGTGCCGGGCCTTTGACGTTTTCGGCCTTCATGAAATAGGCGGGCAGGCTTTTGTCGCCGAAGGGCACTTCGACGCGTTCGAGATTGGCGTAACGCCGCAGGAGGCCGGCCTGCTGCATCTCGATCGCTTTCTGGCCCATGGCGCGCTTCTCCGCGCCCGGATAGATGAAACGCTCGGCGGTGAAGTAATACATGCCTGAGCGCAGATAGTAGTTGCCGGCCGTCATCTGGTTGCCGGCGGCAGCGGCGGTGTCACCGGCCTTTTCGCATTGCGTGCCCATGCGCGCCCATTCGTCGCGCCAGGCTTCGGCCTTGGTCTGCTGCGGACGCAGGCGTTCGCAGACGAGATCGATCTCGCCCATTGCTACGGCGTTATAAGGCGCCATGCCCTTGGTGACGAGCAGTGCGTTCGACCACAGTTGATTGCCGGGGAAAGTGTCGATCCAGGTGACGCCGGACATGGTGTTCTCCAAAAAGTTTTCCCTAGGGGAAACGGTTCTAAAACGATTCGTCGGCGCCCAGATAGCGCCACTGGCCCAGCGGCAGATCGCCGAGCATGACCCTGCCGATGCGCACGCGTTTGAGGCCGGCCACGCGCACGCCGACCATTTCGCACATGCGGCGGATCTGGCGCTTCTTGCCTTCGTGCAGAATGAAACGCAGTTGTTCCTTGTTGAGCCAGCTGACCTGCGCGCGTTTCAGCGGCTTGCCGTCCATGGTGAGGCCGAAGTTGAGTTTGGCCAGGCCCTCGGCGGTCAGATTGCCGACGATGCGCACGAGGTATTCCTTTTCGATCGGCGAGTTTTCGCCGATAAGTGTCTTGGCTACGCGCCCGTCCTGCGTCAGGACCAGCAGGCCGGTCGAGTCGATATCGAGGCGGCCGGCCGGTGCAAGGCCCTTGGACTGCATCGGATGGAAGCGGGTCGGCGAACGGTCGCCGCTGTAATGATTTTCTGCAGTGAACAGCGTTGCCGCCGGCTTGTAGCCCGGTTCGGGCTGGCCCGAAACGAAACCGATGGGCTTGTGCATGAGGATCGTCACCTGCGAATTCTGCTTCGACTGCGCGTTGCGCGTCAGCGTGATTTTCTGGTGCGGAAAGGCGCGCGTGCCGAGTTCGGTCACCGGCTCGCCGTCGAGCAGCACCCAGCCGCGTTCGATGTACGAATCGGCTTCACGGCGCGAGCACAGGCCCTGCTGTGACATCAGTTTCGAGATGCGGACTTTTTCGGATTCTTCGGCCATGGTGCCTTCTAACGGGATTTGAGCATGTCGAGCGCCAGCGCTTCGGCGACCTCGATGCCATCGACTGCGGCCGACATGATACCGCCGGCGTAACCGGCGCCTTCACCGGCCGGATACAGGCCGCGCGTGTTGATGCTCTGATAATCGTCGCCGCGGCGGATGCGCAGCGGCGACGAGGTGCGCGTTTCGACACCGGTCAGCACCGCGTCATCCATGGCGAAGCCCGGAATGGTTTTTTCGAAGGCGGGCAGGGCTTCGCGGATCGCTTCTATGGCGTAGTCGGGCAGGCAGTCGCGCAGGTTGGTCGGTTTCACGCCCGGCGTATAGGATGGCAGGATCGTGCCGAGCGCCGTGCTCGGGCGGTCGGCCAGAAAATCCGCCACGCGCTGCGCTGGCGCGCAGTAATCGCCGCCGCCGGCGACGAAGGCCTGCGATTCCCAGCGGCGCTGAAAGGCGATGCCGGCCAGCGGCCCGCCCGGATAGTCTGCGGGCGTGATGCCGACGACGATGCCGCTGTTGGCATTGCGTTCATTGCGCGAATACTGGCTCATGCCGTTGGTGACCACGCGTTCCGGTTCGGAAGTGGCGGCGACCACGGTGCCGCCGGGGCACATGCAGAAGCTGTAGACCGAGCGGCCGTTCTTGCAGTGGTGCACGAGTTTGTAATCGGCGGCGCCCAGCAACGGATGGCCGGCGGCCTTGCCCCAGCGCACGCGGTCGATCAGCGTTTGCGGGTGCTCGATGCGAAAGCCGATCGAAAACGGTTTCGCTTCGAGATAGACGCCCTGATCGTGCAGCATCTGAAAGGTGTCGCGCGCGCTGTGGCCGACGGCGAGCACGATGTATCGCGCCGCAAGGCGTGTGCCGTCGGCGAGCACGACATCGCGAACGATGCCCGCCGCCGCGCCCGACACGAGTGCGGAGAGCGTCGGAACGATCTCGCGTTCCGAATCGAGCGTGGGAATCACGACGCTAATCAAATGGACCTTCGCGCCTCCGGCGCGGTTATAGGGCAAGGCGTTGTTACCGGCCCGCCTCGGGAGCCTCAAG
>CAZVDN010000406.1:0-3124 GCA_964625665.1 uncultured Streptomyces sp. | reverse complement strand
ATCGATGCGGCGGCCATCGACACGGTGGTCATTTCGCATTTTCACGGCGACCACATCAACGGCCTGCTGCGCGCCGACGGTTCGCTGGCCTTTCCGAACGCGAAGATCTACGTGCCGGCGCCCGAGTTCCGTTACTGGATGAGCGACGACGAGATGAAGCGCGCGCCGACCGCGCGCATCGAAATGCTGTTCAAGAATGCGCGCCGCGTCATGAGCGGCGAAGTGCTGAAGCGCGTGCAGCACTACGAATGGGACGCCGAAATCATCCCGGGGATCACCGCGGTTGCAACACCGGGCCAGTCACCGGGCCACACCTCGCACATCATCGCCTCGGGCAATGACAAGGTCTTCGTGCACGCCGACGTCACGCACGCGCCGTATCTGTTCGTGCGCAATCCGGGCTGGCACGCCTATTACGACCACGATCCGGTGAAATCCGAAGAAACGCGCCGCAAGGTGCTGGAGATGCTCGCAACCACGCGCATGCTGGTGCAGGGCTATCACTTTCCGTTCCCGGGTGTTGCGCACATCGAAAAGACCGCCACCGGTTATCGCGAAGTGCCGATCCAGTGGGACCCGCTGCTTTGATCGTTATTGATTAAGGACTGTCTTGACCTGAACGAGAGGCGTAATGGCCGTTCAGAGCAGGCATTGCCACGCAGTCGAATGGTCGTTTGATGGAGTTCGCAGGGTGGGCAGCTTCGCTGCCCGCGCGTTCAGTGATTGCAATGCAAATTTAATGTGGGAAACTGGTTGCCCACCCTATGCACTCAGGCGCATGCAGAAGGTTCCTGCCCCTGCGAAGCGGGGGGCACGATGGGGGGCGCCGTCCGATTGACTCCTGACCCGGTGAAAATCCTCAACTCAAATGTGTGCTTCGTCCGCATCACCGTGCTCGCCGCGATCGCGGCAAGCACACCTGCGCTCGCCCAAACCTACCCCGACAAACCCGTCCACGTCATCGTCCCCGCGCCGGCCGGTGGCGCGCTCGATGTCGTGGCTCGCCAGTTCATGCAGAAGCTCGGTGAAACACTCGGTGCGCAATTCGTCGTCGACAACCGCGGCGGCGGTGGCGGGGCGATCGGCGCAGAGATGGTCGCGCGCGCACCGGCCGACGGCACCATGCTGCTCTTCGCATCATCGAGCGTGCTGTCGATCAATCCGCATCTCGGCGCGAAAACGACTTATCACGTGCAGAAGAGCTTCGCGCCGGTGATCCTCATCGGTTATTCGCCGAACGTGCTGGTCGTGCATCCCTCGCTGCCGGCGGCGAACGTCAAGCAACTGATCGCCATCGCCAAAGCCAGGCCCGGTGCGCTGGCCTTTGCCTCCAACGGCAGCGGTTCATTGAGCCATCTGACCGGCGCGCTGTTCATGCAGCAAGCCGGTGTCAACATGCTGCACGTGCCGTATCGCGGCGCCGCACCGGCGGTCATCGATACCGTCGCCGGCCATGTGTCGGTGCTGTTCGCCGCCTATGGCAGCGTCTCCGGGCAAATGCAGGCCGGCAAACTCAAAGCGCTGGCGGTGACGAGCGCCAAACGCATCAGCGCCGCGCCGCAGTTGCCGACCATCGCCGAATCGGGATTGCCCGGCTTCGATTCAACGCAGTGGTGGGGCGTCTACGGGCCGGCCAACATGAACGCCGATGTCATCAACCGCCTCAACCGCGAACTGAATGTGATTCTCGGCACCGCCGACACGCGCAAACGCCTCGCCGCCGAAGGCGCCGATCCCGCCGGCGGCACGCCCGCCGATCTTGCTGCGCATCACAAGGCCGACCTCGAACGCTGGCAGAAGGTGATCCAGAGCGCGGGCATCAAGGGCGAATAACAGGCTCGCGCAAATCCGCGCAATTACAGGCGGTGTTCAATGGCAGAATGACAGTCTCCCAGGCTGCCTGCATGGGGATTTGAGAAAACCACGTCCGCATGCCATCCCGAAACAAAAAAACCGCAGCACCCCGCGCCACCCCGGAAAGCAAACTCCACCCGCGCAACCGCCACCGCGTGCGTTATGACTTCGCGCGCCTGATCGCGGCCGAGCCGGCGCTGCGCGAATTTGTCGTGACCAACGTTCACGGCGAGCAGGGCGAACCCACCATCGATTTCGCCAATCCCGACGCCGTCAAAACCCTCAACCGCGCGCTGCTCAAAGACAGCTACGGCATCGAGGGCTGGGACATTCCGCCGCAGAGCCTTTGTCCGCCGGTGCCCGGCCGCGCCGACTATCTGCATTATCTGGCCGACCTGCTGGCCGAGAGCAATCGCGGCAAGGTGCCGCGCACGAAAACCATGCAGATGCTCGACATCGGCACCGGTGCGAATTGCATCTACCCGCTGATCGGATTCAGCGAATACGGCTGGCGCTTCGTCGCCACTGACATCAACGCCGAAGCGCTCGCCAATGCGCAGCGCATACTCGATGCCAACGCCAAGCTCAAAGCGAACATTACCCTGCGCCGGCAAACCTCGCCGCAGGCCGTGTTCAAAGGCCTGATCAAAGACGACGACTGGTTCGATCTGACGCTGTGCAATCCACCGTTTCATGCGTCGGCGGCCGAAGCCCGCGCCGCCAATCAGCGCAAATGGGCCAACCTCGGCAAACAGGACAATGCGGAAAGCGCCCGCCGCAATTTCGGTGGTGAAGCCGCCGAACTCTGGTGCGAGGGCGGCGAGCAGGGCTTCATCCTGCGCATGATCAGCGAAAGCGCCGCGATTGCTACACGCTGCTTCTGGTTCACCACACTCGTGTCGAAAGCGGCCAGCCTGCCGGCGATCTACGAGGCGTTAAACAGCGCCAATGTTGTGCAACACAAAACCATTGCGATGCAGCAGGGGCAGAAGCAAAGCCGCTTCGTGGCGTGGACTTTTTTGAATGCGCAGCAACAGGCGGGGTGGGGGAAGGTGCGGTGGTAGGTTAATCGCAGTGTCAAAAAAATCAAGTTACAGTTGCTAATTCGGTGTAAATGGATGGAAATATTGGATTCCCATTGCGCGAAGTGTATGCTAAATGAGTAGAGCGTCAAAATTAGTGATAAATGTGAATGTGTCCCTATCTGTTGGGAAAATCAAAGTAATAAAGATGTGGAATGGAGTAATAAAAGCCGCTCTTTTAACCTAAA
>CAZVDN010000405.1:0-3140 GCA_964625665.1 uncultured Streptomyces sp. | reverse complement strand
TTACACCGCGTCGTGGCTCGCGATGGATAGCACCGCCGGCTTGCCCGAGCGGTTGCTCCATGCGTGATTGGTGCCGCGCTGGATGACGATATCGCCTTTTTTGAGCGGCACTTCCTGCGTGTCGAGCACCAGCACGATCTCGCCTTCGAGCACGATGCAGAAATCGAGCGTGCGCGTTTTCTGCATGTAGGGATGCGGTGCCTTCGACGAGAAAGTGGACGCGCCCGGCGAACCCATCGCGCTGAAGAAGGCGCCGACTTCCTTCGCGCCGGCCTTGCCGGCCCACGCCGCATCCGGCGGAAAGGTGACGACACGGCAGACCGAACCGCCCTTGGGCGGTTCGATGGTGTGCGGCAGGTGCAGCGTCTCGGGCACGATCGGCGCCGGCGTGCCCTCGGCAACCCACAGGCGTGCCGAGGCGTAGCCGGGGCGCGCCGGATCGAAGCGCACATCGGGTGCGGGCCCGTCGCTGACCAGACACGATTTGCCCGGCTCTTTGTCGATGGTGACGATGCGGCGCGCCGGCTTCACGCCGTCGGGCAGCTTGAGGTCTTTCGCGCTGACGACCGGCGCGTTGCTTTGCGCGATGCCGGCCGGGCCGTCTTTGAAGCGCGCCGAGATCATGTCGAAGACCATGATCGAACCGATGCGCGGGCAGCTCCATTTGTGCCACGCGCCGACCTGGATGACGACGTCGCCGGGCTTCATCAGCAACTGGCAGTCGTCGAGGATCAGCTCGCGCTCGCCTTCGAGCACGATGCCGTAGTCGACCGTCTCGGTCTTGTGCATCGCTGACGAGTAGAACTCCTTGCTGCCGCGTTCCCACAGCCGGCGCGAGGGTGCGTCGTGCGGCGGCAGTTCGGGAATGTATTCCGGGTCCTTGGCGGGGTCGTAGTCGGCCGGGCGCCCCTCCATCATCATGTGCGTGGCGCGCAGGTGGCCGCCCATGCAGGGGCCCGGGAAGTCGTAGCGCAGATTGCCGTCGTCCTGTTCGCCGCTGATCGAGGGCGGGGTTTCGTACCAGGCCCACAGATCGGTCAAACCGCGCTGGCCGTTCGGCGCCGGTTTGATGTTGGGCGCCGGGCCGTCCCACAGCACTTTCGAGCGGCCCTGTGCATCCGTGCCCGTGACCACGCGGCGAATCCGTTTCATTGTTGCCATGCTTTCTTCCTCTCTCTTGTTTTTAATCAGGCGTGCGGTTTCAGTCCTGGGGCGTGATTCCGCCCAGCCGCACGATCTCCTTCATTTTCGCCACCTGCTCGACGATGTGCTTTGCATAAGCCTCCGGCGTCGAGGGCAGCGGCTCGTTGCCGATGGCCGCCATCTGCTCGCGCACATCCGGCGAATTCAGCGCTTTCATTACTTCGGCATTGAGCTTGGCGATGATCGCCGGCGGCGTTTTTGCCGGCGCGACGATGCCCTGCCAGAGCATGTATTCATAACCGGGGATGGTCTCGGCAATCGTCGGCATGTCGGGCGCCAGCGCGCTGCGCGTCGCGCCGGTGACGCCCAGCGCCTTCAGCTTGCCGCTGCGCACGCTCGGCAGCGATGCCGTCAGCGGCTGGAACGACAGGCCCACTTCGCCGGTCATCGTGCCGAGCAGGGCGTTGGGCGAATCCTTGTAGGGCACGTGCAGCATATCGATGCGCGCCATCGACGCGAGCAGGATCGCCGGCAGGTGCGACGACGAACCCACGCCCGCAGTGCCGTAGCGCAGAACGCCCGGCCGCGGCTTGACCAGCGCAATCAGGTCCCGCATCGAGGCCACCGGCAGCGACGGCGTGACCACCAGCACTGACGGCGTGGTGCCGACCAGGCTGATCGGCGCGAAATCATCGATGAGGTTGTAGCGCAGCTTGGTGTAGATGGCAGCCGCGCTGGACAGTTGCGAGGTCAGCATGAACAGGGTGTAGCCGTCGGGCGCCGCCTTGGCCGCGGCTTCTGCACCGATGCCGCCGCTGGCGCCCGGACGCAAATCCATGACGAAGGGCTTGCCCAGCGAAGCGAGAATCTTGTTGCCGAGCAGGCGGGCCACGATGTCCGGGCTGCTGCCGGCACCGCCGGCAATGACGACACGGATCGGTTTGCTCGGATAGTCCTGGGCGTGCGAGGGCGCCGGCAACAGCGCACCGCAAGCCCCTGCAATACCGCAAACGAACAGCACAGCACCGCGCAGGCGGTCCGGAATTATTTTCATCGAATTCCCCTGTTTGATTTTTTTGACAGGATGGAATTTCCGGTGCGGGTGCGCGCCGGAAACGGAAAATTCAAACCACTGCTCCTCCGTCTGCCACTCTATAGCCGGCGCTGCATGCGGTCAATCACACAGTGTTTGCAGGGCGGGCCTTCCATGCGCACGGTGCATGGCATGTTCGACAAAAGCCGCCATTGCGCAGGCCGAGACATCGAAGCAGTTTATTGCGCGGGCGCGCCGATCAATTTGCCGCATTTCTCGTTGATCGCGGCCGCGAATCGCTTTCTGTCGTTGTCCGGCGGGAGCCGCGCCCACAGATGCGCGATCGCTTTTTCAGTTTCCGGGTCGGTCAGCGGCGCGCAGAACCAATCCGAATGGGGCATGCCGATTGAATGGATGAAATGACTGGCCTGCGGCGCTGTCAGGCCTGTGACCACCGTCAGGCGGTCGCCGGGGGCGGCGCGCATCAGCCGGTCCCAGGCCAGTTTGCTTTCGAGCATCGAGATATAGAGAGCGTTGCCGTTGCCGGCGGACAACTTGATCAACAGTTCGAGCGCCTGCGTGTCGTCAGCGGAAAGCGGCGCGGGATTCTCGACGAACCCGAGGCGGCCGAGGCCGATGATCAGCCACTTCAATTCCGTTTCTTCGTTCCACCAGTACGGGCTGAGCCATGAACGGGTGGCGCGCTGCCGTGCTGCTGCAATGTGCGGGAGCAGGCCGCCCGGCGTGAGTTCGCGTGCCTGTTCGAAGGCGCGGTTTTGCAGGGTTTCCTGCAGCAGATAATGGATCACCGAGCCGGCAGGGACGAGCACCAGCGCACCGAGCAGCACCGCCACGGGAAGCCGGCTCGCAATGCCGCGCGCGTGAAATACAAACTGCAGCAGCGGCGCCGTCAGCATGGCCGGCACCGCCGCCAGCGACAACAGCACGAACACGGCCCACGCAC
>CAZVDN010000404.1:0-3147 GCA_964625665.1 uncultured Streptomyces sp. | reverse complement strand
CGTGATCGGCGCCGCCAAGCGCGGCGCGCGCGCACGCGGCGTCGAATTCAATCCCGATCTGGTTGAACACTCGCGCCGGCTCGCCGCGGCGGCCGGTGTCGCGGCGCGTGCGGAATTCGTGCAGGGCGACATGTTTGCCGCCGATGTCAGCGCCGCGAGCGTGCTCGCGCTGTTCCTGCTGCCCGACAACCTGCGCAAACTGACGCCGAAGTTCATCGACATGAAGCCGGGCTCGCGCATCGTTTCCAACACCTACGAAATACCCGGCTGGCCCGCCGACAAATCGGAAACCGTGCGCGGCGACTGCGCGGCGTTCTGTATCGTGTTTCTTTATGTGGTGCCGGCGAAGGTGGCCGGCGTCTGGCGCACCGCCGACGGCGACATCACACTCGAACAGGATTACCAGCGCCTCTCCGGCAGCTATGTCTACAGCGGCATCACGCTGCCGCTCGAAAACGCGCGCATGAACGGCGCGGAAATCCGCTTCACGGCCAACGGCGTGGAATACAGCGGGCGCGTCGAAGGCGATGTCATGCAGGGTACGGCGAAAGGGCGGCAGGAAACGGCGTGGCGGGCGGTGCGGGTGCCTTGAATAAATGGCGTCAGAGTAACTTTTTCAAAAAATTACTCCGACCCCATTTGGCTACTTGATGCGCGCTTTGGTGGCGCAGGCGCTCCGCCTGCGCGAAGTGCCAAGATCAACGTAATGCGTAGGTTGGGCTGACGCAGGAGGCCCAACGTTCTGACTACAGCGCATCCCAATACTGAACGATGCGCCGGCGCATCGCCGCATCCGGCATCACACCGCGCCCGGCTTTGAGATTGTCGATCATGTATTCGGGCTTGTCGGTGCCGGGGATCACGGCGGTCACGGCCGGATGCGAGAGGGTGAACTTCAAGAAAATCTGCGCCCAACTCGTTGCGCCGAATTCGGAGGCGAAGTCCGGCAACGGCTTGCCGGTTGATTTGCGGAACAGCGAATTGCGGCCGAAGGGCAGATTGATCAGCACCGCAGCGCCGGCGTCGCGTGCCATCGGCAGCAGGCGCTCTTCGGCCTCGCGATCGCCCAGCGAATAATTGACCTGAAAGAAGTCCGGTTTCTCGCGCGCCAGCACCTTGCCGATGGCGTCGTAGGAACGCGCCTGGCTGATGGTCATGCCGGTGTAGCGGCAGAGGCCCTGGCGTTTCCATTCGCGCAGCAGGCCCAGATCGTATTTTTCGTCGGTGACGTTCCACGCCTGCATCAGATCGACACGGCTGGTCTTCAGGCGTTGCAGCGAACGTTGCATCGATTCGGTGGCGGCGGCGCGGCTGTCGCCGTACGAAAACTTGGTGGCCAGAAAAAGCTTTTCGCGCACGCCGAGGTCAGACACCAGTTCGCCGACGCGGTCTTCGGCGCGGCCATAGGCATGCGCGGTGTCGATCAGTTTGCCGCCGCCGGCGATCAGGGTTTCGATCACCGCGCGGCGCTCGGCGAATTTGCCGGCGTCGTTTTCAAAATCGAAAATCACCGCGGTGCCGATGCCGACGATCGGCAAGGCCTCGCCGCTGACCGGGATCGGTCGGGTGTGCAGCGCGGAATCCGTTGCTGCTGCGGCGGCCTGTCGCGGCAGTGTGCCGGTGGCGGCAATTGCCGCCGTAGCCATCAGCAGGCGGCGCCGTTGGATATCAAGGGTATGTCGCATGGGAAAAGTCTACACGATCTGCGCTGCGGGTTGTCGGTGGATTGGCCGTGGTAACGGTGCGTGCGCTGCTACAATTTGCAATTCCACACGGGTTTTTTCCGGATCAATGCGCTTTATCGCCCACCTCGACATGGACGCGTTCTACGCCTCGGTCGAGTTATTGCGCTATCCGCAACTGCGCGGCACGCCGGTGGTGATCGGCGGACGGCGCAGCGCGGGGCCGCCGGCCGACGGCAAATTCCGCACGCTGCGCGATTACACCGGTCGTGGCGTGATCACGACTTCCACTTACGAAGCGCGCTCGCTCGGCGTGTTTTCCGGCATGGGGCTGATGAAGTCAGCGAAGCTGGCGCCGGATGCGGTGTTGTTGCCGGCCGACTTTGATGAATACCGGCATTACTCGCGGCTGTTCAAGGCGGCGGTGCGCGCGGTTGCGCCCGAAATCGAAGACCGCGGCATCGATGAAATTTACATCGACCTCACTGCGCTGGTGATGCACGAGATGCCGGGCATGGCGCTCGACCCGTGGCAGCGCGCGCGCGAGGTCGCTGCGCGCTTACAGCAGGCCGTCCATGAAGCGACCGGCCTGTCTTGTTCGATCGGCGTGACGCCGAACAAGCTGCTGTCGAAAATCGCCTCCGATCTGGAAAAGCCGGCCGGGCTGACGATCTTGCGCGAGGCCGATGTGGCGACGCGCATCTGGCCGCTCGCGGTGCGCAAAATCAACGGCATCGGGCCCAAGGCCGGCGCAAAGCTCGAAGCGCTGGGCATTCAGTCGATCGGCGAACTCGCGCAGGCCGACCTCGCTCTGCTGGTCAAAAATTTCGGCACCAGTTTCGGCAACTGGATGCACGAGGCGGCGCACGGGCGCGATGCGCGCACCGTGGTGACCTGGCGCGATCCGAAATCGATCAGCCGCGAAACCACGTTTGAAACCGATCTGCATCCGGTGCTCGACCGCGAACGCCTGTCGAAAATATTCACCGAGCTTTGTGTGCGCGTGGCGGGCGACCTCGAACGCAAGGGTTTTGTCGGCCGCACCATCGGCCTCAAGCTGCGTTACGACAATTTTTCAACCGTGACGCGCGACTGCAGTCTCGATGAGCCGACCGGAGATGCCAAAGCCATCCGGCGCGCGGCCGGCAGCTGCCTGAAGCGCGTGCCGCTTGACCGGCGTATCCGGCTGCTCGGTGTGCGCGTCGGCACATTGACGCGCCCCGGCGAGACGGCGGCTCGCAAAGCCGTGCCGCGCAGCGAAAACCTGTTCGACTGAGATCGCGTTATTTGCTGTATTGCCGGATCAGCTGCTTGCAGTCTTCGGACTGCACATCGCGCCGGCATTCGTCGCGGATGATGCTGCACTGTTGCTCTGCGGTCGCGCGCGCGGATTTTTCGAAGAGCTTCGCCGCATCCTTGTTCAGCAGCGTTCTGTTGCCAGAGAGCGCCAGCTTGTAGGCGGTTT
>CAZVDN010000403.1:2589-3155 GCA_964625665.1 uncultured Streptomyces sp. | reverse complement strand
TGAAAGGCAGTCGCCTTGAACGGAAGAATTTCGGTGTTGATCAGTGTTGCGCTCATGTGTTTCTCCTTGGAGGTTTGAATAAAAACGTTGACCACGGAGCGCATCTTAGAGAGAAGCAATCAATAAATAAAATTGATTATTACTATCTAATTAATAGTCATGGACTATTTAAAAATGGCCACGCAAAACCATCGTGCGCGTAACCGCCGCGTTGCCGGCACTTGAAAATTTATGCGCTCCGGCGAACCAGTATCCCCATGAAAACAATGGAAATTTCCGCAACCGCCCGGCGAGATCGCACAAAAAAAATATACATGCAGGCCCCGCCCAGCGGGCGCGCGCCGCGTGCTGATGGCCGTGCTCATCACGGCGGCGGTGAGCGGCTACTTCATGGGGCTGCGCCAGACGCGTTCTCAAGTCAGCCTCACGCGACCGACAGAACTTTCCACCACCCAAGCCAGCCGCACCGGCGAGAACGCCGAACGCTCGGTGCCCGGCATCGTGAATTACAGCGAGGTGAACCGGAAACGCAGCGGCCCCAACGCCGGCTGGCGCAGCGACCTGCA
>CAZVDN010000403.1:0-2579 GCA_964625665.1 uncultured Streptomyces sp. | reverse complement strand
GGCACAGGCTATGCGTAACCAGGGGCAAGCAGGCAAACATTTCAAGAAGGAGAAGATCATGAACACCACGATGACAATGAACGCCGGATACCAAACCACGGAACCCACCCGCGGCCACGACTACACCACCGCGATCGCCCGGGCCAAATTCGTTGCGATGCTCGTCGCAGCCCCGCTGATCGGACTCGCAGCCGTCACGCTGCTCCCGCTCGCCGGACTCGTGATGATCCTCAAAACGGGTTTCAAAGTACTGCCGCAACGCGTGCGGGACGTCGCGCTCTTCCTCGCCGCCCCGTTCATCGGCCTCGCCTACCTCGCAGCCTTCCCGCTGATCGGCATCGGTGCCCTCGCGTATGCCGGTGTGCAGGCGGCACGCGGCAAATAGACGATGACCCGCCATGAAACAGAACGGCGCCGGGACTCCCGCAGGAGCACCCCGGCGCCGTTCTGACGCCACACCTTCTGAGGAAATTACTTCTCGCGCATGGCGCGCGCCTTCTGCGCCGCCGGCCGTGCCCAGCAGGCCCTCATCCACGCATCGAGTTTCGGCCACCTGGCGAGATCGACCGACAACGCGCGAAACAGCGCCGATGCAACGTTCAGGTCAGCCACGCTGAATTCATTGCCGAGCAGATATTTCGATTTCGCCAGTGCCGCTTCGAGCACATCGAAGGCAGGCACGACTTCCTTCCAGTTTTTCTCCGCGATTTCCGGTTTGCGCTCGGCCGCCGGCAACGCCGATGTGTGGCGCACGTAATCGACGATCTGGCGGTCGAGGCGGTCGGTTTCCCACAGGCTCCACTGCATGGCCAGCGCCTCGCCCTTCGCATCCGCGGGATAAAGCGGGCTTTTGTGCTTTTTCGCCAGATAGAGGTTGATTGCCATCGATTCCGACAGGATGAATCCGTCGTCGTCGATGGTCGGCACACGGCCGTTGGCATTGAGCGCGCGGAATTCCGGCGCCTTCGTCTCCGGCGCGCGCGGCAGCCAGTCCTTGTGTTCGTATTGGATGCCGAGTTCGCCCACCATCCAGATGACGCGCACGGCGCGCGAATTGGCCGATCCGTAGATGCACAACATCGCATTCCCCCCCGTTTGATTGAACGGCGAGTTTACCCGACTTGCCGCGCCGGGCCGCCTGCACCGACAACGTGCATGCGGGCGTTTTCCCGAGGCATCGGCGGTTGATCGCAACCGGCCGGCGGGGTAAATTAGCACGTTATCCTCGTCACCTTTCCACCGGAGAATTTCATGGCCATGATCACCTTGCGGCAGCTGCTCGACCACGCCGCCGAACACAACTACGGCGTGCCCGCCTTCAACGTCAACAACCTCGAACAGATCCAGGCGATCATGCAGGCCGCGGAAAAAACCGACAGCCCGGTGATCCTGCAGGCCTCGGCCGGCGCGCGCAAATATGCGGGCGAACCCTTCATGCGCAAAATGGTGGAAGCCGCCGTCGAAATGTATCCGGACATTCCGGTCTGCATGCACCAGGACCACGGTGCCAGCCCCTCAGTGTGCATGCGTTCGATCCGTTCGGGCTTCACCAGCGTGATGATGGACGGCTCGCTCGGCGAAGACGCCAAGACGCCGACCACCTATGAATACAACGTCGAAGTCACGCGCAAGGTCGTCGAAATGGCGCATGCCGTCGGCGTCTCGGTCGAAGGCGAACTCGGCTGCCTCGGCTCGCTTGAATCGGGCATGGCCGGCGAAGAAGACGGCTCGGGCGCCGAAGGCAAACTCACCCACGACCAGATGCTGACCGATCCGGACCAGGCCGCGGACTTTGTCGCCAAGACCAACGTCGATGCCCTGGCCATCGCCATCGGCACTTCGCACGGCGCCTACAAATTCAGCCGCAAGCCGACCGGCGATATTCTTGCCATCGGCCGCGTCAAGGAAATCCACAAACGCATTCCGAACACCCACCTCGTCATGCACGGTTCTTCGTCGGTGCCTCAGGACTGGCTGGCGATCATCCGTGAAAACGGCGGCGCCCTGAAAGAAACCTACGGCGTGCCGGTCGAGGAAATCCAGGAAGGCATCCGCCACGGCGTGCGCAAGATCAACATCGACACCGATATCCGTCTGGCCATGACCGGCGCCATCCGCCGCGCCATGCGCAAAGATCCGTCGGAATTCGATCCGCGCAAATACATGAAGGACGCCATGCTGGCCGCGCGCGACATCTGCATCGCGCGTTACGAAGCCTTCGGCACCGCCGGCTGGGCCTCGAAAATCAAACCGGCACCGCTGCCGCGCGTCTAAGCGGCAACGCGCGAATCACGCGCAATAAAAAACGGGCGCCGGTGGCGCCCGTTTTGTTTGGTGCCGCGGTTTATCACGGCTGCAGTTTGGCGTCTTCGACCAGCACCTTGTAGGCATAACCCGCACCGAAATCCTGGTCGGTGCGCACCGTGCCGCGCGCCGTCACCACATCGCCGACTTTCGCCGGCATGGTGGTCCTCACCAGCAGATCGTTGCTGTTGTCGGCGGCCGACCCGCTGCCGTCACGCAGATGGATCCAGTTCTTGCCCATGATGCCCTGATTATATTTGACGATCTTGCCGCGC
>CAZVDN010000402.1:0-3157 GCA_964625665.1 uncultured Streptomyces sp. | reverse complement strand
CCCGCACTGGCCAGAAATCCGCGTCTGTTCATGACTGTCTCCTCGCGTGGCCGCAAACCATGCATTTATTTGAGTTGATAGGCCGGGTCGAGCACCAGTTCACGCAGGCGCTGCACACCCTGCGCGTTGTTCGCCGGTGCCGATGCCGGCTCGGTCGCCAGCACCACGCGCGACAGGACCGGATCGCCCGGCGGAAATTGCTTCATCCAGCGCTCGCTGTCGAAATAAATATCGCTCAGCGCGCGTGCAAAGCGTTCGCGGGCCGGCGCATCGGACGCTACCGGCGCCGACGCCACGCGCATTTCCTGCGCGCGAAACAGGCGTTCAAGCAACTGCTTGCGCGACAGCAGCGTTGCACTGTTGATCCATGCCTCGCCGCCGGGCCAGCCCTTGACGTTCGGCGGCGCAAACACATCCTGACCGAGCTGGCGCGCGGCAAGCAGAAACGGGGCGACTTCGCCGGTCTCAAAACGGAACTGGCGCAGCGTGCCGACGATGAGATCGACCGGCGACTTGATCAGCGCAGCGCGGTTCTGCGGCGAATAAAACGCGTCTGAGGTCAGCAGCGCGCGCAGGGCCACGCGGATGTTGTAACGGTTGTCACGGAACATGCGCGCGATGCGGCGCACTTCCGCAACATCGGGGCGCGGCGAAACGAACTCCCGCCACAGTTTGCCGACGATGAATTCGGCCGTCTGTGGCTGCGCCAACAGGATGTCGAGTACGGCGTCGCCGTCGAAATTGCCGCTGCGTCCCAGCACCGTTTTTACGCCCTCATCATGCGCGGGCGCGCGGAACAGAAATTCACCGGTCTCCGGCTCGACGCTCCAGCCGGTGAAAGCGCGCGCAGCTTCTTTGACGTCCTGCTCGCTGTATTGCCCTTCGCCGAGCGTGAACAGCTCCATGACTTCGCGCGCGAAATTCTCGTTTGGCTTGCCTTTGCGGTTGGAGGCGCTGTCGAGATAAACCACCATGGCCGGGTCTTTCGACACCGCGTGCAACAGGTCCCCGAAATAGCCGAAAGCGTGTTTGCGCAGCAACTGGTTCTGCCGGTACATGAGCACCGGCGAGCGGACTTTCTGCAGGCTCGAGACGAAATGGTTGTGCCAGAACAGCACCATTTTTTCCGACAGCGGTGACGGAGTCGTCAGCATTTCCGTCAGCCACCAGGCGCGCAGCTCGGTGCCTTTTTCGAACTGCCGGCGCTGAAAGGCCTTGCGTTCCTCTTCGCTGGCGGTACGCAGCTTGCGCGGCGATTCGAATTCGTCGATCCATGCGGGCGGCGGCGTGACCATTTTGCCGGCCGTCCACGCCAGCAACTGGTCGACCGCCTGCGCGCGGGTTAGCTTTGCAAAGGACTCGATGTCTTCAAGATTGGCGGCGAAGCTCGTGCGATTGAGCAGGTGCCGCGCCTCGTCGAATCCCATCGGCGCGGCGTCGGCCCGGAGGGGCGCCAGCACAATCCATAAAATCAGCAGCCGCCTGATCATGTTCGCGCGCCGGCGCCGGAATTATTTGGTGCCCGCCTTGCCGTCGACGCCGCGCCCTTTCGCCCCCTTGCAGGCGTCCGGGTTCGCCTTGCACTCTTCACGGCGCTTTTCGAATTGCGCTTTCATTTCTTCGCAGCGCTTGGGATCGGATTTGCAGAATTCCTCACGGCGCGCCTTTTTTTCCGCGCGGCATTTGTCGGGGTCCGCCTTGCACTGCTCGCGCCGCTCCTGCATTTTCTTTTTCACGGCTTCGCATTTTTCCGGGTTCGCCTTGCAGCGCTCTTCGCGCTCGGCCCGGCATTTTTCCGGATTGGCCCGGCATTCTTCGCGGCGTTTCTGGAATTCGGCTTTTTTCTGCTCGCATTCCTGCGGATTCTGTTTGCAACGCTCGCGCAGCGAGTCTTTGCAGGCGTCGCGCGTTGCCTCGGCCTTACCGGCGCCCGCCTCGTCTTTTTTCACGGTTGCGCCGGGCAGTCCCTGCGCCGCCGCCAGCGCCATCGTTACCGACAATCCGGCAGCCAGCGTCCATTGCATGATCTGTTTCATGAAATTTCCTTTTCGATCAAGTTGAGGGCCGCTTAACGCCGGCCCTTGTAGAGTTCACGATTGGCGCGGTCGAGATCGCGGTGCAGATCGCGCCGCTCCTGCTCGGTCATGCGGCCGTCGCGCGGACCTCGGTCCTGTTGGTGCGGCGGATTGCGGAAATCGCGCTGCGGCTGGCGCTGAAAACGGTCCGGATGCCGCTGCATCTGCGCCTGCACCAAACCCTGCCGCCACCCGTTGGCTGAAACCGGCATGGCCATTGTCGCCGCCAGAACCGCCACCACTGCGCAAAATGCCCGCATGCGTCCCCCTATCGATCGAAACGGCGCCGTGCCGGCGCGCCGCATCGATCATTATAGTGGCGCAGAACGCAGCCGGCAGCGCGGGATTGCGCGCTGCCATCGGCTTTGTTCCTTGCGTGGACCCTGTTCATCCGTATTCCTTTTGCGTTCTCAACTGCCGCGCCGTGAATGGCATCCGTCAAATGTGCTAACGAAATGGCCGGTGGTGCGTTGACGAATACTACGACGGCAGTCGGGCATTACCGCAGTTTCCTGCGGGTTCATTTGTAAGCAAATGTTTCACAGCCGCCGGGATTAACAATCACTTACAAAACAGTGGCATTGGCAAAACGAAATGGCTAGGATGGCACCCATGGCAGAAACCAAGACACGCATACTCGTTGTAGACGACGATGCCCGCCTGCGCGAGTTGCTCAACCGCTATTTGAGCGAACAGGGCTACGCCGTGCGCGCAGCGATCGACGGCAATGACATGAACCGCTGGCTGGCGCGCGAGCGTTATGACCTGATGGTTCTCGACCTGATGATGCCGGGCGAGGACGGCCTGTCGATCTGCCGCCGCCTGCGCGGGCTCGGCGACAAAATGCCGATCATCATGCTCACTGCAAAAGGCGACGACGTGGACCGCATCGTCGGCCTCGAAGTCGGTGCCGATGACTACCTGCCAAAGCCGTTCAATCCGCGTGAACTGGTCGCGCGTATTCAGGCCGTGCTGCGCCGCGCGCCCGAAACGCAACCGCCGGGCGCACCGACCAGCGAAGCACAGGTCGTCGAATTCGGCGAATTCAGCCTCAACCTCGCTGCGCGCAGCCTGACGCGCAA
>CAZVDN010000401.1:0-3158 GCA_964625665.1 uncultured Streptomyces sp. | reverse complement strand
ACCGAGGGCGACAACGGCCTGCGCGGGCTGACGCGGCCGCAGGTGTTCGGCCTTAACCTCGACGATTCGACCACTTTCTATTTCTTTGCCCTGGTGGTGGCGGCGTTTTCGTTCTGGATGATTGCGCGCCTCGTCGCATCGCCGTTCGGTGCGGCGTTGCAGGGCACGCGCGATCAGGCACGGCGCATGAGCGCACTCGGCCACAACGTCTGGCTGATCCGCTGGATCACGTTCGTTTATGCCGGTTTCTGGGGCGGCGTCTCGGGCCTGTTGTTCGTTTACTACCACAAATATATCCACCCGGCCTCGCTGTCCCTGACCAATTCGGCCGAGGCGATGCTGTCGGTGATCGCCGGCGGTGCCGGTACGCTGGCCGGCCCGGCGATTGGCGCCGCTATCATTCTGCTGCTGAAGAACTATGTGTCGGCCTATGTCGAGCGCTGGAACATGCTGCTCGGCTTCGTCTTCGTGCTGATCGTCGTCTTCATGCCGGACGGCCTGGTGCCGGGACTCAAACGCCTGTGGGCGCGCTGGGGCCGCCGGTGACTGCCGCGCTGCACATTGAGGGCCTGAAGAAATCCTTCGGTGGCCTGCCGGCGACCAACGATGTTTCGCTGCAGGTGATGCCCGGCGAGCGCCGGCTGATCATCGGCCCGAACGGCGCCGGCAAGACTACCCTGTTCAACCTGATCACGGGCGATCTGAAGCGCGACGCCGGCACCATCCGCATGTTCGGCGAGGAAGTGCAGCGGCTGAGTCCGCACCAGCGCGCGCACCGCGGGCTGGCGCGCACTTATCAGATCATCACGCTGTTTGCGTCGGCCACCCTTGAACACAATGTGGCGCTGTCCTTGCTGGGGCTGAACGCGGCCCGCTGGAACATGTTTGCATCGCTGGCCGGATACGGGCATCTCTATGACGAGGCGCGCGGCGTGCTGGCGCGTGTCGGCCTCGAGCACCTTGCGGCGCGCCGGCTCAATGAAGTGTCCTACGGTGAAAAGCGCCGCGTCGAAATCGCCATGGCGCTGGCGCAGAAGCCGAAGGTGCTGCTCCTCGACGAGCCGTTCGCCGGGTTGTCGCGTGAAGAGCGTGCGGCCGTCGGGCAACTGATCGCCGATATCCCGCGCGAAACCACACTGGTCATGATCGAGCATGACATGGATGTGGCGCTCGATCTGGCCGAACGCATCACCGTTCTGCATTACGGCAGTGTGATTGTCGAAGGCACGCGGGCGGAAGTGGTGGCGCATCCGAAAACGCGCGAGGTGTACCTTGGCGACTGAGTTGGCGACTGAGGCGCTGTCTGTCGAGGGCATCAACGCACTCTACGGCGACAGCCATGTGCTGCACGAAGTGACGTTTACCCTCGGCAGCGGTCGTGTACTGGCGCTGCTCGGGCGCAACGGCGCGGGCAAAACGACCTGCATGAGCTCGATCGTCGGTTTTCTGCCGCCGCGCGATGGCGGGATCCGCCTTTTCGGGGAGTCCATTACGCGCCTGTCGCCGGAGGCGATTTCGCGCAAGGGCATCGGTTTTGTGCCGCAGGGCCGGCGCGTTTTCGCCAGCCTGACGGTGCGTGAGAACCTGGACGTGGCGCGGCAGGCGCGCAGTGGTGTGGCCAACCCCTGGACGCTGGAGCGGGTTTGCGATTTGTTTCCGCGTCTGCGTGAGCGCCTGCACCAGCATGCCGGCTCTTTATCCGGCGGCGAACAGCAGATGCTGGCCATTGCGCGCGCCCTGATGGGTAACCCGCGCGTGCTGCTCATGGATGAGCCGTCTGAAGGACTGGCGCCGCTGATTGTGACCGAAGTAGGGCGTACAATTGCGCAATTGAAGGCGGCGGGGCAGTCGATCGTGCTGGTCGAGCAAAACCTGAAGCTGGCGCTAGATCTGGCCGACGACGTGGTCATGCTCAATACCGGACGCGTGGTATTCGCCGGCGGCGTTGACGAAGTGCGAGGTAACGAGGGGTTGCTGACGCAGCACCTCGGGGTCTTCTGAGCGGAAATAATAACCAACGAAGCGAAACGAAAGGAATCTGCATCATGATGTTCACTTGTTCACCGCAGGGCTGCAACGATCCGGCACACCGTCACGGCAGCGCCCTGGCCGCGCCGCGTGGCTCGACCAAAATCGTGCGTGATCGCAAGGGCCGCAGCCTGCGCGTCGACATCCACTGTCATTATCAGAATCCGGCACTGGCGGCCAAGGTGGCCCCGCTGAACCCGGCGCAATATGAACCGGCCAGCCAGTTTGCCAATGCGCTGACCAAAGAGGTCAACGTTAAACAGGTGCAGGACCGCGGCCCGAAGCTGTCGACCATCGAGGTGCGGCTGAAGGACATGGACCGCATGGGCGTTGATATTCAGGCGATCTGTCCGGCGCCCAACCAGTGTTATTACTGGACCGAGGCGGACTACGGACTTGAACTGGCCCGCGAAGCCAATGACCGTCTGGCGGAAATTGCCGCCACCTGGCCCGACCGTTTTGTTGCGATGGGTACCGTGCCGTTGCAAAACGCCGGGATGGCCGTGAAGGAACTCGATCGTTGCATCAACAAACTGGGCATGCGCGGCGTAGAGATTCTGCCCAACGTCGTCGGCAAGGACCTGACCGACCCAAGCCTCGGTCTCGACAAATTCTTCGCGCGCGTGCAGGAACTCGGTGTGGTGATCTTCATGCACCCGCTCGGCTTTACCCAGGGCAACCGCTTCCTCGATCACTATTTCAACAATGTCATCGGTAATCCGCTGGAAACCACGGTGGCGGTCAGCCACCTGATTTTCGACGGCGTCATGGAGCGCTTCCCGAAACTGAAGATCGTGTTGCCGCATTCGGGCGGCTATCTCGCGCATTACTGGGCGCGCATGGACCATGCGTGGCGCGCACGCAAGGATTGCCACACCGTCATCAAGAAGGCGCCGACCAGCCATCTGAAGAAGTTCTACTTCGACACCATTACCTTCGACAAGCAGATGCTGCGCCACTCGATCGACAAGTGGGGCGTCGATCACGTGCTGCTCGGTACGGATTATCCCTATGACATGGGCGAAGACAACCCTGTCAAGCTGATTGAAAGCGTGCCGCGCCTGTCGCGCGCTGACAAGGACCGCATCATGGGCGGCACGGCAGCGAAGCTGCTGAAGATCAAGGCCTGA
>CAZVDN010000400.1:0-3190 GCA_964625665.1 uncultured Streptomyces sp. | reverse complement strand
GTGCGATGGCGGCCTCGCGCGTGTCGGCACCGAACTCGATCATGATCCAG
Source organism: uncultured Streptomyces sp. (assembly GCA_964625665.1). GTDB lineage: Bacteria > Pseudomonadota > Gammaproteobacteria > Burkholderiales > SG8-41 > PALSA-1004. The sequence goes on along the minus strand of CAZVDN010000400.1, from coordinate 3,140 downwards.
GCTTTGCCCTCAGGCAGCTTGGCGATGTCGGCGGCTTTGAGGCCGCGCTCCTGCAGGCCGCCGATGATGCGATAGTCGAGGCCTTCGGTGGCGATCGGGCCGAAGGGCAGGATTTCCGGCACCGCATCGCCGGCGGTGTAGATATCGGGATATCCAAGTACCAGCATGACGCGCTCGCTCGGGCTGTGCACGAGTTTCGTGCGCGCCTGCAGGGTCAGCGCGCAGGTGCCTTCGGTGCCGACCAGTGCGCGCGCCACGTTGAAGCCGTTCTCGGGCAGCAACTGGTCGAGGTTGTAACCGGAGACGCGGCGCTTGATTGTCGGATAACGCGATCGGATCAGATCGGCGTATCGGTCGCGCAGCCGCTGCAGGGCGGCGTAGATTTCACCGCGCCGTCCGCCGGCAGCGATGATTTTCGCCAGTTCCTCATCGGAGGTCGGTCCGACCCACAGGCGCAGGCCGTCGTAGGTGAGGATTTCCAGCGCCTCGATATTCTCGACGGTCTTGCCCGCCATCACCGAATGCGCGCCGCAGGAGTTGTTGCCGATCATGCCGCCCAGCGTGCAGCGGCTGTGCGTCGCCGGATCGGGGCCGAAGGTCAGGCCGTGGCGCTCGGCGGCATCGCGCAGCGCATCGCAGACCACGCCGGGTTCGACCAGTGCCGTGCGCGCGCGCGTGTCAATGTCGAGCACGCGGTTCATGTACTTCGAGGTGTCGATGACAACGGCGACATTTACGCACTGGCCGTTTTGCGAAGTGCCGCCGCCGCGCATCAGCAGCGGCACATCGAAGTGACGGCAGACGTCGAGCGCGGCAATGATATCGTCGGCATTGCGCGGCAGCACCACGCCGAGCGGCGCCTGCCGGTAGTTCGAGGCATCGCTCGCATACAACGCCCGGCTGCCGGCATCGAAGCGCACCTCGCCGCTGACGCGCGCGGCCAGTGCGCGTTCGAGGGCCTTGAGGTCGGCGGTGATCGGCGCGTGCAGTTTCGCGTGCGGGGCAGGGGCGTTCATGCCGGTATTCTAACCGCTGGCGTGCAGCTGATTTCCGCGCGGAACCGGCACATTGTCAGTGCGACACGATTGAAATAGGATAAAAGCACAGAGTGCAGGTAAGCTGCGCATGGTGACGAGCGTGTCGCACGGGGAGAATTGATCATGAGTGAAATGAATCCGTATCAACCGCCGGTGCCGGCCGCCGAACCTGCCGCGGCTGCAGGCAGCTTCAATGCCAGGGGCCGGGGGCTCGACGCCAGCCACGGCTGGACCTGGATCGCATCGGCCTTCACGCTGTTCATGAAACAGCCGGGCATGTGGGTGTTGCTCTTCATCATTTATTTCGTCTGCTGCGCATTGCTGAGCGTGATCCCGATCCTCGGCGGCTTCGCCAATCTGCTGTTGCTGCCGGTGTTCGGCGCCGGCTTCATGCGGGCCTGTCAGGTGCTCGAGGACGGCGGCGAGATCGGCGTTGAACATCTGTTCCATGGCTTCAAGAACAAAACCAGCAATCTGATGGTGATCGGCGTGTTTGCCTGCATGCCGCTGGCGGTCGTGATCGTCGGGTTGTTGCTGGCCGGTGGCGCGGGCATTTTTGCCGCCCTCTTCAGCGGGACGGCGGCACTGGCGACGCTGGGGGTGTCGGTGGCGCTGGCGATGCTGGCCGGGCTGATTATCAGCGTGCCGGTTTACATGGCGCTGTGGTTCGCTGCGCCGCTCGCCTTGTTTAACGGACTGGCGCCGGGGGCCGCCTTGATGGCGAGTTTTTCCGCCTGTCTGAAAAATATTATCGCGTTTACACTCTACGCCATCATCCTGCTGGTGTTGTTCATGGTCGCTGCGGTGCCGTTCGGCCTTGGCCTGATCGTGGCAGTGCCGGTGGGCCTGATCTCGGTGTACACCGCCTACCGCGAAATTTTCTTCGACGCCTGAGGGCGGGGCGCGCCGGCCTCCTGCGCCAGCAACGCTCGTTTGCGTTCGACCCCCCAGCGATAGCCGGCGAGTTCGCCGTTTTTGCGCACGGCGCGATGGCAGGGCACGACCAGTGCCACCGGATTGGTGGCAATCGCTCGCGCCACGGCGCGCACTGACGACGGCGCCCCCGCTTTGACCGCAATCTCGCTGTAGCTGCGCGTTTCGCCGTAGGGAATTTTCTTCAGGATGTTCCAGACCTTGCGCTGAAACGCCGTGGCGCGGATATCGAGCGGCAGCGCGAGGTCCGGATTGCCGCCCGCGAGATAACGCGCGAGCGCTTTCTGGTAGGTCTGCAGGGCGCGGGCGTTGCGCAGGCAATGCGCCGCGGCAAATTCAGCACGCAATTCGTTTTCAAGCGCTCGGGCCCGCGTGCCGAGGCTGATTTTGCAGAGGCCGCGATCGGTGGCGGCGACCAGCACCTGGCCCAGCGGCGAGTCGAAGGTGGTGAAGCGGATTTCCAGGTCGGCGCCGCCGCGCCGGTAACGCGCCGGCGTCATGCCCAGTTGCGCGGTTTTTTCATAGAGCCGGCTGCTTGAGCCGAAGCCGGCCGCATAGGTGGCCTCGGCGAGCGAAGCGCGCTGGCGCGCATGGCGTTTGAAGGCGTCGAGCCGGCAGGCTTCCTGGTATTCGCGCGGCGAGACGCCGATGATTTTTTTGAACCGCCGCTGCAGATGAAAGGGGCTCAGCCCGGCGAGTTTGCCCAGCGCGGCGAGCGTCAGGCTGTGTTCGGCATGCGCGGCGATGTGTTCGCAGACGGCGACGATGGCATCGCGTTCGGTTTTGTCGGGAGCAGCTTTCATGAGGCTGCATCCTACGCCGCGTGCTGTGCGCGATCTATCCGATTCTTGCGCGGCAGTATGTGGGGTTTTGTAGCCCGGAAGGAGCGCAGCGCATTCCGGGATTCTGCATACGCTTGTCCCGGGCTACATGGTTTGCGTCGGCAAAATCAGCTGACCGTCTTGCGCGCCTTTGCAATCGCCGCCTTGACGCGCGCCGGCGCGGTGCCGCCGATGTGGCTGCGCGCCTTGAGCGAACCTTCGAGGGTCAGCGCGGCGAAGACATCCTTGTCGATCAGCGATGAAAACTGCTGCAGTTCGTCGAGCTTGAGATCGGCAAGATCGCAGCCGCGGCCGTCGGCGAATTTCACCGCCTGGGCGACGGCTTCGT
>CAZVDN010000399.1:0-3195 GCA_964625665.1 uncultured Streptomyces sp. | reverse complement strand
CGCGGCTTCGCACGCACCATTGCCGAAATCGAATGGCTGCTGGTCATTCTTGTCCTGCTCTACCAGATCGTGCAGGGCCGCGACGACGACAGCGCCGGGCTGGTCTATCTGGGCATTATGATCTACGCCGGGTTCGTCATCGGCTTCCGCTATTTCAATATCTACCGCAATGAATCGCGCTGGAAACTTGCGCTGGAAACCTGGGCGATGCTCGGTTTCATCACCTGGGTCCTGTATTACTCGGGCCGCCTCGAAAGTCCGCTGGTCAATCTCTATCTGCTGACCATTGTCACCAGCGCGCTGACACTGGGCAAACTGATCACCATGCTGGAAATGGCGCTGGTGGTGGCCTGTTACGTCTTCCTCGGCTACTCCTCCACCGATGATTCGCTGTTCTGGCTCTACAACGCCGGCGACTTCATGTCGCGCCTCGCGCCCATGCTGCTGGTGGCCTACATTACAACCATGCTCTCTGCCGACATCCGCAGCGCGCTCTCGCGCATCAAGATCATTTCGGAAACCGACGAACTGACGGGCATCTACAACGTGCGCGCCTTCACGTCCATCGCCAGCCGTAATCACAAGCAGGCACAGCGTTACCGGCAGCCCTACGCGATTGTCATGATCGACTCGGACAATCTGAAAACGGTCAACGACACCTATGGCCACGAAGGCGGCAACCGCCTGCTTAAACTCACGGTGGCCTGCGTCCAGCAGTCGCTGCGAGACACCGATGTCTTTGCGCGCTTCGGCGGTGACGAATTCATCGCCATCCTGCCGCAGACGGGTATCGAGGGCGCGCACGAAGTCGCCGAACGCATCCGCAAGACCATCGAAACCACGCCGCTGGCCACCCAGGGCAAGCAGGTGACCACCACCGTCAGCGTCGGCCTGGCCGGCTATCCCGACCACGGTGACGATCTCGCGGTGATCATGAACCGCGCCGATCAGGCGCTCTACACCAGCAAAAAATCCGGGCGCAACCGCACCACCGTCAGCGGCGCCGAGCCCGGCTGAGCGGTGCCGGCCGGAAATAATTCCGGTCGTCGTAGTAGGACTCGCGTTCGTTTTCTGCACACCAGCCCGGAATCCCGAGAATCGGCACGGCCGTGAGGTCGCGCGGCGCGGCAAGCCGTTCAGTATCACCCAGCAGTTCGGCAAGGCGCGCGTCGATTTCGGCATTCTGCCGATCGCGGGGCGCCTGCAAAACTTCCGTATTGCAATCGAAAATCAGGCCGCGGCCGGTAACCCCGGCAAACGGCTGCAAGGCTTTTTCATACAAGGCATGACCGAAAACAAAAAATCCCATGGTCCCGGCGAGCGCCGCGCGCCTCTGCCAGAACAGCTCACGCCAATGGTGGTCGCTCAGCAACTCCGCAAATCCGCGGTCGGCGCAAAGCACAACCACACCGCCCTCATCAAACAGGGTCAGCGCATCCTGCTGCGGCCCGCGGTTCTGCAATCCGGCGGCCTGCTGCGCCTGCAAGGCATTGTAGTGACGCTGATTGAGCGCGGCCTTCGCCCGCGGAAAGGCCAGCCAGACCAGAGCGTTGAACAGGTCGTGCCAGTTCTCCGCACGCATTTGCACCTCGCCGCGCAAAAAAATCCGTGGCTCGTATTTTTCTTCGAACGACGCCTGTCGCAACGATTGCGGCACAAAGCGAATCGGCAAACCGGACGCATTGCGGACCTCCGGCCCGCAGGTCGCAAGCAACCCGTTGAGCGCGTCACAGCCGGGCCAGACGTCGGACGGCAATGCCTGCACGAAGTCGCGCAGCGGCGCAAACACCGGCGCCTGCAGCGCCAGATTGCGATTCCATGCCGTGCTCATCAGTCCCCTGCGTTCGAAAATTCGGTGTGCCGATGATACACTTCGCCCTGCATGCGAATTACCACCCCGCCACGGCCGCTCCCGGCGCGTAGCGCAAACCTGTAAAAACTTGACAGTCCTTCAGCATGGAAAAAATTGATTGCGCCGTGATCGGCGCCGGCGTTGTCGGCCTTGCCATCGCCCGTGAACTCGCCCTGGCCGGCCGCGAAGTGCTCATCCTCGAAGCGGAAAATGCCTTCGGCACCCACACCAGCGCGCGCAACTCCGAAGTCATGCACGCCGGCATTTATTATCCGACCGGATCTCTGAAAGCGCGCTTCTGCGTGGCCGGCCGCAAGCTGCTCTACCAATATTGCGCCGAACGCGGCGTCAATCACAAACGCATCGGCAAGGTGGTGGTCGCCTGCGACGAGCAGCAATTGGCCGGTCTGCACAAATACAAAAAGCAGGCCGAACTGAACGGCGTCGATGACCTGCAATTGCTCTCGCGCGAGGAAGTCAACGCGCTCGAACCCGAAGTCATCGCCGTCGCCGGTTTTCTCTCGCCCTCGACCGGCGTCATCGACAGCCACGGCCTCATGCTGGCCTATCTCGGCGATGCCGAGAACAGCGGCGCGACGCTGGTATTGAACAGCCCGGTCACCGGCGGCCGCGTCGGCGATGACGGCATCGTGCTGGAAATCGGCGGCGCCGAACCGATGCAGCTTGCCTGCAATACCGTGGTGAATGCGGCCGGACACGGCGCCCCCGCTGTGGCGCGCAAGATCAGCGGCATTCCGGCGGCAACGATCCCGCAAAGCTATTACGCGATCGGCCACTACTACACACTGACCGGCAAGACGCCGTTCAACCGCCTCGTCTATCCGGTGGCACGCCAGGACTGGCTCGGTGTGCATGTCACTGTCGACCTCGGCGGCCGCTGCAAATTCGGCCCGGATTTTTCATGGCGCGATTCGCTCGATTACAAATTCGATGAAGCTCGCGAGCCGCTGTTCTACGAAGCGATCCGCCGTTATTTCCCCGGCCTCAAGGACGGCACGCTGCAGCCGGGCTATACCGGGATGCGGCCGCGCATTACCGGCCAGGGCGAGGAAGCTGTCGATTTCGTCATTCACGGCCGCCAGGACCACGGCGTGCCGAACCTCGTCAATCTCTTCGGCATTGAATCGCCGGGCCTCACCTCATCGATGGCGATTGCCCGGCACGTGCGGACACTGCTCGAAACCGCCTGAAACGGCGTTCAATAATCGGGCAGCTCGAGCGCCGGCTCGTCCATCGCCGCACACTGCTCGCGCAGCGCGAGGATCTGGTCCTGCCAGTAACGCTGGGTGTTGAACCACGGAAAACTCACCGGAAACGCCGGG
>CAZVDN010000398.1:0-3209 GCA_964625665.1 uncultured Streptomyces sp. | reverse complement strand
CGCCGGTCTGCGCATGCACGGCCGGCACGGCGGCCAGGGCAAAAACGCCGAATACTGCAGCTGCAATGGTCTTGATCATTTGTTTCTCCATGGTTGATGTTGCGATGAGTACTGCGTGTTTCAAATCGGCTGCATCAGTCGCGATGCGCGGAATTGTCGTTCCACTGGTAATGCCGCTCGCGCGGAATACGGCGGTAATCCGTGCGCCGGTCGCTGCCGCCGGAAAAAATGACAAGAATGAAGGCGACAAGGCCGCCGACCAGTATGTAGGGCAGGTAATGCAGGAACGTCATCATGGTGCACCTCCGTTGTGCGTTTAACTCCTCTGATGGAATTAAACGACATCGGACGGCGCATGCCTACGACTGGAACAAAGGCTTACCGTTGTTACAAATTGCAATGAATGCTTGCGCGGAGCTTACGCAGCGCGCCTTTGCGATGTGAACTATTCCGCAGGTAAATCTTGCGCGGAATACGCTGCGGCCCGGCGCGGTCGATGCGCTACAGACCGATATCGCGTTCGCGGGCGTCCTTGAGCAGGCGCTCGGCATCCTCGGGCAACAGGAAGCCCTCGCCGCGCAAACGCTGCACCGCGGTTTCGACCTGGCGCACATAGCTGGCTTTGTTGCCGTAGCGTTCTTCGAGCGAGGGCCGCGGATCGTTGCCGCGATCGACGCGGTAACGCGCAAACGGAATGAAGGAACCGTCGAGATAACAGGAGCGGTCTTCCATGTAACCCTTGCGTCTGAGGTTCCAGCCCAGATGCGTGCCAAGCGGCACCTGCAGCGCCACCGAACGGATGCCGGGCAGATCGTTGCCGTCGCGATCGACGCGCGGCACCAGCACCGCGTACTGTTTGTTCAGCACGTGTTTCGGAAACAGCGCATCGTTGTCATTGATGTAGAGATGGTTCGCCTCGCCCGTGTACTTCGCGCCGGGAATTTCCGGGAAACCGGCCTCGCGCTGCGGCAGGGGCTTGACCAGCGTGCCCGAAGCCAATGACGGGAAGCGGCTCGGCGGCGGCGCCTTGCCGGCGCTGATCCAGCCCTGCATGGCGACCAGCAGGGCGCGCATCGCCTCCTTGTACTGGTTCGGATTGACCGGGTTCTGGCACAAGGCGTTCGAGCGCGCCTGCAATACCGGCGCGTGCTGGGTGCCGGCAAAATAATACAGGCGTACGTTGTCCGGGATCGGCACATCTTTTTTGCCCAGCGGATCGGTGATCACCAGCGAGTTGCGGCCGCCCCACGGCTCGGTGCCCGAATCCATGTGGAAAATTTTCGGACAGGCTTTCTGCGCGCGGCATTTCGCCAGCAGGCCGTCCGTGCGGCCGCTGACCGGATCGGTCAGCGTTTCATAAGTGAACGGAAACTGGTCGCCCGCCGCGAAATGCCCGACCAGCGCCGTCGAAAAACGCCCGGGCAGCGCGAACTCGGTGTTGACGTTGGTCATGCGCCCGCCGCTGGTGAGCTGCATGGCGCCGTCAAACACGATGCGGCCGGCTTCATCCTGGTTGAAGCCCTGATAGATGAGGTCCTTGAGAAAACGCCCGCTTTGCGAACGGCCGAAACCGATGGTGTGTTTGATCGAATGCTTGTGCGGCTCGTGCGCGCCGTGCGCGACCAGCGGATTGGCGTTGCTGGTGTCATAGCGCAAAAATGAAATGACATCGCGCGTCGCCGCGAAGGCCAGCCCGGCCGGCACCGGATCGGCCGCCTGATACGAGAGGGAATACACGTAATTCGGCGAAAAGCCCGCCGGCAGACAGATGTCGTTGTTGCTCGGCACCGGCGTCTTGCCGTCGCGGCAGCTGGCGAACGACCAGTCCTCGCGCGGAATCAGTTCATCGGGCGCATCGGCATGCAGGCGGCGGATCAGGCGCGCGCGCGATGCGGCGCGCTCCACCAGCGGATAAGGCTTCAGGGCGCGGCCGTTGTCCCAGCCGAGCGGCAGCGTGAAGGCCGGGCGCGTGACGATCAGCTCGACGCTGATCGATTTTGAAATCTGCGTGCCGCCGCGGTTGGCGAGCGGATAGTCGGCGATGATTTCAGCCTCTTCGCGCAGCACGTCGGCCTGCCAGCCGCTGACCACCAGCGTGTAGCCCTGGCGCAGCAAAAACGCGTCGCCGGCATCCACCGCCTTGGCCGGATCATTGCCGCCGTGTTCGCCGAGATGAAACACATCGAAGGCGCGGCGCGAGCCGCGGTTGACCACGTCGTAGAGCAGCGTGCCGTTGCCCTTGGCGGGATCCAGGGGCTGCATGATGCTGATATCGACCACGTACTCGACGCGGCCGCGCGCGTTGCGCGGCGCTTCCTGAATGAAGACGATGCCGGCGTTGCGCGGATCGGCCGGATCGACCTCACCGAAGGCGCGCCCCGAGAGCTTTTCGTATCGTCCGGCAGCCCCGAAATCGCGGCCGTCGAAGGTCGGCGAGTCGATGCGATCGATGGCAATGCGCGTGACCACGGCCTGTGCCGGAATTGCGGCCAGACAAAACAATGCAGCTGCCAGGAATATGCGTTTCAAAGCCACCTCCGGTGCCTCTGTGCGGGCGTTGCGCAAAGTATACTGCGGGCGTGCACGCTGCGCCTTGTCGGCGGCGCGCGATTTGATGCACACTCGCCCTCTCGCACCATAACCGCCATTGGAGCACTTCATGCCCAGCCTCACCCCGCAGTTTCGCGACTGTCTGTCTGTCGCCGTCGCTCTCGCCATTACCGCCATTGCGGCCATCGGCACCGGCCCGGCGTCCGCACAGGCCGATTTCCCCAACCGCCCGATCCGCGTGATCGTGCCGCTTGCCCCCGGCGGCGGCAGCGATTACACCGCGCGTTACATCGGCCAGCGCCTCGCCGAGCGCATCGGCCAGGCCGTGGTCGTCGACAACCGCCCGGCCGCTTCCGGCATCGTCGGCACCGAACTCGTCGCCAAAGCTGTACCCGACGGCTACACGCTGCTGCTCGCCTATTCGACGCACGCGCAAAGCGCGCAGCTTTTTACGACGCTGCCCTACGACCCGATCAAGGATTTCGCGCCGGTCACCGAAGTGATCGCTACGCCGCTCGGCCTCATTGTGCATCCGTCAGTGCCGGCGAAAACCGTGCAGGAACTCGTCGCCTACGCCAAGGCCAATCCGAACAAACTCAATTTCGGCACCTCAGGCCCGGGCAGCTCGCCGCATCTGGCCAACGAACTGTTCAATTCGA
>CAZVDN010000397.1:1595-3231 GCA_964625665.1 uncultured Streptomyces sp. | reverse complement strand
CAATGCGCTGCGTGACAAGAAGATCGCCTATTCGGGCATCAGCCGGGAGGCCGATTCGATTGTCATCCGCTTCCGTGATGCGGCGACGCGCGAAAAAGCGCAGGGTGAACTCGAAAAGGCCACTGCCGACCTCGCGCTGAAAACCAGCGAAAGCGGGGGCGAGTTTCGCCTGACCGGCACCTTCACCCCGCAATCGCTGATCGAAACGCAGAAGGCCGCGCTCGAGCAGAACATCACCACGCTGCGCAACCGCGTCAACGAACTCGGTGTGGCCGAACCGATCATCCAGCAGCAGGGCGCCGACCGCATCGTCGTACAGCTGCCCGGCGTGCAGGACACGGCGCGCGCCAAGGACATTCTCGGCCGAACCGCCAGCCTTGAAATGCGCCTCGTCGAAGCGCATGCCTCCGATCCGGCGGCGCGCGATTACGATCCGGCCAAGATCGAAGCGGCCATCAAGGGCACCGTGCCTTTCGGCATGGAACTGTTCTACGAGCGACGCGGCACGCAAGCGGAACCGCTGCTGCTTTCCAAGCAGGTGATCGTCACCGGCGAGCGCCTGACCAAGGCATCGCCGACTTTCGACCAACGCAGTTCGCAGCCGGTGGTGGCCATCGAACTCGACGGCCAGGGCGCGCGCCTCATGCGCGACTTCACGCGCGAGGCCGTCAAGCGCCGCATGGCCGTGCTGCTGGTTGAAAAGGGCAAGCCTGAAGTCATCACCGCGCCCGTGATTCAGGACGTGCTCGGTGGCAGCTTCCAGATCACCGGCAGCAAGACGCCGCGTGAAGCCAATGATCTGGCGCTGCTGCTGCGCGCCGGCGCGCTGGCCGCGCCCATGGACATCATTGAAGAGCGCACTGTAGGCCCCAGCCTCGGCGCCGAAAACATCAAGATCGGTTTCCATTCGACCTGGATCGGTTTTGCGGCGATCAGCGTTTTCATGATTGTGTATTACCTGATCTTCGGCGTCATTTCGGTGGTTGCTCTGGGAATCAACGTGCTTTTCCTCGTCGCGCTGCTGTCGATGCTGCAGGCGACACTCACACTGCCCGGCATGGCCGGCATCGCATTGACGGTCGGCATGGCGATTGACGCCAACGTGCTGATCAACGAGCGCATTCGTGAAGAGCTGCGCAACGGCAACACGCCGCAGGCGGCGATTTTCGCCGGTTATGACCGCGCCTGGGGCACCATTCTCGATTCGAACATCACCACGCTGATTGCCGGCATGATGCTGTTCCTGCTCGGTTCCGGGCCGGTTAAGGGTTTTGCCGTGGTGCTCTGTCTCGGCATTGTGACGTCGATTTTCAGCGCGGTGGTGGTGTCGCGCTGCATGGTTAACCTGGTCTACGGCGGCCGCCACCGCCTGCAAACGGTGTCGATCGGCCAGATATGGCGCGAAGGCGCGGAAAAAATTGAAAAGGACGCAAAGTAAGACGCGTTGCCTGCGTTTACTGCGGATAAATCGCCATGGAATTTTTCAGAATAAAACGCGACATCCCCTTCATGCGCTATGCGCTGATCTTCAATGTGATCTCCTTGCTCACGTTTCTGGTTGCGGTCGGCGCGCTCCTCATCAAGGGCCTGAACTTCGGCGTCGATTTCACCGGCGGCACCGTGATGGAAGTGCATT
>CAZVDN010000397.1:0-1514 GCA_964625665.1 uncultured Streptomyces sp. | reverse complement strand
CAACGGCATCCGCGAAAAAATGACCAAAATCGGCTTTGCCGATGCCGCCGTGCAGACCTTCGGCACGTCGCTCGATGTGCTGATCCGCCTGCCGATCAAACAGGGCGTGTCGAGCGCGCAATTGTCGGAACAGGTGCTGGCCGAGCTGCGCATCACCGCGCCCGACGTTGAAATGCGCCGCGTTGAATTCGTCGGCCCGCAGGTCGGCGGCGAACTCGTCGAGTCCGGCGCGCTGGCGCTGCTCTTCGTGTCGCTCGGTATCGTCGTTTATCTGTGGATGCGCTTCGAGTGGAAATTCGGCGTGGCCGCCATCATCGCCAACCTGCACGACGTGGTGATCATTCTCGGCTGCTTTGCGCTCTTCCAGTGGGAGTTTTCGCTGACAGTGCTGGCGGCGATTCTTGCCATTCTCGGCTACTCGGTCAATGAGTCGGTCGTGGTGTTCGACCGGATCCGCGAGAACTTCCGCAAGATGCGCAAGGCGTCGGTTACCACCGTCATCGATAACGCCATTACACGCACCATGTCGCGCACCATCATCACCCACGGCAGCACGCAGCTGATGGTGACCTCGATGCTGATATTCGGCGGCGAGACGCTGCATTACTTCGCGCTGGCGCTGACCATCGGCATCTGCTTCGGCATATACTCGTCGGTGCTGGTCGCCAGCCCGATCGTCATGTGGCTGCGCGTGACGCGCGAGGATCTGGTGAAAGCCGAGAAGAAGGCCGAGAGCATCGGCGTCTCGCTCTGACGCCGCCTTGGAACTCCTCGCGCAGTTCATCGATATCGTCCTGCACCTCGACCAGCACCTGAAGTGGCTGGTCGACAACTACGGCGTATGGATTTACGCCATTCTCTTTGCATTTTCTGCGAAACGGGCCTGGTGATTGCGCCGTTTCTGCCCGGCGATTCGCTGCTGTTTGTCGCCGGCACGCTGGCCGCCACGGGCAGCATGGATGTGCACGGTCTGTTTGCGCTGCTGGCACTGGCTTCGTTCACCGGCGACAACACCAACTACTGGATCGGCCGTTTCGTCGGGCCGCGGGTCTTTACGCGCGCGGAGTCGCGTTTTCTGAACCCTGCACACCTTGAGCGCACGCGGCAGTTCTACGACAGATTCGGCCCGCAGATGATCATCTTTGCGCGCTTTCTGCCGATCATCCGCACCTTCGCGCCGTTTGTGGCCGGCATCGGCCGCATGGTTTATTCGAAGTTTGTATTCTATGCCTTCGCCGGCTGCATTTTCTGGATCGGCTTCTTCGTTTATTGCGGCTACTTTTTCGGCAATATTCCGTTCGTGAAAAAGAACCTCACGCTGTTTATTCTAGCCATCATTTTAATTTCGGTTGCCCCGGGCATCTTTGCCTACGTGCGTGCGCGCCTGCGCGGCGCCTGATCCGTCAGCGTCAATGCGCCGGGCGGCGCCGGCGCGGTGCGTATTCATGGGCTGTCCGTCCGGTGCCCGGTTCACCGGCTGCTGCGATAGGCGCTACAATCTGGTTGCCATGGCA
>CAZVDN010000396.1:0-3238 GCA_964625665.1 uncultured Streptomyces sp. | reverse complement strand
TGCAAAGCGAATACAACGTCGATGCCGTCTACGACAATGCCAACATCCATACCGCGCGCTGGCTGACCTTCCCGGACGACACGGTACGCAAAAAATTCGAGAGCGAACTGGCCATCAACATGGCGCGTGACGTTGACGATAATCCGGTCTATCTCGCGCCGAACAAATACAACCTGCAGCTGGCGATGGAACGCTGGCCGCAGGTCGGGTTTCACGACACGCGCGAGCACGGCCAATTGCTCGCGCACAGCTAGGCGCAGACGGGGCCGCGGCGATGCAACTCGGTTTTTTCACCATGCCGATGCATCCGCCGGGGCGCAACTACACCGAGACGCTGAAGGAAGATCGCGAGGCGGTGCTGCTCGCCGACCGGCTTGGCTTCAGCGAAGCCTTTATCGGCGAACACACGACCGACCGCTGCGAGACCATTCCGTCCTGTCTCGCCTTCATCGCCAGCTTCGCCAGCGAGACGAAACAGATCAAACTCGGCAGCGGTACCGTCAATCTGCCTAACAATCATCCGGCGCAGGTGGCGGCGACGGTGGCGATGATCGATCATCTGCTCGAAGGACGGTTTCTCTTCGGCATCGGGCCCGGCGGCTTGAAGTCGGACATGGAAATGTTCGGCAACCTCGATGCCGACCGCAACGCCATGTTTGTCGAGGCCATCGACCATATCCTCGCCCTGTGGACCGGCGAAGCGCCCTACAAGCGAACCGGCAAATACTGGAACCTTAGCACCGAACGTACACTGCTACCCGAAGCCGGGCAGGGCGTGATGCTCAAGCCTTATCAGCAGCCGCACCCACCCATCGTCGTGACGGCGGTGGTGCCGCATTCCAAAGGGCTTGCCGCGGCTGCGGCGCGCGGCTGGCAGCCGATCACCGCCAATTTCCTGCAGCCGGTGTGGGCGGCAACGCATTGGCCGATGGTCGAGCGCGGCTGTGCGCAGGCCGGTTTAGTCGCTGATCGCCGCAACTGGCGTGTCTGCAAAAGCGTGTTCGTGGCGGACGACGATGCGACGGCGCGGCGCTATGCGCTCGACCCGCATGGCCCCTACGGGTTCTATTACTGGAACTTGCTGACCAAACGCAAAAGCGGCGGTGGCAGTGTCGACATTTTCAAACACGATCCGGGCGGGCCGGATGCCGCGGTCACTGTCGAATACCTGCTCGAAAAGCTGGTGATTTGCGGCAGCGTCGAGCGTGTCGTCGAGCAGATTCTGCAATTCCGCCAGATGGTCGGTGATTTCGGCACGCTTCTGTATGCGGGGCACGACTGGGCCGATCCGGCGCTGGCGCGCCGTTCGATGGAGTTGATGGCGGAGCAGGTGATGCCAGCAGTGAACGCGGCGATCGCCTGACGCACAAAACCGGCGCGCGGTTTATTCCAGCGTAATGCCCGCCGCTTTGACGGCTTTCGCAACCCGCGTGAAATCGCGTTCAATGTAAGCCGTGAACTGCTCCGGCGTGTTGGTCGGCATCTCGGTGCCGAGCGCGCGCATGCGCTCGATCACTTCCGGCGTTGCGCTGGCACGCAAGGTCGCAGCGTGCACGCGGTCGATGATGGCGCGCGGCGTGCCGGCCGGGGCAGCGAGCCCGTACCAGGAATTCATTTCGTAACCCGGATAGCCGGATTCGGCGACGGTCGGGATGTCGGGCCAGTTGGGATTGCGTTTGGCCATGGCGATGCCGAGCACCTTGACGCGATGATTCTGCAAATGAACCGTGATGGTCGGCATGGTTGCGAAATAGAGGCGGATCTGGCCACCGACCAGATCGATGATTGCCGGGCCGCCGCCTTTGTAGGGAACGTGGACCATCTTCGTTCCCGTCATGGTTTCGAACAGCACGCCGGCGAGATGACCGACGGAACCGGTACCGGAGGACGCGTAGGTGAGATCACCGGGGCGCGACCGCGCCAGCGCCACCAGATCCTTGATCGAGTTGGCCGGCAGCGACGGATGGGCGACCACGGCGAACGGCACTTCGGCGATCAGCGTGATGGGTTGAAAGCTCTTGCGCGCATCGTAAGGCAGCTTGCGATAAAGCAGCGGGTTGGTCACCTGCGTGGCTGCCGAGGCGAGGAACAGCGTGTAGCCGTCGGGCGGCGCCTTGGCGACGATCTCTGCGCCGACGATGGTGTTGGCACCGCCACGATTGTCCGCAATGACCTGCTGTCCCCAGATTTCGCCAAGCCGCGAGGCAAACGTGCGACCGACGGTATCCGCTGCGGCGCCGGCCGGAAATGGTATGACCAAACGCACGGGTTTGGTCGGATAGTTCTGGGCCGACGCGCCGTTACAGACACCGGCGAACGCTGCCAATGCGAAAAGGGCGGGAATGGCGGTGCTGGCGGTTTTCATTGCGGCTTTGCCTTGTATTTGCGCATGTAGTTTTCGTGGCGGAACAGAAAATCTGCGCCGACGAAGCGGTGCTCGAAGCGGCCGCCAGCGCTGAGGCGCAGATCAAGGAAGCCGACCTCGCGTGCACCCCAGTGCAATGCGGTCGGCGGGCCGTTCACGCAGGCGGTGGACGGCGCCCACAGATAATAGATGCCCTCCAGCGAGAATGCGCGCGTCTGGTGCTTGTGTGCCGAACTGATCAATCGCACGCCGTAGCGGCGACAGAGTGCGAGCAGTTGCGTGCGGCTGGCGAGATCAAGGCAGGATTGGCGCAGCATCGCATCGTCGGAATCGGGTTCCAGAGGATGATCGAGGAAGAGCGGCTTGTGCAGAAACAGCGCGACGGGTTTGCCGGCGAACTGTTGCAGCGATTGCTCGAACCACTGCCATTGTTCGGCTTCGGCCGGCTGGCCGTTGCTGCCGAGCAACTGCGCATTGATGCCGATGAGGCCCCAGCCTGCCGCCTCGAACGCCCAGCGTTCCTCGCCGAAGTGCCGGATGAAGCGCGCGCGCCGCGCATCGTCGATGCGTTTCGGCATCGAGCCGGCGACGATGTTGTCGCCGATATCGTGATTGCCGGGCAGATAGCGGCAGGGCACCGGCAGGCGGTCGAACTGCGTGCGGGCGAAGGCGTAATCGGCATCCGTGTCAGGATCGGACATGATGAGGTCGCCATTGGCGACGACAACTTCGGGACGCTCGCGCGCCAGCCAGTCGAGCACCTTGTTCCAGTTGTCGAGATGGTGTTCCTGTCCGGCGCCGAGGTGAACATCGGCGACCTGAACCAGTCGGTAGTCAGTCATTTTGCGGGTTCGATGCAGTAGGGTGCGAAAG
>CAZVDN010000395.1:0-3247 GCA_964625665.1 uncultured Streptomyces sp. | reverse complement strand
CGTTTTTCAGAAAGCCGTAATCGAAGCGCGCATTGTGCGCAATCAGCAGCTTGCCCTCGAGCCGCGCCTTGAGATCGCCGGCGAGTTCTTCAAACGTCGGTGCATCTGCCACCATCTCGTTGCTGATTCCCGTCAGCGATTCGATGAACGGAGGAATGCGCGTCTGCGGATTGACCAGCGTGCTCCACTCGCCGGTGAACTGCCCGTCCTCGACTTCGATGAGGCCGATTTCAGTAATGCGGTCGCTGGTCGCGGTGGCGCCGGTGGTTTCGAGATCGAGAAAGACGAGCGGACGGTCGAACATCAGGACTGCGATATTTGTTCATTGCTGTCGCCGTCCGGCACGAGGCGGCCGAGTTCGGACAGGCGCGGGCCGAGGCGATAACTGCCGGCGCCGACGCGTTCGACGATGCGGTTCTGCGCCAGCGCATTGAGAATGCGGTGCGCAGTCGAGGCATGCAGCGCGGTTTCCGCGGCGAGTTGCTTGAGATTGACCGGCCCCGGCTGGCGCGCGAGCGCATCGAGCAGGGCAAACATGCGGTCGAACACCTGGATAGACGACTTGGCGGGAAGATCTGCCACGATGAGTGTGTGCGGGAAGGCCGGAATGCAAAGGAGTCGAAGCATTCTAGGGCAGGCCTGAGCAGGCGGCAACCGCGCAGGCGGCGGTGATCGTTGCGCGGGGCTCTGTGGCAAAATGGCCGCCCGATCAGAAGAAGGTGGACTGGACAATGGGTGAAGGCAGGACGTTGCGCGTCGGTCTTTTTGTTACCTGTCTGGTCGATCTCATGCGGCCGTCGATCGCGATGGCGGCGCTGCGCCTGCTCGAAGGCGCGGGCTGCATCGTCGAAGTGCCGCGCGCGCAGACCTGCTGCGGCCAGCCGGGCTACAACTCGGGCGATCGCGGGGCGGCACTGGCGCTGGCGCGCAAGGTGCTCGGCGAATTCGAAGACTATGACTATGTGGTGGCGCCGTCGGGTTCCTGCGCCGGCATGATCAAGGCGCATTACCCCGATCTCTTCGCCGGAGATGCCGATGCAGCCCGCGCCGCGGCGTTGTGCGCGAAGACCTGGGAACTCTGCGACTTTCTCGTCAACGTGCTTAAGATCGAACGCGTGCCCGGCCGTTACGACGGCACGGTGACGTATCACGATTCCTGTTCGGGTCTGCGTGAGCTTGGCGTCAAACAGCAGCCGCGCGCGTTGCTCGGCAAGGTTGCGGGGTTGAAACTGACGGAGATGAACGAGGCCGAGGCCTGCTGCGGATTCGGCGGCACGTTTTCGGTGAAGTTCGGCGACATCTCGGCGCACATCGCCGAGCGCAAATGCGAAAACGTGTGCGCCAGCGGCGCCGGTGCGGTATTGCTCGGCGATCTCGGCTGCATGCTCAACATCGAAGGTCGCCTGCGCCGTCGCGGCGACGACAAAACGCAGGTCCTGCACGTTGCCGAAGTGCTGGCCGGTCCGGAGGGAAAATGAAAATTGCAGTGATGGGTTCCGGCGGGGTCGGCGGTTTTTACGGCGGCCATCTGGCCAATGCCGGTTGCGACGTGTCGTTTGTCGCGCGCGGCAAACATCTTGAAGCGATGCTGGCGCATGGCCTGACCATCGAAAGCGATTCGCATCCCGCCGTGCACGTGGCGAAGGTGCGTGCCAGCGATGATCCGGCCAAACTCGGCGTGGCCGATCTGGTGATCATCGCCGTCAAGCTGTGGGACCTCGACAAGGTCGCGCGAGCCATCAAACCGATGTTCGGGCCGGATACTGCCGTGCTCTCGCTGCAGAACGGCGTGATCAAGGACGACATTCTGCGCGGTCATTTCGGCGAACGCGCGGTGATGGGCGGCGTGGCATATGTCGGCACCCATGTGGCGCGTCCGGGCGTGATCAAACAAACCGGCGCGATGCAGCGCATGGTGTTCGGCGAATACGATGGCAGCCGTTCGCCGCGCGCCGAGGCGCTGTTTGCGGCGCTGAAGCGCACCGGCATCGACGCCGAAATTTCCGCCGACATCCGCCGCACGCTGTGGGAGAAATATGTTTTCCTCGTCGGCCTGTCGGGTTCGACGGCCAGCATGCGCAGGACGCTTGGTCCGGTTCGCGCCAATCCGCAGACGCGCGCGTTTTTGCTCGACCTGATGCGCGAAACCGTCGCCGTAGGGCGCGCGCTCGGCGTCAATCTGCCGGCCGATTACGCCGATCAGCGCCTGGCGTTTGCCGACACGCTGTCGCCGGAGATGACATCGTCGCTGCATCACGATCTCGAACACGGCAATTCGCTCGAAGTCGAATGGCTCTCCGGCGGCGTGGTGACATTGGGCGCCAAGGCCGGCGTGCCGACCCCGTGCAACCGCGCCGTCTGGGATGTGCTGGCGTTGCACGCGGGCGGCTCAAAGAAATAATCATGGCGTCGACGCGCCTCACCTTGCGCGGCGTGCGTTGCCGCGCCGTGGAAGTGCCGATGTCTTATGTGCTCGGCACCAGCGCGG
The DNA here is from genome assembly GCA_964625665.1 of uncultured Streptomyces sp. GTDB lineage: Bacteria > Pseudomonadota > Gammaproteobacteria > Burkholderiales > SG8-41 > PALSA-1004. The sequence goes on along the minus strand of CAZVDN010000395.1, from coordinate 759 downwards.
CGGCAGTGCGCGCCGCGCCCCTGCTGCTGGTCGATGTTCAAACTGAAGAGGGCGTCACCGGCCGGACTTATCTGTTTTGTTATACGCGCGCCGCCGCCGCGCCGATCCGCAGCATGATTGAAGATGCGGCCTCAGCCCTGCAGGGCGCGGCGCTCGATCCGACGGCATGGTGGGCGGTGCTCTACAAGCGCTATACATTGATCGGCGTGCAGGGCATCGTCAGGATGGCGATGGCGGCACTCGACACGGCCTGCTGGGACGCACTGGCGATTGCAGCCAACGTGCCGCTGGCGACGCTGATCGGCGCTGCGCCGAAAAAAATCCCGGCCTACAACAGTTGCGGTCTCGGCCTGATGGCGCCGCCGGCGCTTGCGGATGAGGCTGAGAAGCTGCTGGCCGGCGGTTTCAGGGCGATGAAACTGCGGCTTGGTTATCCGACGCTGAAGGAAGACCTTGCCGCACTGGCGGCGGTGCGCGCGCGCATCGGTGACGGCGTGAAGATCATGGTCGATTACAACCAGGCGCTGTCGGTCGAAGAGGCGCTGGCGCGCGGTCACGCGCTTGATCAACACGGCGTCTACTGGATTGAAGAAGCCTTGCGTCACGACGATTACGCCGGTTACGCGCGTTTGAAGCGCGAACTCGATTCGCCGATCCAGATCGGCGAGAATTTTTCTCTGACCTTTGCCATGCACGAGGCGCTTGATCGTAATGCCTGCGATTACGTCATGCCCGACCTCGAGCGTATCGGCGGGGTCT
>CAZVDN010000394.1:1507-3259 GCA_964625665.1 uncultured Streptomyces sp. | reverse complement strand
AAAAACAATTTCTAATTATTAATCAATGCCATAACAAGCATTTTTTGCCTTGACTGGGGCGCCGGCGGTTGGTTACCATTGCGCGTTCCAATTAAACAAGCGAGTGACGATGACGCGGTTCCGTATCGCCCCGCTGATTGCAGCCGTTTCCATTGTATTTTCATGGTCAGCGGCGGGTGCCGACGAATCCGGTCAGGCCACCATCGCGCAAACCACCACCCCGTCCGCCTCAATCACACCGGCATCCCAGCCCGAAATCGGACTCGGTGCCTGGCCGATTGCGCCTTCGGCGCGCCCTTTCGACCGCGTGCTGACCGGTGACGACCTGATTCCCAGCGTGCAGATTCCCGCCGGCGAAACCGGCCCGGCGCAGTTGCGCCCGACGCTGGATCTGACCTCGACACCGACCAGCCTGTGGGACCGCATCCGCCAGGGCTTCGGTCTTTCCGACATCACCACGCCGCTCGTTCAGCAGCAAATCGACTGGTTCGCCAACCGGCCCGATTTCATCAAACGCACCGTCGAGCGCAGCAGCCGTTACCTCTATCACATTGTCGAAGAAGTGCAGAAGCGCGGCATGCCGACGGAAATCGCACTGCTGCCGGTGATCGAAAGCGCCTTCAACCCCGTTGCCTATTCGCGCGCGCACGCCTCGGGAATCTGGCAATTCATTCCCTCGACCGGCAAGCTCTACGGCCTGCAGCAGAACTTCTGGTACGACGGCCGGCGCGACGTCATGGCCGCCACCAACGCCGCGCTCGACTACCTCGAAAAGCTCTACGACATGTTCGGCAGCTGGGACCTCGCACTGGCCGCCTACAACTGGGGCGAAGGCGCGGTTTCGCGCGCCATCGCCAAGAACAGCGCGCGCGGCCTGCCCACTGATTATCAAAGCCTCACCATGCCTTCAGAGACGCGTTACTACGTGCCGCGTCTGCAGGCCGTGAAAAGCATCATCGCCAATCCTGCGCTCTACGGTCTGACACTCGCGGAAATTCCGAACCGTCCGTATTTCACCACGGTGAAGACGACGCGCCACATGGATGTGCGTCTGGCCGCCAAGCTGGCCGATACCCCGCTCGACGAATTCATGTCGCTGAATGCCGGATACAGCCGGCCGGTGATCCGTGCCATGGGCGAGCAGACCTTGCTGGTGCCGATGGAAAAAGCGGAAATCTTCCGCGCCAACCTGCAGAACCACGACGAGCCGCTGGTTTCGTGGCAGGCCTATCAGTTGAAGAACGGCGAAACGCTCGAAAAGGTCGCCACGCGGCACAAAGTCACCGTTGCCTATCTGCGCCAGGTCAACGGCATTACACCGAAACGCAAAATCGGCCCGGGCAGCACGGTGCTTGTCCCTCTGGGCGCAGGTGCCTCGCCCAACCTGCCCGACCTGCCGGCACCGCCGGTGGCAGTGGCCAATCCGCCGAAAAAAGCCGTCAAAAACACGCGCGGCACGACGAAACACAAAGCGCCGCCGCCGAAAACGGCCGCCGCACGCGGCAAGGTTGTCGTCGCGCATACTGCACGCTGACGCGCGCCGCACTTCCACCAAAACACAATCTTTGTCGCGCGCTGAATGCGCTTGTGCGCTATTCCTGCACGGGATGAAAACACCTCACGCGGTGCGTGCCGCCAGCATCGGTTTCCGGCGGATATTCGCGGCTGCATTCAGCCGTAGCCGAAGCACAGCGCGGATGAAAGTGGCACCCGCCCGGCGGATTCGACGGCGAGGGCAAATCGCCGGCGAGG
>CAZVDN010000394.1:0-1497 GCA_964625665.1 uncultured Streptomyces sp. | reverse complement strand
CGAGGCGCACGATGGCGCGCTGTTCGCCGCCCGCCTGCACGATCTGCGGCACCGCCGACAATAACGCGCGTGTGTAGGGATGGCGCGGCGCGCGCAACACTTCCTCGACTACGCCCTGCTCGACGATGCGCCCGAGATACATCACAGCCACATCATGGGCGAGAAACTCGACCACAGAGATGTTATGCGTAATAAACAGATAACTGAGTCCCTTGCCGGCCTGCAAGGATTTCAGCAGGTTGAGGATCTGCGCCTGCACCGATACATCGAGCGCACTGGTCGGCTCATCGCAGACAATCAGGCGCGGCTCCACTGACAACGCACGCGCGATGGCAATGCGCTGGCGCTGCCCGCCGGAAAACTCATGCGGATAACGGTACTTCATGTCCGGGGCAAGGCCGACTTCCGTCAGCAACGCGTCAATGCGCCGCTGGCGGTCGGCGCTGCCGGCACCGATGCCGAGCGCCAGCATGCCCTCCTCGATGATCTCGGCCACACGCATGCGCGGATTCAAGGACGCATAGGGATCCTGGAAAATGATCTGGATCTGGTTGCGCTTGCTGCGCAGTTCGCTGCGCGTCAGCTTTGATAAATCCTCACCGGCAAACAACACGCGCCCGGCCGTCGGTTCGATCAACCGCAAAATGCCTTTCCCGACTGTCGTCTTGCCGCATCCCGATTCGCCGACCAGGCCGAGCGTGCGCCCCGGCAGCAGCGCCAGCGATACGCCGTCGACCGCTTTCACACTGCCGTGGACGCGTTGAAGAATGCCCCGGCGGATCGGAAAGTGGACCTTCAGGTCGTCGACGCGCAACAGCGCGTCGGTGTGCGCCAAGGCGTGACGATTGAGAGAAGCGGCATCGTTACCGCGCAATGGCGCGGCATTTTGCACCTCACCCCTCACCGCTCCCGCCTCACTGCATTCGCCGGCGGCAAACAAATGGCACCGGACACCCTGCCCCGCCCCCAGGTCATGCCAATCAGGCAGAACACTGCGGCAGCGCTCCATGACATGGTCGCAGCGATCGGCGAAACGGCAACCGCGGAACTCCTGTGTCAGTTTCGGCACGCTGCCGCGAATCACGGCGAGCGCTTCGCCGCGCCGCTGCGCGCCGGGCAGTGAATCAAACAGTTTTCGGGAATAAGGATGCGCGGGCCTCGAGAAAAACTGTTCGCGCGTCGCCGTTTCAACAATCTCACCCGCATACATGACGGCCACACGGTGGGCGTTCTCCGCCACCACCGCGAGATCATGCGTAATCAGCAGCATCGCCATGCCGCGCGTGCGTTGCAGTTCGCGCAGCAGGTCGAGGATCTGCGCCTGAATGGTCACATCCAGCGCGGTGGTCGGCTCGTCGGCAATCAGCAATTCCGGGTCGCAGGCCAGCGCAATGGCGATCATCACGCGCTGCTTCATGCCGCCAGACAGCTGAAACGGATATTCGCCGCAGCGGCGCGCCGGATCGGGAATGCCCACGGCATTCAGCAATTCAATAA
>CAZVDN010000393.1:3028-3261 GCA_964625665.1 uncultured Streptomyces sp. | reverse complement strand
GCCCTGCGCCCGCGGGCACGACGCCCCCGACCGCTCCACGGGCGAGCAGGTCACCATCGCACTGTTGTCGATGGCTTTGATTGATTCGGGGCTGAAGTCACGCAGTTATACGGGCGGGCAGGTGCGTATTCTGACCGACAGCGCGTTTACCAAGGCGCGCATCGTCAGCATCGATGAAGAACGCATGCGCGCCGACCTCGATGCCGGTTATGTGGTTGTGGTCGCCGGTTTTC
>CAZVDN010000393.1:2658-2992 GCA_964625665.1 uncultured Streptomyces sp. | reverse complement strand
AGGCCGGTAATATCACCACGCTGGGTCGTGGTGGCTCGGATACCACCGGGGTCGCGCTGGCGGCGGCGCTGAAAGCCGACGAGTGCCAGATTTACACCGACGTCGATGGCGTTTACACCACCGACCCGCGTATTGTTCCAGAGGCGCGTCGTTTGAAGACCGTGACCTTCGAGGAAATGCTCGAAATGGCGAGTCTGGGTTCGAAAGTGCTGCAGATCCGCTCGGTCGAATTCGCCGGCAAGTATCGCGTCAAGCTGCGCGTGCTCTCGAGTTTTGAAGACAGCGGCGAAGGCACGCTGATCACGTTTGAGGAAGATGAAAAAATGGAACAGGC
>CAZVDN010000393.1:710-2648 GCA_964625665.1 uncultured Streptomyces sp. | reverse complement strand
ACCATTTCCGGCATCGCGTTCAATCGCGACGAAGCCAAGATCACCGTGCTCGGCGTGCCCGACCGTCCGGGCATCGCGTACCAGATTCTCGGCCCGGTCGGCGACGCCAATGTCGATGTCGACATGATCGTGCAGAACGTCGGCCATGACGGCTCGACTGATTTTTCGTTTACCGTGCACCGCAACGATTACGCGAAGACGCTCGAGGTGCTGAAGAAGGTCGCCACCCACATTAAGGCGCGCGAAGTGCAGGGCGGCGACAAAATCGCCAAGGTCTCGATCGTCGGCGTCGGCATGCGTTCGCATGCCGGCATCGCCAGCACCGCTTTCCGCACGCTGGCGGAAGAGGGCATCAATATCCAGATGATCTCGACTTCCGAGATCAAGATTTCAGTGGTGATCGACGAAAAATACATGGAACTGGCCGTGCGGGTGCTGCACAAGGCCTTCGGTCTGGATCAGCCCGCCTGATCGGTTGTCCTGTGTTATTCTTGGCGGCGTTTTTCGGCTGAGCACGCGTCGCGTTAAGCGCGGGGAGTTGAATCGTTGCAACTGTGCAAGTGAAGTGCGGATTTTTGAAATAAACGGAGAGATGGCCGAGTGGTCGAAGGCGCACCCCTGCTAAGGGTGTATAGGACAAAATCCTATCGAGGGTTCGAATCCCTCTCTCTCCGCCAGGTTTTCATGTAACGCAATGATTATTGGCTCAGTCCATTAATTGTTTTGCTGTTACCCGGTCATCTGCCCATACGTCCTGCATTTAATTCCCGATAGTTGTCCCGGCGGCACTGATGTGTGCTGCGTTTTGATTCGGGCTTTCGGCACTTCGGCGTGGGGCGCGGAAAATTCAGTGCGCGTTATCACGTTTGAATACCACTCAGAGCGTCTTGAGAATGATGTAGAGATCGAGACGCAGGGGCCAGTTATCGGCGTCATGCGCGGATCGTTCCGGCGCGCCTGTTCCACGGTGCCGCCATCATCCATGACCGTCATCGAGCGGAACTTGTAGACGACAATTTCATTGCCGATGAGGCCGTAGTGCCGTTGCTTGAAAATCGCCGGGCCGGAACCCTGCATGGCGCGGACTTTGGGTGTGCTGACCGCGGCATTGCCGCCGGACGAGGGATACGCGGAGGCGGTCGTCGCGGAGCTGCGGCGGGAGGGCATCCATGATGAAGAACTGGCGGTCTCGCTGCAGCGCGACGGCACCAATGCGTTCGCGCTGTCGTGGGGCAGCCTGATGCGGCGCGTCAGCGAAAAAGAGCATATGCTGGTTGCACATTAACGGACGTCAACATGCAAAACACTGCAAAAGCGAAAATTGCGCCGGGCACGCTGCCGCCGGCCGACACACTGATCGATGTCGCGGCCCTCGTGTCCGCCTATTACACGGGCGTGCCGGACCTCGGCATGGCGGCGCAACGGGTGGCCTTCGGCACGTCGGGGCACCGCGGCTCGTCGCTGGAAAACAGCTTCAACGAACAGCATATTCTCGCCGTCACCCAGGCGGTCTGCGATTACCGCAAGCGCCATGGCTGCAGCGGCCCGCTGTTTCTCGGCATCGATACGCACGCGCTGTCGGTGCCGGCCTGTGCCAGCACGCTGGAAGTGCTGGCTGCCAACGGTGTCGACGTCATGATCGCGGTGAACGATGAATTCACGCCGACGCCGGCGGTGTCGCATGCCATCATTGCGCACAACCGCGGGCGCACTGAGGCGCTCGCCGACGGCATCGTCATCACGCCGTCGCACAATCCGCCGGCGCACGGCGGTTACAAATACAACACCGCCAGGGGCGGGCCGGCCGACACCGAAGTCACGCGCTGGATCGAGGCCAGCGCCAACGCCTATCTGGAAAACAAACTGGCGAGCGTCAAGCGCATGGCGCACGACGAGGCGCTGCACGCGCCGACCACGCACCGCCACGACTACCTGCAA
>CAZVDN010000393.1:0-700 GCA_964625665.1 uncultured Streptomyces sp. | reverse complement strand
CAACGATCTCGACCACGTGATCGACTTTGCCGCCATCAAGTCGGCCGGCGTGCGCATGGGGGTTGATCCGCTCGGCGGCGCTGGCGTGCATTACTGGCAGGCGATCGGCGAACGCTACGCGCTCGACCTGACGGTGGTCAATAACACGGTTGATCCGACCTTCTGCTTTATGACGGTTGATTGGGACGGACAGATCCGCATGGACCCGTCGTCGCCGTATGCGATGCGCAATCTGGTCGGCCTGAAAGACCGTTTCGATGTGGCCTTTGCCTGCGATGCTGACCACGACCGCCACGGCATCGTCAGCCGCAGTGCGGGGCTGCTGCCGTCGAACCATTATCTGGCAGTGGCGATTGATTATCTGTTTCAGCACCGGCCGGACTGGAACAAGGCCGCCGCAATCGGCAAGACGCTGGTGAGCACCGGCATGATTGACCGCGTGGCGGCGAAACTCGGCCGCACCGTTTGCGAAGTGCCAGTCGGGTTTAAATGGTATGTGGACGGTCTTTATGACGGTTCGCTGGCGTTTACCGGTGAGGAAAGTGCCGGCGCGACCTTCGCGCGCCGCGATGGCGCGGTGTGGACCACCGACAAGGACGGCATGACGGCCGCCTTGCTGGCCGCAGAGATCACCGGGCGCTGCGGGCGTGATCCCGGCGAAATGTATGCCGCGCTCGAGCGCGATCTCGGCACCAGCTAC
>CAZVDN010000392.1:0-3296 GCA_964625665.1 uncultured Streptomyces sp. | reverse complement strand
CAACGGCCACGGCCAGCGTCAGTGCCGCCAGCGCAGTAAAGGTACGCGACATATCTCCCCCTTCAATGGTTGCGGCTTGGTGACCGCTTTTGTGATCCAAGTCTACCCGTTTTCGCGCAACCAGCCGAAAAAACCGCGCTCAGCGCTGAAAGCGGATTTTCATCACCAGGACCGTGCTCGCCAGTATCAGCGTCACCAGATTCGACAGTATGACCGGCCAGGACATGATCAACACGCCATAGACCAGCCAGATGGCGATGCCGAAGGTATACGCCGAATACATGCCCAGCGAGATGTCGGCGACTGAGCGCGTGCGCCAGACGTGCAGCACCTGCGGCACAAAAGAAAAAGTGGTCAATATGGCGGCGACGAAACCCGTCAATTCGGTCAGGTTCTGCATGGTTCCCCGGTTTCAATTCAGAAATGACTTAACAAAAACGCGATACGCTGCCATTTTATCCGCAAGCCGCGCCAACCAGTGCCGCCGCAGACCAACGATGCGCCTGCCTGCGGCATAATCTGCCCCATGCCGACATTAAAACGCCACAACAAACCCGACCTGCACTACGTCATCGACGATTTCACCGATCCATGGCGCAATGCGCCCTATCTCATATTGCAGCACGGCAACGGCCGCTCCTCCGCATTCTGGTATCGCTGGGTGCCCTATCTGGCGCGCTTCTACAAAGTGGTGCGACCCGATGTGCGTGGACTCGGCCGCTCGTCGCCGGATTTCGATCTCGAGCGTGAATTCACGCTCGACCACTGCGTCGGCGATTTGCTCGACATCATCAACGACGTCGGCGCGGAATCCGTGCATCTGTGCGGCGAATCGATCGGCGGCGTGTTGTGCATCGCGCTGGCCGCCACGCAACCGCAGCGCGTGCGCACCCTTTCGCTGGTGTCGACGCCCGCCTTCATCAACAAGGTCGGCAAGGTCACGTATGCCATGGGGCACGATTCGCGCCACGACGCCGTCGATGCCATGGGACGCAAGGCCTGGCTGGAAGCGACCAATGCAAGCACGCGTTTTCCGCCGGGCACCGATCCCGGACTGCTTGCCTGGTACAACGACGAATTCCTGAAAAACAACCCGGCGGCGCAGGGCGCGATGGCCACCCTCGTAAATACCGCCAACGCCGCGGACTTTCTGCCGCGCATCGAGGCGCCGGTGCTCGGACTTTATCCGACCGGCGGCCCGATCACCGACGCCGAACAGGAACGCATGCTGACCACCAGCATCCGCAACCTCCGGCTCGTGCATCTGCCCTGCGCGTTCCACAAGATCCAACTCGTCTTTGCCGCCACCTGCGCCACCGAGGTGCTGCATTTCATTGCCCAGCATGACGGCATCGCCTGTCGCGAAGCCTGAGCGATTACTCCGGATCGGCGCGTCGATCGTCGTGCTCGCGGCCACGGCCGCAACGGCGCAGGACTACCCGACCAAACCCATCCGTCTGATCGTCCCTTTCGGTGCCGGCGGCCCGCGCGATGTGCAGGCGCGGCTGATCGGCGCTCATCTGAACAAGGCCTGGGGGCAAACCCTGATCATCGACAACCGCGGCGGTGCCAATGGCATCATCGGCAGCGAACTTGCGGCACGCGCCGATGCCGACGGTTACACACTGCTGATGATCTCCGCCGGATTTGCAGTGAATGCCACGCTGTATCCCAAACTGCCCTACGACAGCCTGCGCGATTTCGCGCCGGTCGCGCCGTTATCCAGCGGGCCCGGCCTGATGGTGGTCGCGCCATCCATCCCGGTCAAATCGGTAGGCGAACTGATCGACATGGCACGCGCGCGCCGCAGCGAATTGTTTTTTGCCTCGGCCGGCACCGGCGCTCCCAGCCATCTCGCCGGCGAATTATTCAAACTCATGGCACGCATTGAAATGACCCATGTGCCGTACAAAGGCATGGCGGCCGGCATCACTGATGTCGTCGCCGGCCGCGTGCAACTGAGCATCCCGACAATACCGGGCGCTCTGCCGCTGGCGCGCGGCGGCAAATTGCGCGCACTGGCAGTGACCGGAGAAAAGCGTTCACCATCAGCCCCGGACATTCCCACCGTCGCCGAATCCGGCGTGCCCGGTTTCGCAGCGAGCAACTGGTATGGTATCGCCGTGCCGGCGAAGACACCGGCCAAAATCATTGCGCGCCTGAACGCAGAGCTGAACCGCGCCACGCTCGCCACCGCCACACGCGAACGCCTGTTCGACATCGGCATGGAACCGGAAAACGGCTCAAGCTTGCGCTTCTCCGAATTCGTCAAAAACGAAATTGCCAAATGGGCAAAGGTTGTCAAAGCCACCGGTCTGAAACCGGATTAACGGCAACACTACGCATCGCCGGCTCCGGCCTATAATTGCGCGACCGATGGCTCAAAATTGCGCAACCGATGGCTCAAATCTGTTTCCAGTGTGGGAGATCTTCATGACGACGAAAATCGAACAGCAGGTATCGAACGGCGATGGCACACTGTCCCGCCGCGAATTTGTCGGACGGTTCGTCGGTGCCGGTGCGCTGGCCGCCCTGCCCGGCCCATTGCTCGCGCAGACCGAAGCGCCGAAACCGCCCGCCGATCCGGCCGGAACGGTTTCCAATGCGGCCGTGCTGGCGGAAAAAAATCCCGCGATGAAAACCCACTCGGATCGTCCGCTGACCACAAGCTTACCGGCCGACCAGCACAATTTTGCAGTTACCCCCAATGACCGCATGTTTGTGCGCAACAACCTGCTGACGCCGGATCTGCTGGTGACCGAACACCGGCTGACCATCAAGGGCCTCGTGGATCGAGAACTGCGTTTTTCACTCGGCGAACTGCGCCAGCAATTCCCGGTTGTCAGCATGCAGGGCATGCTCGAATGCGCGGGCTCAGGACGCTCGGCATTTTCGCCCACGCCGAGCGGCACGCCCTGGTTGGCGACGGGCGGCATGGGCTGTCCGAAATGGACCGGCGTGCGCCTGCGCGATGTGCTGCAGGCGGCCGGCATCAAGCCGGGCGCAGCGTTTGTCGCCGGACAAGGCGGCGATTTCGGCGTCATCGCCAGCGCAGCACCGGTCATTCGCTCGATACCGATGGCAAAAGCCCTTGAAGAAAATACTTTGATCGCATTTGGCATGAATGACGCACCTTTACCGAAGGTTCACGGCTTTCCGATGCGACTGGTCGTCCCCGGATGGGTCGGCTCCGCCTCAACCAAATGGGTGCACACCATCAGCGTGCTCGATGCGCCGTTCAAAGGCACTTACATGGACAGCAGCTATCGCATTCCGCGCACGCCGGTGAAGCCGGG
>CAZVDN010000391.1:2672-3316 GCA_964625665.1 uncultured Streptomyces sp. | reverse complement strand
GCGTGCGTATGAACTGGGTAAAGGCGCTGACGCGCCGCACGCCGTCGAGGCCTTTCACCTCGTCCACGCCTTCTCCCTCGAACTCGTTTCTTTTGCGGACGAGATCGCTGTTCGCCATGTTCTTGCCGGTGAACCCTTCGGGGTCGGGCGCGCGGGCCACCACATCGCCCTTGTCGCTGATCAGCAAGATACGCGCGCCCTCCGGCAGCTTCAGGGCATCCAGATCGCTGGAAAATGTATCAACGTTGATGGAAATCCGCAGAACCCCCCGAACATTCCCGGAGCTCTCCCGCACTGATCTATAAATCGGCATTACCCTTTCGCCGATGATGCGGCTGACCACGATATCCCCGTTGACAACACCGTCACGCGCCAGCGCGGTGTGAAAGGCCGCGCGATCGGCAATATTGACCGCACCGCGAACTGCGATGGCACTGCAAATGAGATCGCCACGAACGTCAAAAAATGCAATGTTGGCGTAATGCTGTGTGCGCTCGCGCTCGCGCCCGAGCAATTCGTTGCAGGCGCGGCCGGTGGCACCAGTCCGCAGCATCTGCTCCGCCAGCAACTGCAGGTCCTGCGCGGCGTTATCGACTTTTTCGCGCTCACGCTGCGCTATCGCGGCCACGTCATCGTGCAGCCGC
>CAZVDN010000391.1:0-2662 GCA_964625665.1 uncultured Streptomyces sp. | reverse complement strand
TGCCGAGCGGGGCGGCAAATGACACGGTCAGTAGCAGGCCGATGCGCGCGCGCAGTCCCATGGCGCCGGTGTTCATGGTTGCCCTGGGCAATCAGCCGGCAGCAACAATGCGGTCACACTGCCCGCTTCAGTTACCGCACGACGCAGCACATGAAACAGGACAGCGGTTATGGATATGGCGGACATGGGCCGCGCCATCCCCTCAACGCGGCGCCCACGGCATGGTAGACAGCTTTTCCATCAGGCTGGCCTCGGTGTCGGCATAACGCTCGGCGATTTCGACAAAGCGCGCGCGTGTCGCAACGAAGGCGTCGACGACATCCGGATCGAAATGCGTGCCGCGGCCTTCGAGGATGATGGCGCAGGCCTTTTCCACGCTGAACGGCTCTTTGTAGACACGGCGCGAAATCAGCGCATCGAACACGTCGGCCAGCGCCATCAGCCGCGCGCTGACCGGAATCGCATGCGCGGCCAGCCCGTCGGGATAGCCGCTGCCGTCCCACTTCTCGTGGTGCCAATGCGCAATTTCCTTGGCGACGGCCAGAAACGGGATGGGCTGCTCGGCGTCGTGCTCGGCATTTTCGATGGCGTCGCTGCCGAGCTTGGCATGGGTTTTCATGATCACCCATTCCTCAGGCGTGAGCTTGCCCGGTTTGAGCAGAATATGGTCCGGCACACCGACCTTGCCGATATCATGCAGCGGCGCCGATTTGACCAGCATCTCGATGTAGGGACGCGTCAGCGTCACCGCAAATTCCGCGTGCGTGCAGAGCTTCTCCGCCAGCGTGCGCACATAGCCCTGTGTGCGCAGCAGATGATTGCCGGTCTCCGGATCGCGCACCTCGGCCAGCCGCGCGAGGCTGCGGATGCTGACGTCCTGGATCAGCTGGTTCTCGACCATGCGGCGGGCCACCTCGGCTTCCAGAAACGCATTCTGGTTTTTCAGCCAGTCGCGCGCCTGCTTGAGTTCGAGCTGGGTGCGCACGCGCGCCAGCACGATGCCGGGCTGGATCGGTTTGGTGATGTAGTCCTGCGCGCCCAGTGCCAGGCCGCGCTCTTCGTCGCCGCGCGCGCCCATGGCGGTCACGAACATGACCGGAATGTCGCGTGTGCGCGCATCGGCGCGCAAGCGCTCGAGGACCGTGTAACCGTCCATCTCCGGCATCATGATATCGAGCAGCACCAGATCAGGCGGCGGGTCGGTCGCCGCAATCTGCAACGCGCGCTGCCCCGCGTTGGCGACCTTGACGCGAAACTCGCCCTGCAGCAACTCGCCGAGCACCTGCAGATTTTCCGGCGCATCATCGACGATCAGGATCGTCTTGCGATCGGCCGGTGCCGTCGTTTCATTGCTCATGCCAGAGATTCCCGTGGGGTTACAGATGACTTCTACCCGAGAATTGTCCGGCCTTTCTTGTTATATATCAATAAATCAAGCGGATCCCGCCTGGCGCCGCTGTATTTTCCTGCCGCGACCCGACGATCTCAGCGGTCGCCGCGCCGCCCCGTGGTGCGGCGCTGGTTGCTGCGGTCCGGATTGTGCGGCGGGCTCTGCCGCGCCGGCTGCTGTTGCTGCGGATTCGGCCTGAATGCGGCCGGGCGCGGCGCGGTCTTCACGCCCGACAACTGCCTGATGCGGTCGATTTCACTGACGATGACGCGAATGTTCAGCGGGTGGCTGGCACTCGCGCTGTTCAATTGCCCCGCCGAACGCTCGTGCTCCAGCAATTCATGCAGCTTGCGCAGGGCCTCGCTGCCGGCGGCAGCGGCATCGGACTCCCGCGCCATCAATTGCCGGTGCATTTCGATATGCGCAATGGCATCGATGACAGGCGCACCAGGTCGCTGTCACGGTCGCCGGTTAACGCTCGCGCGGCGCAGCGGCCCCGCGCAGCGCACCGGCCGCCAGCTTGCGCGCTTCTTCGAGCAATAGCACCGACGCCGCCACCGTCGTCACCAGCAGCCAGTCGCGCAGCGTCAGCGCAACGTTGCCGAACAGCGCCTGCGCCGGCGCCCATTCGACCGCCACCGTCTGCAGCACGATCACGCCGCACAGCGACATCCACAACAGGCGATTGTCGAAGAAGCGCCGGTTGAAGGCCGTGCCGGTTTCCGCGCGCGCGTTGAAGACATTGAAGAACTGAAACAGCACGAAGGTGGTAAATGCCATCGTCAGGGCATGCGCCGTCGTTCCGTGATGAATGCCGTAATAAAGAACACCCAGCGTGCCGGCCATCATGGTGGCGCCGAAGGCAAGGATCTTGCCGATGCGACGCAGCGTCAGGATCTGCGCATCGCGTTGCCGCGGCGGCTCGCTCATGATGCCCGGTCGCGGCGGATCGAGCGCCAGCGCCACTGCGGGCGGGCCATCCATGATCATTGCGACCCAGAGGATCTGGATCGCGGTGAACGGTTCGGGCAACCCGGCAAAGGGCGCAAAAAATACCGTCAGCACCGCCCCCACCGTGGTCGACAGCTGGAAGCGGATGAACTTCAGGATGTTGTCATAGAGCGTGCGGCCCTCGCGCACCGCATTGACGATGGTGGCGAAGTTGTCGTCGGTCAACACCATGGTTGCCGCTTCCTTCGTCACCTCGGTGCCGCCGCCCATCGCCACGCCGATGTCGGCGTGTTTCAGCGCCGGCGCGTCGTTGACGCCATC
>CAZVDN010000390.1:0-3323 GCA_964625665.1 uncultured Streptomyces sp. | reverse complement strand
CCGCTGGTGATGGTGGGTTTGGGCGGCATCTTCGTCGAGATCCTGGCCGATGTGGCTTTTCGCATTTGTCCGATTACGCGCCTTGATGCGGTCGAGATGCTCGATGAATTGAAGGGCGTGGCCTTGCTCGACGGCGCGCGTGGTCGCGTGCGCGCTTCGCGCGAGGCCATTATCGATGTGCTGCTGAAGGTTGGTGGCGACAACGGCTTGCTCATGCAGCACGCCGATAATTTCACGGAGGCTGATATTAATCCGCTGATTGTTTCCGCCGATGGTGCGGTGGCTGTTGACGCGAGGTTTGTGCTCGCATGAATACCATCGTCGAACGCTTCAACCCCTTATTCAAACCGAAGACCGTTGCCGTTGTCGGTGCCTCGACCAAAGGTGCGGCGCTGCCCAACGTTTTTATCCGCCGCATTCGCGAGCTCGGTTTTACCGGTGCGATTTATCCGATCCATCCGAGTGCGCCCGAGATCGACGGTCTGAAGGCGTATCGCAGTCTGGCCGACACGCCCGAGCCGATTGATTACACCTTCATCGCGATCGCCGGCGCGCAGATTCCGCCCCTGCTCGAGGCCGCCAACGGCCGCGTGCGTTTCGCGCAGGTGATTTCAAGCGGCTTCGGCGAAGTTGATGAAGGCCGCGACCTGCAGCAGAAGCTGGTCGATGCGGCGCGCGCCGGCGGCATGCGTCTTTTGGGGCCGAACTGTCTCGGCATTTATTCGCCGCGCGGGCATCTGACCTTTACCGAAATCGGCCCGCGTCCTGCCGGTTCCGTCGGTGTCGTATCGCAAAGCGGCGGCCTCGGGACAGACATTGTGCGTCGCGGACTCAACCGCGGCGTCAAATTCTCCGGGCTGGTGACGGTCGGCAACTGCGCCGACATCGGGCCCAGCGACATGCTCGAATACTACTTCGCCGATCCCGACACAAAAGTCATCGGCATGTACATCGAGACGGCGCGCGACGCGCGGCGCATTTTCGAAATCCTGCGCGCGGAAAAAGCGCGCAAGCCGGTCGTGCTGCTGAAGGGCGGCCGCACCAAGCTCGGCCTCGCCGCCGCCGTGTCGCATACCGGCTCACTGGCCGGGGATGATCGTGCCTGGGTGGCGCTGTCGCGGCAGACCGGTTGCATTCTCGCCGAATCGCTCGATGAATTCATCGACACGCTGCTGATCTTCCAGACGCTGACACCGCGCGCTGAAAAACCGACTGAACGCGTCGTGCTGTTCGGCAACGGCGGTGGCGCCAGCGTGCTCGCCACCGACAGCTATGCGCGCCTCGGTCTGGAAGTTGCGCCGTTCGCGCAGGACACCATCGCCGCGCTCGCCGAACTCAATCTGCCGCCGGGCACCAGCATCACCAATCCGGTCGATTGTCCGGTCGGCACATTGCAGCAGGACGACGGCCGTGTTGCCGAAAAGATCGTCGACATCATCTACGGCATCGGCAAACCCGAGGCGCTGGTCATGCATCTGAACATGGCGCCCTTCGTCGGCCGTTCCAAACCCGAGGTGCTCGACAACGTCGTGCTCGCCGCCATGCGCGTGCAGCAGAAATTTCCGGGCCTCGCGCATTTCCTGCTGGTGCTGCGTTCGGACGGCGACGAGCAGATCGAGGCGCGCAAACGCGAATTCCGCGCCAAGGCGGTGGAACTCGGCATTCCGGTGTTCGATGAAATCGGCAATGCCGGGCAGGCGCTGAAAGCGCTGCGCGCGCACGAACGCTTTTTGCAGTCGCGTCGCGGTTAAAATCGCCGCTTCCGGGGAGGAACCATGCATAACAATAAACTCAGGCTGCTGACGGCAGCGCTGATCGGCGCTGTTGCGCTGCCGGCCGCTGCGCAGAGTTTTCCGCAGAAGCCGGTGCGCACCGTCATCGGCTACACGCCGGGCGGCACCACCGATGTGGTGGCGCGCATCATCGGCCAGAAGCTGACCGAACTCTGGGGCCAGTCGGTGATCGTCGATTCGCGTCCGGGTGCGGCCGGCAATATCGGCGCCGAAAACGTGGCGAAGAGCCCGGCCGATGGTTATTCAATGCTGCTCGGTCAGAACGCGCTGGCCGTAAGTCCGGCGATGTATACGAAGATGGCCTACGACGTGCAGCGCGATTTGGCCACGGTCACTACCGCCAGCATCACGCCGCATGTGATTCTGCTGCATCCCTCGTTGCCGGCACGCAACGTCAAGGAACTGATCGCGCTGGCGAAGAAGAAGCCCGGCGATCTGCTGCTGGCCTCGACCGGCCACGGCAATTCCGACCATATGGTGGCCGAACTCTTCAACACCATGGCCGGCCTGAAGATGGTGCACATTCCCTACAAGGGCGGCGCGCTGGCGCTGAAGGATCTGGTCGGCGGGCAGGTCGTGGTTTATTTCGCCGGTCTCGCTTCGTCGGTGCAGATGATCAAGGCGGGCCGCGTCAACGCCATTGCCGTGACCTCGAAGACACGCGCCAAGGCCGTACCCGAAGTACCGACCGTCGCCGAATCCGGATTGCCCGGCTATGAGGCCGTGCTGTGGCAGGGCTATTTCGTGCCTGCCGGCACACCGCGCGAGATCATCAACAAGCTCTCGACCGATATCAACCGCGTGCTGGCCATGCCGGATACCATCGAGCGCCTCGCCGGTGCCGGCACCGATCCTTTCCCCGGTTCGCCCGACCAGTTTGCCGCACACCTCAAAGCCGAAATCGAAAAGTGGGGCAAGGTGGTGAAGAGCATCGGCCTGAAGATGGATAACTGATCACGCCCGCAACGGCGCTGATTCGCTGCAACCAAGACGGAGACAAGATGGATACGCTCAAACCCGGCATGAAGACCGAACTCGAATGGGAAGTCACCGAGGCGCTTACCACCAAACGCGGCGACTACCGTGTGTTTTCGACGCCGTCGATGACCTACTTCGTCGAAATGACCGCGCACAAACTGGTCGAGCCGCATCTGAAGCCCGGCCAGGGCCAGGTCGGCCTGCAGGTCAACATTCGCCACATGGCGCCGACGCCGATCGGCAAGAAAGTGCGCTGCGAAGCCGAACTCGTTGCGGTTGATCGCCGCAAGCTGACGTTCAAGTGCAAGGTGTTTGACGACGTCGAGCAGGTCGGCGAAGCCGAGCACGACCGTTTTGTCATCGACCTCGACAAATACATGGCCAAGCTCAAGGCCAAGGTCGAGGGTGGGTCAAAGTAGCAACAAGCTAACTAGCAAGCAGGGTTTTCTCCTTCCCCCCTTGAGGGGGAAGCAATCGCGACACGGCGTTCGCGTAGCGATCCGGGGCGGGAGCGATTGCAAGGCGCGCTACCCGCAAGCGGCTGGCTTCGCC
>CAZVDN010000389.1:1523-3330 GCA_964625665.1 uncultured Streptomyces sp. | reverse complement strand
GCCGTTTGCCCTCGGTCCGCGCGCCTGTATCGGCGAGCACTTCGCAATGGTGGAAATGATGATCCACACCGCACTCATAGCGCGAAAGTTCCGCCTGCGCTATCTTCGCCAGGATCCCATGGGCATGGAATGTCAGGTCAATCTACGCCCCATAGAAAACATCATGATGCAACTGGAAGAACGCAATTGAACTCTATCAAGACACTGGGCGACGCCCTCGCCGCAAGAAAAACCAGTCAACACGCAATCAACTTCATCGAGGGCGAAAACAATACGCGACGCCAGCCGTTCAGCGACCTCTTCTCGCGTGCCGCCGGTGTCCTGAAACATATCCAGGCCCGCGGCGCCGCTCCCGGTGACGAAATGATCATCCTCGTCGAGCGCAACGAGCAATTTATCGATGCGTTCTGGGCAGGCATCCTAGGCAACATCATTCTTGTGCCGATTGCGCCGGGCGCCACCGACGAACATCGCGCCAACTTTTTCCGCATTCTCGCGAAACTGCAGCACCCCTGCCTGTGCACGGACTCCGCGACATTGGCCCGTCTGAAAAGCTACGCGGCCGCAAACGGATTTGTCGAAACGATCGAAAGACTGAGCGCACGGACTACACTGCTCGACCAAATCGAAGATGCCTCGGTGCCAGGCAATCTCGCGATGGCGACCCCGGATGACATCGCCTTTGTTCAGTATTCATCCGGATCGACCAGCGAACCCAAAGGTGTCGCCCTAACCCATCGCAATCTCCTGACAAACATTGATGCCATCGCCAGCGGTATCGTATTGCAGGATTCTGATATCGGACTGAGCTGGATGCCGCTGACCCATGATATGGGGCTGATCGGGTTTCACCTGACCCCGCTGGTCAATGATGTCGAGCATTACCTGATGCCAACCGCCCTTTTTGTCCGTCGCCCGCAATTGTGGCTATCCAGCGCATCGGCCAACCGCGCAAGCATTCTGTGCTCACCGAATTTCGGCTACCGGCATTTCCTTAAAACGTTCAAACCCGAAAACAGCACCGGCCTCGACCTGACGCCGGTGCGCATACTGTTCAATGGCGCCGAACCCATTTCCGCAGCGCTGTGCAGTGAATTTACCAATGCGATGCAACCCTACGGATTAAAAGCGTCGGCAATGTTCCCGGTATACGGGCTCGCCGAAGCCAGCCTCGCTGTGACGTTTCCCAGGCCCAATACCGGATGCGCGACGATGGCAGTGCGCCGGTCCGCATTGACGCCGGGCACGCTTACCGAGCAAGCTGAGGCCGCCAATGCAGAATCCGCCGAATTAGTCATGGTTGGCCAACCCGTCAAACACTGTTCGGTCCGTATCGCCAATGAACAAGGCGATGCTTTGCCGGCGATGACGGTCGGTCGCATTCTTATTCAAGGCGACAATGTCACGCAGAGCTATTACCGCGACGAACAAGCAACCAATGCGGCCATTCAAAACGGCTGGCTCGACACAGGTGACCTCGGCTTCATGAGTGCCGACGGCCTGGTGATCACCGGCCGCGCCAAAGACATCATATTTGTCAGCGGCCAGAATTATTATCCGCATGATCTTGAAGCACTGCTTGAACAGCACGCGGGCATTGAACTCGGTCGCGTTGCGGTTTGCGGAGCACGCGCGCCCGACAGTCATACCGACGAAGTCATCGCGTTTGCCGTTCATCGCGGCGACGAGGAAACATTTCTCCCCGTTGCGGCATCCATTCGCAAGACCGTCAATGAATTGACCGGGATTCCCGTGGATAAAGTGATACCGGTCACACGCCTCCCGAAAACAACCAGCGGGAAGATTC
>CAZVDN010000389.1:0-1513 GCA_964625665.1 uncultured Streptomyces sp. | reverse complement strand
CAAACTGGCTGAAGAATATCTGGCAGGCGCCTATTCCTCCGTTCTCGAAAAAATCAGCGCCTTGTCGGGAAAATCATCCGGCACGGACCCCGCGACGCACGGCGACATCGAGCGCAACCTGAAAGCCATCTGCGACGACCTGCTGAAAGACAAAACGTTTGGCTTGAATGACAACATCTTCGAACTGGGAACCAGTTCGCTGACGTTGGCACAGATCTATGAACGGATTGAAGCCGTCTATCCGGGCCAACTGGAAGTTACCGACTTCTTCGACTATCCGACGATTGCAGAACTGGCCGGATATCTTGAAAAGCGCATGCAAGCGGGTCAGGCATAAAGCGGTTTGCGGTATTTCCACTTGCGATACATCCACAACCAGTCAGCCGGATAGTTCGCAATGTGGGTCTCCGCAACGCGGGCGTAGCGTTCGATGATGTCCGTTCCTTCCCGGCTGTAAGGCGGTGCACTGAGTTGCTGCAGATCGGCCTCGTAATAACCCCGCCCGACGCGATGCATGCCAACAAAAAACACCGGCGCGCGAAGCATGCGCGCGATTTTGTCCGCACCGACGAAAAAAGCGGTGTCTTGCGACAAAAATCGCGTCCAGTGCTTTTCCTCGCCAGCGAGGGGTGTCTGGTCCGCAACCAGCGCTATGATCCGCGCGCCTTTGCGCCGCTTCATGACTTCCATCAGAAAATTCTTCACCGGAATCGGATTTCCGCCGAAACGTGAACGCGCCGCCAGCATGAAGCGATCCACCGCCCCCACGCGCAGGGGCTTGTAGACCGCATCAACGCTGATACCGAGCTCAATGCAGCTCGCCAGAAGCAACCACTCCCAATTGCAATGATGGGAAGCCACCAGTACGACAGGTTGCTCCGCCTTGATCCACGGCTCGAGAATTTCCAGATTATTGATACGCACCCGCGTGCGCAACTCGGTGGCGTCAATCGACGCCCCCTTCAAAACTTCGGCAATCAGATTGCAGGCGTTTCTATAGGACCGGGCTGCAATGGCATCGATCTCGGCAGCAGCCTTACCCGGAAAGGAATTGCGCACGTTGCCAAGCGACAACGGCCTGCGAAATCGCCAGATATGGTAAATAATGACGTACAAAACATCCGTTAACGCATACAAAAGGCGCAACGGCAGGCGGGACAAGAGTTTCAGAAAAATCACGCGATTTCTTCGGCAATGGCGACTGACGCCGCACAAACATCGGCAAACATTGAAAACCGGCAATAGGTTAAGTGACTTGCAGTTTGCAGGCAAGCGCGAAAAACGGCACAAAACGCTTGCGGCACTGGGTTTCCAGGCGCTGCCATGCGATGAACCCGGCATCGAACTATGGCACACAAGCCTGATGGCCGGATCTGCGCGGCAGCAACAACTTGCCGCAACGCTCCCCCCGGACGAGAAACACCGCGCGGCGCGCTTTCACTCCGCCGATGACCGCCGGCGCTTTGTAGTTGCGCGTGGAATGCTGCGGCAATTGCTGGGCCACTATCTGGCG
>CAZVDN010000388.1:0-3330 GCA_964625665.1 uncultured Streptomyces sp. | reverse complement strand
TCGACGGACCGCGTGATGGCGGCGGCCGACCGTATTTGTTACGAGGCGAAGACCAAGGGACGCGACCGTGTTCAGGTCTACCGGCCACAGCACCAGAACGAAGACACGCAGAACGCGGAATTGAGCATGGTGTCGCAGATCAATCATGCCTTCGAGTTGGGCAGTTTCAGGCTTTATCGTCAGGAAATCGTTGCGCTCAATGCCGCCGACGGCGACACACCGCATTACGAAATTCTGGTGCGCATGCTCGATCGCGACGGTCATCCGGTGCCGCCGAGTGCCTTCATGCCGACTGCCGAACGCTACAATCTGCTTGGCTCGATCGAGCGCTGGGTGATCAGTTCGCTGGTCGAGTTTCTGGCGGCGCAGTGCGAAATCGGCGCGATTCCGCGCGACGGCAGCCAGCAGACGAGTGCTTTTTACGCCGTCAATCTTTCGGGTGCCAGCATCAACGACGCGAGTTTTACGGACTTCATGCGCAAGCTGATCAACCGTTTCAATCTGCCGCGCGGATTGCTTTGCTTCGAAGTGACGGAAACCACGGCAATCGCCAATCTGACCAAGGCGGCGGTGCTGATGCACGAACTGAAGACGCTTGGTTGCCGCTTTGCGCTTGATGATTTCGGCATCGGCATGTCATCGTTCGCTTATCTGAAGTATCTGCCGGTCGATTACATCAAGATCGACGGTGTGTTCGTGCGCGGCATGGCGGGCGACCCGATGGACCGCGCCATCGTCGAGGCGATCAACCGCATTGCACACATTCTGGGACTGAAGACCGTGGCTGAATTTGTCGAAGATGCATCGATACTCGAAGAACTGCGCAGCATCGGCGTCGATTATGCGCAGGGCTACTTTATTTCGAAACCGGCGGTGCTGCTCGGTGCCGATGCAACCGAGCCTGCCGTATTGGAGCGCGCATGAGCGTGCCGGGCAGTCGCAGGTCCTTCGCGCTGGTCGGTGACATCGGCGGCACGCGTTCGCTGCTTGAATTGTTCGTCGAGCAGGACGGCGCCCTGCGCAGCGTACATGAGGGTTCCTATCGCAGCAGCGCGTTCAGCATATTCGAAGCGCTGCTGGAGGATTTTTTTGCACAGGCCGGTGTGGTTGCGGGCAGCGTTGATGCTGCGTGTTTTTCGGTGGCCGGGCCTGTAGAAGGCGGCGTTTGTGCCCTGACCAACCTCGATTGGCAGATCGACGCGGCGGCGCTCTGTGCGCGTTTCAAGATTCCCGAAGTGCGACTGCTCAACGATTTTGCCGCGGTCGGCCACGGTATCGCCAGCCTTGGCGAACATGATGTGGTGACCGTGCAGCGCGCGGTGGCGCAGCCGCACGGCACCCGACTGGTGGTTGGAGCGGGCACCGGGCTGGGGGTTTGCATGCTCAACTGGCAGGGCGACAGTTACGCCGTGCATCCCTCCGAAGCCGGACATACAGATTTTGCGCCGCTCGACGCGACGCAGGACGCGTTGCTGGCCAGCCTGCGCAAGCCGTTCGGGCGTGTTTCCTATGAGCGCATCGTGTCGGGGCCGGGTTTGCTGCGCATATTCAGTTTTTTGCAGAATTCCGGTGGCGGCGTGCCGTCACGCCAGTTGCTCGAGGCCATGCAGAAGCAGGACGAAGCGGCTGCGATCTCGGAATTTGCGGTGAGCAAACGCGATCCGCTGGCGGTGCGCGCGCTCGATCTGTTCATTGCGGTCTACGGCGCCTTCGCCGGCAACATGGCGTTGACGACACTGTCTCGCGGCGGCGTTTACATTGCCGGCGGCATCGCGCGGCAGATCGCGGCCAAGCTTGGTGACGGCAGTTTCGTGCGCGCGTTTACCGGCAAAGGGCGGTTCGAGGATTTTCTGCGCCGTTACCCGGTGCACATCGTGACCGATCCGAAGATCGGCCTCAAAGGCGCGCTGCACGTTTTACAGCAGGACGACTGATATCCGCTCAACGCGGCGGCGTAGCCTCGAAGGCTGCCAGTTCCTGCGGCGAATTGATGTTGCTGAAGGCGTCGGCAACATCATCGAAACCGACTTCAACGACCCGCAGCGTCGCATACCAGAGATCGATCTTGCGTCCGCCGCCGGCGAGAAATTGTTCGAGGTGGGGCAGGATGTCGCGCTGGCAAAGGCAGAATACCGGGTGCGCCTGCTGGCCGGTTTTTGCCACAGCCAGTTGCGCCTGATGGGCGAGCATTGCATCGTGTAACCGCGCCACCACGTCGGTGGGGAGAAACGGCGAATCACAGGGCGCAGTGGCCACCAGCGGATGGGTAGCCGCCGTCAGTGCAGCATGCAATCCGGCGAGCGGCCCGGCATAACCGCCGATCACGTCGGGCACCACACGGTAACCGAATTGCGCGTAGACACCGATGTTTTGATTGGCATTGATCAGCAACTCGCTGACCTGTGGCGCGAAGCGTTCGATGACGGCGGCAACCATCGGCCGGCCATGCAGGGGGCGCAGCCCCTTGTCGACGCCCCCCATGCGCCGACCGAGGCCGCCGGCCAGCACCACACCGGTGATTGCAGGTTTTGAATCGAGCATGTTGGCTTCAGGGGCTTATTCGGATTTATTTGGTGAAACGGTGTTGGCCCGTAAACAGCAGGTAGTGCTTCCCGGTGGCGCGACCGATCATGGTAATGCCCGTTTTGGCGGCGACTTCATATCCCATCTGGGTGAGGCCGGAGCGGGATATCAGCAGCGGAATCTGCATCTGTGCACATTTGATTACCATCTCCGAAGTCAGGCGTCCGGTGGTGTAGAAAATTTTGTCACTGCCGTCGATGTCGTCCAGCCACATGCGGCCGGCGATGGCATCCACTGCGTTGTGACGGCCGACGTCTTCAATGAACATGAGAATCTCAGCGCCGTGCGCGAGCGCGCAGCCGTGCACGGCGCCGGCCGATTTGTAGACCGTATCGTGGCGGCGGATATTGTCGATAAGCTGATAAAAGGTTGATTCGCTCAGGGTCACGTCGTCGCGCAGGCGGATCTTTTCGATGTCGTCCATCAGGGCGCCGAATACCGTGCCCTGGCCGCAACCGGTGGTGACCGTGCGCTTCTGCATGCGGCCGTCGAGATCGGCGAGGCCGTGGCGGGTGGTGACAGCCACTGCGCCGACTTCCCAGTCTGCCTGCACCGAAACGATTTCCTCCAGACGGTCTACCAGACGCTGATTGCGCAAATAACCGATGGCGAGGGCTTCGGGCGCGCGGCCGAGCGTCATCAGCGTGACGATTTCACGCTTGTCGACATAAATGGTCAGCGGGCGTTCGGCGGCGATCGCCGTCGGCACGATCCTGCCGTTTTCGTCGCGCGCATCGACGCTGAAGG
>CAZVDN010000387.1:0-3353 GCA_964625665.1 uncultured Streptomyces sp. | reverse complement strand
CCATTCAGCGGGCCCAGTGCGCCGCGCAACCAGTGTTCGGTGTCGAGGCGGGTCAGCTCGAACTGCTGGCGCGCTTCTTCGACCATCCCGTCATAGAACTTCTTGATCAGGAAGTCCTTGTAGGTCGCGATATTGATCGGGTCGTGACAGAAGGAGCGCGCGTTTTCCTCGAGCGCGTGCATAACGTCAAGGTGTTTTTGCAGCGTAATCGGCGGCGGGCTGAGTTTGGCAAGGCCGAAGTTTTCATGAAAGCTCTGATAGATGCCTTCGACGGCGTCGCGCAATTTTTCTGCGTAATTCAGGATTTTTTCGACCTGGGTGGCGAAATAGGCAAACAGCCCCTGCATGTTTTTCCACATGCCCGCCGTGGTCCAGGCACCCTGGATGAATTCGCGGTCGTGACTGAGAATTTCCTCGATGCGGTCATCGTGCAGTGTCGCCAGCAGTTCCTGGCCCTTGGCGTTGAGGTCGGAGTAGGTGACGTTGAATTGCGCCACGCTTTTCTGGTAGAGCTTGCGCTCACTTTCGAGGCGCGTCAGCATATCCTGGGCGACGCTGCGGTTCTTGCCCGAGGTCGAGGTCAGGTCTTGCATCTCCTTGACGGTCGAGATGAAGCGCGCCGCCACGGCTTGCCGCGCTGATTGCACGAGCGGGCCGATTTCCTTGGCCACGGCATTGAGCAGCAGGGCCTGGCGCTCAGGGACGAGCTTCTCAGCGTGCAGCTTTTCCAGCCGCGAAAAACCTTCCAGCAATTCGCTGGATTCCTCATGGGCAAGGCGCGCCGCAACCGCCTGCTTGATCGGCAGGGCGAGGACATTTTCATTGGCGAGCTCGAGGGCGGTCGCCACGCTCGCGGCTGTTCCAGCATCGGCGCCGGCGCCGCTGTCGAGCACGACAAACTTGTGCGCCTGGGAGTTCTGCGCATACTGCTTCCAGACATCGCGCGATGAATTCGCGAGTTCTTTGCCCAGCACCATCAGCAGCGATTGCGCGCTCGAGGCAATGCGCAGCGCGACTTCCGGCTCGGCCGACAGCATCTGCGGCCCCGGCGTATATAGTGCAATGAGGCCGCTTTTCAGCATCGGGTGCGGCATGTTGATCAGCGCGTAGCGCCACGCCGGAATCATCACGGCGTC
This sequence comes from uncultured Streptomyces sp., assembly GCA_964625665.1. Classification (GTDB taxonomy): domain Bacteria; phylum Pseudomonadota; class Gammaproteobacteria; order Burkholderiales; family SG8-41; genus PALSA-1004. The sequence goes on along the minus strand of CAZVDN010000387.1, from coordinate 2,217 downwards.
GCCGCTGCGCTCGACATTCGTCAGCGTCAGCGACCGCGCTTCGTCGATGCTGACGGCACGCGATTCCATCAGGCTGCGCGTGGCCTCGGCGATCGACTCCGGCGAATCCGGATTGAGGCGCATGGTGATCCATTCGATCGGACTGCGGCGCAGGTTGGCGATGCTTTCCTGCTTTTTGCGGGTGTCGATCGGCAGCACCCGCACATAGGGCGACTCGCTCGGATCATGATAAATCTCGGTCGCGCACAGAAACTCGCTGCCGGCGCCCAGCGGCAGCAGACCACCCGGCAGGTCGGAGAACAACAGTGCGTTGATCAGGCCGATTTTGTCCTCGGCGGATTCGCCCATGAAGGCGAGGCGGATACGGTCGTTGCGCAGCCCTTCGACCATGTCGTAGATGCGCAGCGTCTGCTCGATGTCGGCGTGCCCGTAGGTGTCCTGCCAGGCGCGGAACTCGTCAATGGAGGCGACAAGCTGGGTGCGCCAGTTCGTAAACTGGGCGATGCGTAGTTCTAGTTGGCTGGGCATGACGACTCCAGACGTGCGAGATGTTTCATGGTATCGGCATCACAGTGGGCGAGTTCGACGATCTTGCGGCGGCTGCGACTGCCGTGACGAATGCTGATTTTTGTAGTGGATAGCTTAAACCATTGATGTAAAAAGTCAATTACCGCCCGATTGGCCTTGTCATCGACCGCCGGCGCGGCAATTTTGAGCTTTAGCGCGTCGCCATAACAGCCGACCACAGCGGTTTGGCGGGCGTTCGGCTGCACATGCAATGTCAATGTAATTTTTCCGCCTGCAGGATCGCTTTTCCACCACGTTCCGCCGTCTGCGGTCATATCAGGCGGCCGAGATTGGTCTCAAGCCAGGTCAAAGGCACGGCCAGAATCAACTGGCAGACCAACAACGCCGCCAGCGGGGACAGGTCGACGTTGGCAACCAGCGGGATGACGCGCTGAAACGGACGCAAAAAAGGCCGCGTCACACTGTTGAGTATCGGTGCGATCGGGCTGTAGGGATTCACCCAGCTGAGGATGGCCTGCAGGATCAGCGCGCCCATCACCAGATAGACCATCAACTGCAACATATGGATCGCCGCCAGGGCGAAAAGCGCCACCACGGCGGTGCCGACCGCGTTGCCGAATTGCGCGCCCTTGATTTGCAGTATCAGCCAGAGCTTCAGCGTTTCCGTCAGCAGCGCCAGCAGCAAGGTCGCCAGATCGAGGCCCCATAAGCCCGGCACGAAGCGGCGCGTCGGGATGACGACGAAATTCGTCAATGCCGCGACAAATTCGGAAAGCTGGTTGCGGGCCGGCGCGCGTACCCACTGCAGCAGAAAACGCGTGATCAAGGCAAAGGCGAAAAAATCGCCGAGGGCGGAAACAACGAATATCAGCGTCTGTGCCAGCATCGGATGGATTAAATCAGTCTTTGCCGAGTTCCGCGCCGAGGACACGGCTACGGTCATTGGCAGCATTAACGGCACGCTGAATTGATTCCTTGACCTTGTCCGCCGCCATGCACTTGAGCGCCGCCTCGGTAGTGCCGCCCTTCGAGGTTACGCGTTCGCGCAGCACGCCGACGTCTTCGCTGCTGCCGGCTGCCAGTTTCGCAGCACCGAGCACGGTTTCGAGCGTCAGTTCAGCGGCGGTCGCCGGCGACAAGCCGAGCGCCGTGGCGGCGTCGCGCAGGGCCTCCATGAAATAAAACACATAGGCCGGACCGCTGCCCGATACGGCGGTGACCGCATCGAGCTGGCCTTCGTCATCGACCCAGACGACCTTGCCGATGGCCTGGAGGATGCGTTCGACGGCCGCGCGGCCTTCGGCTGCCAGGTTGGCCGGTGCGCAGGCTGCCGTAATGCCGGCGCCGATCAGTGCGGGCGTGTTCGGCATGCAACGCACGATGCGCGTATAGCCGCCCAGCCAGCGCGACAGGTCCGCCACGCGCAGGCCTGCGGCGATGCTCAGCACCACCTGCTGTTGCAGGCGGCCGGCGAGCGGTTTTAATGCCTCGCGCATTTGCTGCGGCTTCACTGCGAGCACGATGACGTCGCCGACCGCAGTCAGTTCGCCAACGCTGCCGGCAACGCCGGCGCCGAAGCGCTGGGCGAGCTGTTCGCGCGCCGCTGCGAGCGGCTCGACGATATTGACGCCGCCGGCATCGAAGCCGTCGCGGGCCAGCCCGCCGAGGATGGCTGCAGCCATGTTGCCG
>CAZVDN010000386.1:0-3369 GCA_964625665.1 uncultured Streptomyces sp. | reverse complement strand
ATCACGATTGCCGGGCGTTACACGCTCGACAAAGTCGGTGAAGCGCTGCACGCGCTCGATTCGCGGCGCATGCTCGGCAAGCCGGTGCTGGTCGTCGCCTGATTCCAAGGCGTGCTTGACGCACGCGGCAGGGCGGTGGATGCTTCGGGAAAACAAACCATAAAAACACGGTTTACCAGAAGCGAGGAGGAAGCATGGCGAAGAATTCCTGCGTCCGGCTGTCGGTGGTTGCATCCTGCATGGCCGCAGCGCTGGCGCTGCCGGTGTGTTTTGCCGCCGAGAATTATCCAAACAAACCGGTGCGCGTGCTGGCGGGCGGCGCGGCTGGCGGGCCGATCGATATCATGGCGCGCGTGGTCGGTCAGAAACTGGCCGAAGTGCTGGGCCAGACGATCGTCATTGATAACCGCGGTGGCGCCGGCGGCACCATTGCCACGCGCATTGCGGCGCAGGGCGTGTCCGACGGCTATACGCTGTTGTGCAACAGCAGCCAGTACGCGGCGGCAGCGAGCCTTTACAAGGATCCGGGCTACGATCCCTTCAAGGATTTCGCGCCCATCATCAATGCGGGCGTCAGTCCCAACATGATCTTTGTGCATCCCGGGGTCAGCGCCAACAACCTGCAGGAGTTGATCGCGCTCGGCCGCAAGCAAAAACTGCAATACGGTTCGGCCGGCGCGGGCAGCACACCGCATCTGACCGGCGAGCGCCTGCTCAAACTGATGGCCAAACTCGACGTCACGCATATTCCCTACAGCAGCGCCGCGCCGGCCATGCTGGCGACCGCGGCCGGACAGATTCCGGTCGGCTTGACCGCCATGCCGCCGACTGTGCCGTTGATCAAGTCAGGCAAGATCCGCGGCATTGCGGTGACGAGCCCGCAGCGCATGCCGTCGCTGCCCGAAGTCGGCAGCGTGGCCGAACAGGGTTTTCCCGGCTATGAGGACTACACCTGGATCGGTTTTTTCGCGCCGACAGGCACGCCGAAGGCGATCGTCGTCAAACTCAATGCGGAAATCGCCAAAGTCATCGCCATGCCGGATGTGAAAGAGCGCCTCGCGGTGCTAGGTTTCGATCCGGTGCAGAACAACGTCGACCAGTTCACGACCTATATCCGCGAAGAGGTGACCAAGTGGGCGAAAGTCATCAAGGATTCCGGGGCGAGGGTCGATTAAGCATGCGTGATTCTGTCTCTGGTCATTCCGCAGAAATGAAAGGCGCCCTGTTTGCGGTGCTGTTGTTGCCGGCGCTGGCGATCGCTGCCGCTGCGCCCGAATGGAAGCCCGACAAGCGCGCCGAGATTGTCGTTACCACCGCGCCCGGCGGCGGCAACGACAAGGTCGCGCGCCTGATGCAGAAAATCATGCAGGAGAACAAGCTCGTCGAACTGTCGCCGACCGTGGTCAACAAGCCCGGCGGTTCCGGCGTAGTGGCGATGAACTATCTGAACAGCCACGCCGGCGACGGCCATTTTCTCGCCATTACCTCGGTGACGTTTCTCGCCGAGAACATCAATGGCCGCAGCAGCATCGGCCTGGCCGATGTGACGCCGGTGGCATTGCTGCTCAATGAATACGTCGGTTTTGCCGTGAAGGCCGATTCGCGCATCAAAAGCGGACGCGATCTGATGGCACTTCTGAAGACCGACACGACGTCGGTAAGCGCGGCGATGTCCGGCGTGGGCAACCACAATCACATGTCGCTCGGCATGGTCGCCCGGCTGAGCGGCGGAGACGTGAAAAAGCTCAAGGTAGTGTCGTTCAATTCGGGCGGCGAGGCCATGACCGCGGCACTGGGCGGCCACGTCGATGTGGCGGTGGCGCCGTTTTCGACGCTGTTGCCGCAGGTGCAGAGCGGCCGCCTGCGCATGATCGGCGTGACGTCCGCGAAACGCGTCGCCGGGCCGATGGCGAACGTGCCGACCTGGGCCGAACAGGGCGCTAACGCGGTGATTTCGAACTGGCGCGTGGTGCTGGGGCCGCGCGGCATGAGCGCGGCGCAGACGGCCTACTGGGAAAACGTCCTGGCGAAAGTCGTCGAGGCTGACGAATGGAACAAAATGCTTGAATCCGACCAGTTGAGCGGCGGATTTCTGAAAAGCGCCGATACCCGCGCCTATCTCAAGACGCAGCAGGAGGAGCTGCGCGCCATCATGACCGACCTCGGACTCGCGCGTTAAGCAAAATCCCCGTCGGCGCCGTTGTGTCGGACGGCTGCTTCCAATAACATCGCAGCTTTACCGAAAACGGGGAGAAGAACCATGTTGTTTACCTGCGGGTCGCATTCGCACGCGGCCAAAAAACCTGCCAGCCGCAAGACCGTCAAGAGCGCCGGCGCCGCGAACAAGAGCTTCGGTGTCGATCTGCACTGCCATATTCACACCCCCGAGGCCGACACGATTGCGCAGCAATCGGACAAGCCGGCCGCCGACTGGGCCGCGCAGTACAAGGACCCGCGCACCAAGGCGCACCAGCAAAAGCTGCGCGCCGAACTCGACCGCAAGCTCACCTCCGTGTCGCAGCGCATCGCCGACATGAACAAGATGCACATCGACGTGCAGGCGATTTCGACCTCGCCGCTGCAGTATTACTACGGCCTTGATATCGAACTCGGCCGCAAGATTTCGCGCAAGATCAACGAGCGGCTCGCCGAGATCACCGCCACGCATACCGACCGCTTCGCGCCGCTGGCGACGCTGCCGATGCAGGACCCGGGCCTCGCGCTCGACGAATTGAACTATTGCATGAAGAAGCTCGGCTTCTTCGGCATCGAAATCGGCACCAACGTGCGCGGCCTTGAATTGTCGGACCCGATGTTCGAAAAGCTCTTCGCGCGCTGCGAGGAACTCGGCGCGATGATTTTCCTGCACCCGGCCGGCTTTACCGACACCTCGCGCATCAGCAAGCACTTTCTCGCCAACGTCATCGGCAATCCGCTCGATACCACGCTGGCGCTGAACCATCTGGTGTTCGGCGGCGTGCTCGAGCGTCATCCGAAACTGAAATTCGTTGCCGCGCACGGCGGCGGTTATGCCGGCCACTACCCGGCGCGCATGGACCACGCCTACCGCGTGCGCCCGGAATGCCACGACTTCATCACCAAACCGCCGACGCACTACATGAAGAAGTTCTATTACGACACCATGGTGTTCAGCCACACCCAGCTCGAGCATCTGGTCAACCTGTGGGGCGCGGACCATGTCGTGATCGGCACCGACTACCCCTATGACATGGGCTATTACAAGCCGGTCGATTTTGTGAATGCATCGAAGAAACTGACGCGCAAACAGAAAGACCAGATCATCGGCGGCAACGCGGCGAAGCTGCTCGGCTGGAAAGTGCCGAAAAAAGCACGTTGATGCGGTTGAGG
>CAZVDN010000385.1:1691-3373 GCA_964625665.1 uncultured Streptomyces sp. | reverse complement strand
GTCGGCAAACCACTTGAAAAACGGCGCGTTGGACTCATCGAGGATCTGTGTGAACGGCTTTTGCCAAAGCACATGTTCGCGCGCAAGTTTGGCCCAGAAGCCGGTGAAATCCTTGTCGGCCTCGGCGCACAGCGCCTCATAGGCGGCCATGCCCGAAATCGTGGCCTGTTTGACGAAGGCGGTATCCGGCGCAAAGGTGCGCGTTTCGTTCAGTACCGATTCGATGGTCTGCGTCGACATGTATTCCTCCCGGGTGGCGTTACGGCTTGTTTGAAAAAATTGTATCACGCGCTCCCGGCCGGCCTGCGCCATGCCGGAAGTGCTCGCCGAGGGTGTCCGCACAGGGCATAATGTCGCCTGTACGACCATGGCGGGCCCCCCCGCATTGCAAGGTAGTGAACCTGGTCAGGTCCGGAAGGAAGCAGCCACAGCTATTTATTGCAAGTGCCGGGGACAAGGCTCGCCTCCCTATTTCTTTTGCGATATCATCGTGATATCGATGTTTTTTAGCCGAATTGAGGACGCCCATGCATAAAGTCCGGTTGTTGCTTGCCGCAGCCCTGTTGATCGCCAGTCCGGCGGCGTTTGCCGTCGACGGCTACTCGTTCGAGTATGGCAAATCGGATTCCTCGAATTCCAGCGTCAACATGTACCGTGTCGGCATGCTGTGGGACTGGAACAAAAAGCTGGTCGACTTCGGCAACTGGCATGTTGGCGGCTTTTGGGATGTAAGCCTGGGCTACTGGGACAACAACAGCCCGTTCCAGACCGGCGGCTATGCAACCTCCAGCATCGTTGAAATCGGTTTGACGCCGACCTTCCGCCTGCAGCAAAACACGATTTCAGGCTTTTCGCCCTACGCTGAATTGGCAGTGGGTTTCCATTTCCTCTCCAAGACGTTTGTCGGTGCCCAGCGCCAGTTCGGCAGCAGTTTCCAGTTCGGCGACCATATCGGCGCCGGCGTGCGTTTCGGCGACAAAGGCCAGTTCGACATCGGCTATCGCTATCAGCACCTGTCCAACGGCGGCATCAAAGCGCCGAACCAGGGCATTAACTACAACATCGTCCGTCTGCAGTATCACTTCTGACGCGACGGGCATGCGGCCGGCGCGCGGTTGAATGCGCCGGCGGGCCCCACCGGCACTGACTTATCGTGACTCAAGTCCTCGCCCGCAAATGGCGCCCCAGATCGTTTGCTGAACTGGTCGGGCAGGAGCACGTCGTCAGGGCTCTGGGCAATGCGCTGACCCAGCAGCGCCTGCATCATGCTTACCTGTTTACCGGCACGCGCGGCGTCGGCAAGACGACCATCGCCCGCATCATCGCCAAGGCACTGAATTGCGAAACGGGCGTCACCGCTGAACCCTGTGGCAAGTGTCGCGCCTGCACGGACATCGATGCCGGCCGCTACGTCGACCTGATTGAACTGGATGCGGCCTCGAACACCCAGGTCGACAGCATGCGCGAGCTTCTCGAAAACGCGCTTTATGCGCCGACCGGCGGCCGCTTCAAGGTTTATATCATCGACGAAGTGCACATGCTCTCCCGCAGCGCCTTCAATGCCATGCTTAAGACGCTGGAAGAGCCGCCCGGGCACGTCAAATTCATTCTGGCGACGACCGATCCTCAACGCATTCCGGTCACCGTGTTGTCGCGCTGCCTTCAATTCAATCTGAAGCAGA
>CAZVDN010000385.1:0-1681 GCA_964625665.1 uncultured Streptomyces sp. | reverse complement strand
TCAACTATCCAAGGTGCTTGAGCTCGAAAAAATCGGCTTTGAGGACGAAGCGCTGGCATTGCTGGCACGCGCGGCCCGCGGCAGCATGCGCGACAGCCTGAGTTTGCTTGACCAGGCCATCGCGCATGGCGGCGGCAAGGTAGAAACCGCCTCTGTCAGGGCCATGTTGGGCAGCGTCGAACGCGAGTACCTGCGCGATATTCTCGCTGCATTGCAGGCCACCGATGGCGCCGCCATGATTGCGGTGGCGGACCGCATGGCCGAGCGCAGCCTATCTTCTGAAAATGCACTGCAGGACCTCGGCACGCTGTTGCATCGCGTGGCGCTGGTGCAGGCGATTCCGTCGGCGATCGGCGATGATGATCCGGAGCGCGCCCACCTCACCGAGATGGCGGCGGCGTTTTCCGCCGAAGAAATCCAGCTTTACTACCAGATCGCGCTGCAGGGCCGGCAGGAAATCGGTTATGCGCCGGACGAATATGCCGGATTCACGATGACCCTGATGCGCATGCTGGCGTTCGCGCCGGGCGCCGGTGGAAAAGGGCAGGTTCGACCCGCGACTGCGGCTACGCCGTCGCCTGTAAGACCGGCGGCGCGTAACGCTGCACCTGCTGCAAACGCCGAAGGCTCAAAAAAAAAGAACTCGATTGACGGCGACTGGACTGCGTTCGTCGCGGGCCTGCCGCTGGCCGGCATGGAACGCATGCTGGCGCACAACTGTGAACTGGTTTCATGGCAGGACGGCCGGCTTGAACTGCGCGTGGCGCATGCGCAACGCCATCTGAACAGCCGGTCCTATATGGAAAGGCTGCAGCAGGCGCTCGAACTGCACATCGGCAGCAAGATCAGGCTTGAAATCAGCGTCGGCGAGGTTGACGGGCAACCGGTGGCAGCAGCGCGCGACCGCGTACAGAGACAGCAGATGAGCGAAGCGGCCAAGGCGATTGACGGCGATCCCTTTGTGCGCGACCTCATCGAAAACTTCGATGCACGGGTAGTGCCGTCATCGATCAAACCATTGCACTAGGCAAGGAGTTGCTATGAACATGAAGGGCGGATTGGCTGGCCTGATGAAGCAGGCCCAGCAGATGCAGGAAAACATGAAGCGCATGCAGGAGCAGTTGGCGACCGTCGAAGTCGAAGGCCAGGCGGGTGCCGGGATGGCGAAGGTGGTGATGACCTGTCGCTACGACGTCAAGCGTGTGATGATTGACGACAGCCTGCTCAAGGACGACAAGGAAATGCTCGAAGACCTGGTGGCTGCCGCGTTTAACGATGCCGTGCGCAAGGTCGAGGCGACCACCCAGGAAAAACTCGGCGGCATGACCGCGGGCCTAGGGTTGCCGCCCGGCTTCAAGATGCCGTTTTGAGACGGCAGGCCACGCGTGAGGCTTTGTTCGACGGCCTGCGTGCAACACCACGGACGCGCGGTTAAATGAAGAATCCATCCAGTCTTGAAGAACTGATCGACGCACTGCGTTGCCTGCCGAGCGTCGGCCCGAAATCGGCGCAACGCATGGCTTATCACCTGTTGCAGCGCGACCACGCGGGGGCCGGCAGGCTGGCGCGCGCGCTGGGCAGCGCGCTCGATCTGATCCGGCATTGCGAACGCTGCAATACGTTTACCGAGGAAACAGTGTGCGCCCTGTGCCGTTCGCCGCGCCGCGACGAGCGCCAGCTG
>CAZVDN010000384.1:0-3377 GCA_964625665.1 uncultured Streptomyces sp. | reverse complement strand
CACCAACCGATCATGACTGTCTCCCCCGGACGTGACGCCGAAAATGATTATACGCGCCGCATGAGTTATGAAGCGGCGCCCGGATAACGTCAGTTACGACCTAAATGTATTCGGCCTTGAATGGCACGGCCCGTAGTCCCGGATCGAGCGACGCGTATTCCGGGGTCGCCCCGGAGATCGTCCGACCCCGACTCACCGCCGTTTGCCAGGGCACCTGTTCCCAGCGTAATGTATTAACACAACAGCAAACAAAGAAAATTCACCATGTTCTTACAATAAAATTCACCTTCACTCTCAACTCCGAGACATGTCGCTAAATCACATTGCAGATCGTTACCTCCAGGCCTTCGATAACAAAGAACCGTTCGACGGCGGCCTTTCTTTTCCCAAGGCGTTGCAGCAGTCGAATCTCGACTACTCGGTCGAGAGTTTGAAACGCGTAGACCATCTGCTCACGCAAATACGAACCCGGCTGGGCCCCAAGCCCGATGAATTCTTCGATCCGCAGCCGAACCAGAACTTTCTGTATCTTCTGGCTTTCTATGTCGGCACGGTTGTCGCGCGCGCCGCCGGCTCGTCCATTACCTGGCTGGGCTATGACGAGATGATCCAGTCCATCCCGGACAATGAGCCTTTTTTTCCGCGATGCTTCGCCACCTCGATCACCTGCATACTGTCCGGCGGGACCAAAGGCGGTTTTTTTGTTCCGCTGTCGTCCATTACCGAGGTACTGTTCGAAGATCATCCCGAAAAGAGCGTTACCTTCAGCGCGACAGCGTTCATTTGACGGGGTCGGCCATTGAAACATCGCAGAACAACCGGGCGGCAATAGTGCCTTTTAACCAGGCCGGATCAAGCTGCCCTCCTTTCGGGCTACACTTTTCATTCAGATGGACGCAGTCTCCTGACCGCCTGTATTGCTGCCGGGTTCCCGCGCGATCGGGGATTGCGGATGTTGCCAGCGTTTCTGCTTCAGCATTTATCAGGGGCTATGCGATTTGATTGCATACCGGACACCGGGAATCACCGCAATGACGAAACATTGATCGCCAAAAGCACTGCTGACCATGGAACCAGACACTTCAACGCAGGCCGTTTCTGCTTCCTTCGAGATGACCGATGCGTTTTTTGCCAAAGCGATTCGGCAGGAACTCGTCGCACTGGCACGCGAACATCTGCAAACAAAAGAGTTATTGGTGATCGCCGCCTGCGTGCCGATCTGTTACCTGAGCCTGTCGTCCGGGTCGCACTGGCTGTGGCTGGTTTCAGGACTGCCGCCGGCCATTCTCATCATTCTGATGCTGGCCTGGTCTATTGCGTGGTGGTGGCTGCCGAAGGCAGCGGTGCAACGCCTTGCCCACTTGCCGCACCGCCGGGTCACGGTCGAACTGTTCGATACCCGCCTCGCATTTCAGACCGCGACCGAACGGCTCGAGGTCAGCTGGGAGGAACTGCAGGCACTGAAGCGGTTGCCGGATTTCTGGCTGATAGGTCTGCGCTCCGGGGCCAGGATCCCGGTGCCGGTCGGCGTCCTGAGCGCGCAAGCGGTTTCGATACTCAGCGCAAGAATGCCGTCCCCGGCGCCTTGACCTGCACGCGCTAACAAATGCATCGGTTGAATGCTTTGAAGAGTTGACACGCCCGCCGCCATGCCCGAAAACAGCCCAACCACCGCCGCGCAACCATCACCAGCCGGGCGTTATGGCGTTGCCGCGGTCTGTCTGCTGGTCGGCGCGTTCATCCTGATCATCGCGGCGGACGTCGTCCCCGCCAAGGAAGCAAAGTTCAACGCACCGCAATGGGTGGTGGGCGCCTGCGGCATTGTCTTCATGCTCGCCGCAGTGATGATTCTGGTCCCGCCGTCGATGCGGCGCCTGCAGGGTTTTCTGGGCGCGCTGCTGCTAAGCCTGTTCGCGGCAATTCCCGCCTGGATCGCCTTCGGCGCGGGGGAGCGCAAGTTCAGCGGTTCGGTGTCGTTCGGCATCATGACGGCCACGTCCCAACCCGGCGTGTCGACCGGGCGCATCGTGTTCGGCATCGCCGCGGTGCTGATCAGCCTGATTGCAATCTGCGCGTGGTTGCGCTGGCTGCGATCGGTGTTCGAGACGCCCGCCTCCGGAACATCTGAGGGAAACAAGCCGCAATAAAAAGGCCGCGACAGAAATGCCGCGGCCTTCCGCGTTGGCGATGGGTTTCAGCACGCGCACATGCGGCCGCGCCTAATCCTTTGCCCGTCCAAACAGCCCGACCAGACCTGCCGCACCCTTTGCGTGGCCATTCAGTTTGCCCAGCAACTCGGTGCGCGTCAGCCCGGCCGGCAGCGCATTCGGTTCGAGATCGGTGGCGATCAGCGTGAACGTGTAGTGATGCAGCCCGGTGCCCGGCGGCGTGCAGGGCCCGAGGTAGTGGCCGACGCCCGCCGTGCCCTTGCCGCCGACGTATTTGTCGTTGAGCGTGCTGGTCTCGCCTTCGGCGAAGCCGCTGCGCGCGGCCGGAATGCCGTAGGCGTTCCAGTGATCGACGCCCAGGCCGGCGCGGCCTTCGGGGTCAACCATGATGAGCGCAAAGCTCTTGGTGCCGGCGGGCACGTTCTTCCACTCGAGCGGCGGCGAAATATTTTCGCCGATGCAGTTCGGGTTGCTCTTGATGTTGCCGGCGTATTTGACCGGCATCATGCCGCCGTCGCGGAACGCCGGCGAAGTCAGCGAAAACGCATTGCCCATCGACGGCAGATCACTGCCGGGCGTGGCGCAGCCGCCCAGTGCAAGCAACAGGCCCGCTGCCGGTGCGGCCAAAAACGATTGTCCTTTGACCATCATCTGCTCCTCCATTGAATTGACCCGCGCAGTGATACCGGCGAAATCGCCGGCACCTGTTTTATTGAACGCAGCCTGCGCCGTACCGGCGAGACTATACGTGGCCGTCGTGCAAAGAACAAACGGGGCAAACGCCGACAAAGCTTCTTCGGTGGTACCCTAATTGCTAGAGTTGTCTGGAATTACCCCATTTGCTCACCCATGAGGCCTGTCATGCACCGAACTGTCGCGTCTGCAACCCTTTTATGTATCGCCGCGGTGCCCTCTCTTGCCGCTGCCGCGACGCCATCCGCTTATCCGGACAAAGCCGTGAGATTGCTGGTGCTGTCGCCGCCCGGAGGCGGTTCGGACATCACGGCGCGTGCCATCGCGCAGAAGCTGACTGACAAATGGGGACAGAACGTGATTGTCGACAACCGCGCCGGTGCCGGCGGCGTGATCGGCATGGAAATTACAGCCAAGGCGCCGCCTGACGGTTACACCATGGTGCTCGGTTCGATCGGGCCGATTGCGGTGGCACCCAGCCTCTATGCGAAACCGCCCTACGATCCGGTAAAGGAC
>CAZVDN010000383.1:3007-3422 GCA_964625665.1 uncultured Streptomyces sp. | reverse complement strand
GCGCTGTAACGCGATTCGCCGGCCTCGGGCCCGATCGCCTCGGCAACGGCACAACCGGCCGCGCTGGTCGCCGTCGAAACCGCCGGATCATCGGGATCGCAATAGGTGAACGGCATCTGCTGGATTTCTTCGAGCAGCGATTCGGCGATCGCCAGCGCCTGTTTGCGCACCACCGGATCAGCGCTGTCGCGCGAAGAATAATCAAAAGCCATCAGAGTGCCTGCCACACCGACGCCGACCACCACAATGAACAATGCCAGTTCAATCAGCGTAAAGCCGCGCTCGCCGGGTCGCATTACTGGCATGTTGCGTCACCGATCAGGCAATGCACGTAACCGGTCACCGGCTCGATGTAGAACGTGCGGTTGATGTCGCCGGGCGCGTAGCTGCAGCCGATGCGCTCGACGCGCACGTC
>CAZVDN010000383.1:0-2967 GCA_964625665.1 uncultured Streptomyces sp. | reverse complement strand
GGTGCCGTGAGCGCGAGCGGTGCCCCGGTCGTCGGGTCATTGACCGGTGTTCCTCACGCAGCGTCGTAACAGACGCGGATATTGGTTGCAGTGATCACGACGAACACCGGCGGCTTCGGCGGCGACTGGCGTTGTGCAACCGCAATCTTTTGCGCATAACGCACAATCGCCCGCGCCTGGTCGTAGAAGCCGCGCGATTCGAAACCGCCGCGGTCCACCATGCGCGGCACAGCAAACGCCGCCAGAACGCCGACCACCACCATGATGGTCACCAGTTCGACGAGGGTAAATCCCGTTTGCGTTGCGACCGCCGGTTTCATTCCGCCACCCTGATGCCGTTGCATAAATGAAAAGGCGGCCACCACGTCTCACGCAGCAACCGCCCTTGTGCCGTGCCGGCCGAGGGCCAGCCTTAATACATCAGGTGCAACCGGTCGTCGTCACCGTGACAGCGAAGAACGGCGCAGCGCCCGGCGTCGTATAAACCACGTTGCAGTTGGCCTGCGCGGGCACGAAATCCCACTGCCAGCCGCCACCGCCTGCCGCCGCTGCGAAACCGTTTGCGACCACAGCATTGCCGATACCGGCTGCCGCCGCGGTCGGAATGCCGGGGCTAGTGGCCGCGATCGACACCGCAACCGTGGTGCCGTCCAGCATGGCGATCGGCGAAGCCGTTGCGCCCGTCGAAATATAGCGTCCCTGTACCACCAGCACCGCCGAACGGATTGCACCGGCGACGCCGTTGAGTGCCGAAATTTTGGCTTGCTGCGAGTACGCGGCATAACGCGGAATCGCCGTCGCCGCCAGAATGCCCAGGATGACGATCACGACGACCAGTTCAACCAGGGTAAAACCACTTTGCTGTCTTGCTCTCATTGCAATCTCCTATCCAACTATTGTTTCCGTGCTTTATCGCACATTACTTGAAGCGCATTTGGTACCTGCTGCCCGATATGCAGCAGGTTCCGTGCCAGCGTCAGCAACCAGTAACGACCGGCGCGCCATAAACTGGAGCGTTTCCGGCGGCCGTCGGCGCCTGATAGGTAAAGCTGCAATTGGCCAGTGTATTGCCCAGCACCTGGACTGTGATCGTGTCGCCGGCGGCCCCGCCACCGCCCGTTGTTCCAAAACCTTCGGCCGGCGTGATGGTCAGCCCGGCGGCCAAAATAATGCCGGCCGCATCGGCCGTAGGGTATTGATTAATAAGGGTAACGTTAACGCCCTCCATACCCAGACTGAAGGCGGTGGACGTGCACGCCGTCGGCGTCGAGGTGGCCAGACAGGCGCCATGGGTCATGGCCGCCGCCCCGCGAACCGATCCCAACGCCCCGTTCAGCTTGGCGATCCGTGCATTGGTCTGCAATGCCGCATAGCGCGGCAGGGCCACGGCCGCCAAAATGCCGAGAATCACGATGACGACGATCAACTCAATCAGGGTAAAACCAACGTTCCGGACCCGCATCGCTGACCTCATATTGTGATATTTCGCACAAAAATTGCCGTTCGACCAAAATTAACTGTCGAATTCCAAACGGTTTTGTCGCGATTATAACATCGGCGACTCAGAACCATTGATATTCGCTGGTGGCAACGATACTCACCCCTTCAGGCATTCGTGATCCGCCGGCTGAAGCCGGCGCTACATCGCGATTGAGCTTGATTTTGAAGCGAAGTTCCCCGTTGGTGCCTTTCGGCAGGGTGAGGTAGCGGCTGCTGCTGGGAACATAGACCAGGGTTGCATCACGGGCGACGAAATACCATTGCCCGGGTTGCGGCCGCGCCGGATACTCGCCGGCAAAATTGGCCGGGGCTTCCGCCAGCCAACGCACGGGGTTTTCGTTTTCGAGTCCGCCGGCTGCGCTCTGGCCATTCGAAATTGCCAGTTCGGCGCTGCGGATCTGCAACCCCATCTTGAACGAAGCCAGGGTAGCATCCATCGCCGCTTTTTCAGCGAGTTCCTGGTAATACAAAAAACGGTCGACTGCGACCACACCAGCGACGCCGACGACGATGAGAACCAGCACCAGTTCCAGAATGGTAAAGCCACGCGCAGCGGCACGGACCGCGCGCGCAGCCGACATTGCCATGGTCACTTGATCATTGCCTTGCCGAGATCCCAGATCGGCAGGAAGACACCCAGCGCAAGTATGAGGACGAGAATCGCCAGACAGATGATCAGGATCGGCTCGATCTGCGACGACAATGTTTTGAGTTCGTATTCGACCTCGCGCTGATAGAGTTCGGCGACTTCCTGCATCATGTCGTCGATCGCGCCGGACTCCTCGCCGACGGCAATCATCTGCAGCACAACCGGGGTAAACACCCCGGCATTCACCGCGGTACGCAATACAGATTCGCCGCGCTCGACGCCTTCGCGCATTTTTTCGACCTTGCGCGCGACAAAATCGTTGTCCACTGTCTGCGCCACCGTCGTCAGCGCCTGCACCACCGGCACGCCGCTGCGGCTCGCCAGCGCATAGCTGCGCGCGAAACGCGACAGCGTCGCCTTAAGGATGATCTTGCCGGCGATCGGGATTTTCAGCTTGATCTCGTCCCACGCATAACTGCCGGCCGGCGTTTTTGTCCATGAAACAAAGCCGCCGATCGCGGCAATGAGGCCGACCAGCATGGCCGGCCACCATGCAACCATGAAATTCGAGAAATTGATCAGCACCTGCGTCATCAGCGGGAGCTCGGCGTTGAAGCCCTTGAACACCTTGGCGAACGCAGGAATGACGAATAGATTGATAATGACGATGGCGACACCCATCGTCGCAATGACGAAACTCGGATAGCGGATCGCGGACTTGACCTGCTCGCGCATGTACTTCTCGAACTCGAGGTGGTGAAACATGCGCAGAAAAACTTCTTCGAGCTGGCCTGTCATTTCACCCACGCGCACCATGCTGATATAAAACGGCGTGAAAATTTTCGGCTGGCGCGCCAGCGACGGCGACAGTTCGCGGC
>CAZVDN010000382.1:0-3443 GCA_964625665.1 uncultured Streptomyces sp. | reverse complement strand
TCCACTGCGGCAGCAGTCCGGCATGCACCATCGCATAACCGTTGCCGGCGTGCATCAACTGGCGGTGGCGCAGCCAGTGCAGCAATTCGTCGCGATCCGGCGCGCGCAGGATCGCGTCGATGGTGTCGCCGTGGTGCGCTTTTGCATAACCGGCGGCGACCACCAGCAAATGCAGATCATGGTTGCCGAGTACGGTGATGGCGCGTGTGCCCAGTTCGCGGACGAAGCGCAATACGGCCAGCGAATGCGGCCCGCGATTGACCAGATCGCCGACCAGCCACAGGCGGTCGCGCGCCGGATCAAAACCGCATTTGTCGAGCAGGCGGCGCAGCGCCGAGTAACAGCCCTGCACGTCGCCGATTGCGTAGATGGCCATGAGGTCAGGATCGGGAATTGCGGATCGGGGACTCAACGGACTGCCGGACGAAAAAAAGGCGCAGACTGCGCTGCGCCTTATTCTTCCGCATCGGCGGAATTATTTCTTCGCGGGCGCTGCGGCTGCAGCGGGTTCCTGGAAGTTCGCGCCGGACTGGTTGGCCATGTAAACGATGGCGCGTGCGATTTCGGTGTCCGTCAGGTCCGGGTTGCCGCCGCGCGCGGGCATTTGCTTCACGCCCTTGATCGCGTTTTGCGTCAGGTGCCCGAGCCCGTGAGGAATGTGCACGCTCCACGCCGCCTTGTCACCGATTTTCGGCGCGCCCAGTGCGCCGCTGCTGTGGCAGGCGGCACAAACCGCCTCGACGATTTCCTTGCCGGATTTTTCGACTTTCGGTGCATTCGGGTCGGTCACTTCGACCTGGCCGACCGGTTTGAGTCGCGCAGCGACGGCAGCTTCGTTGGATGCCGCGTTTTTGTCGCCGGTCTTCAGGCCGGTGGTGAACAGCTGCGACAACAGCACGATCAGGCCGATCGGTACCACGAAAGCCAGCACGACAACAATGA
Source organism: uncultured Streptomyces sp. (assembly GCA_964625665.1). Classification (GTDB taxonomy): domain Bacteria; phylum Pseudomonadota; class Gammaproteobacteria; order Burkholderiales; family SG8-41; genus PALSA-1004. Next base: position 2,501 of record CAZVDN010000382.1, on the reverse strand, counting down.
TCAACTGTTTCGGCGTCTTGATCGGCGATTCGTGTTCTTCAGTGTGGTTTCCGCTCATGATAAGTCCCGTACGGCTGCGTTCTAAAGGCCGCCATTATAGCGAGAATGCCCCGTGACCGTAAAACGAGGGCGTCCGCACGGTGCCGGTTGGACGTTCGGGGGGAAAAACGCTATGCTTGCCCCCCTGTTTTGCATTCAGCACAGCGCCCGTAGCTCAGCTGGATAGAGTGTCGCCCTCCGAAGGCGAAGGTCGCCCGTTCGAATCGGGCCGGGCGCGCCAGATTTTGAGCGGGTGGTAAGGCTGGGTCAGGGCACGTTGCGCGCACATTCCGGCAATATTGCCGAAGCGTATTTCCAGTGAAAAGTTGTTATTCCGCGGAAACCCGATTTCCAATTGAGTAATTTTTTCTGCCGGTGGATTTTTGCCATTCGATGCGCAAAGCTACCTTTGCGTATCGTGCGTCGCCCTGAATCGGATATTCTCGCAACTTGGTACGACACGCCAACTATTGATGTGCGGTCGTTGGTCGTGTACCAAGTGGAGTGCATTGGCCATCCGTAATAATGGATATCGAACATTTATTCAACGAAGCGCGTTCTCTGCATCAGCAGGGGAATTTTGAAAAAGCGCAGTCTTTATACAAGAAAATTCTAAAGCGTTCGCCGGCACAGCCAGACGTATTGCAATTGCTTGGCGTTCTGGAGGCGCAAAACAAACGTTTTGATGCTGCGCTGCAATTGTTCCGACGCTCTATTGCTTTGGACCCAAGAAACGCGAATGCGCGCTCCAACTTTGGCAATGTCCTACGCGAAATAAAGCGTTATCAAGAGGCGCTAGATAGTTTTGACAATGCACTCGCGATCAATCCCAATCATGTAGATGCCCATGCAGGAAAAGGAAGCGCGCTAGTTGAGTTGGGTCGGCCAGATGAAGCCATCGAAAGCTTTGCGATGGTCCTCGCCGTCGTGCCAAACCACCCGGCAGCGCTTGTTGGGCATGGCACCGCCCTTTGTTTGCTTGGCCGGCATGAGGAGGGAATTGCGGACTTTGACCGCGTTCTGACTATAGTGCCGCGATATGCTGAGGCGCTCTGCAACCGAGGCAAGGCTTTGCGCGAGGTTAAGCGCTATCAGGAGGCCATTTCAAATTACGAAATGGCGCTGTCGATCAGGCCTGATTACGCGGAAGCATTGTACAACCTCGGAAACGTATTGCTTGACCTGAGGCGCCATGAAGAGGCGATTGCAGTACTGAATCGATTACTGGCGTTAAACAATTCCTATCCTGGCGCATTGCTGAATCTCGGGAATGCGTTATTTAACCTGCGTCGCTATGACGATGCGCTGGAAAGCTACGCTCGTATCCTGCAATCCGTCCCTGCTCACATCGAAGCGCTGAAAAACCGTAGCGTTGCCCTGATTCCGCTCGAAAGATATTCAGATGCAGCTGCTGATTTGCGGCGCTTGATTGCGCTTCAGCCCGACTATGAATATGCGAAAGGGGAGTTGCTTCACGCCAATATGCACTGCTGCGATTGGGAAAATTTTGAGAGTGACGTTGCAGATTGCGTGAATGAAGTTCGAAAGGGTCACCGTGCAATTACGCCTTTTGCGTTTCAGGCAATATGCAATTCACCGGAAGATTCGCTGCGGTGCTCGCAGATTTACGCGGATGACAAATATCCAGGGTTGGCAACTTTTTCGGCGGACACAGCAAGGTCCGGCCACAGGAAAATCCGCATCGGATATGTGTCGGGGGAATTTCGCAGTCATGCGACTTCGCACCTGTTGATCGGTCTGTTAGAACATCACGACCGAAATGCGTTTGATTTGTATGCATTTGACAATGGGTACGCTGATTTGAGTCCGGTAAGGCTGCGAATCGAACGCGCCGTAGATCGGGTAATCGACATATCAAGAATGACCGACGATGACGCTGCGGCCCTTATAAAAAAGGAAAATATCGACATACTAGTCGATCTAAACGGATATTTCGGATACGGGAGAGCGGGAATTTTCTCGCGTCGCGCTAGCCCGGTACAGGTGAACTATCTCGGTTTTCCGGCAACACTCGGCGCAAACTACTATGATTACATCATCGCGGACCGCCACGTTATCAAAGCGGACGAAGAGCGTTTCTATTCGGAAAAAGTTGCCTGCTTGCCCGATTGCTATCAGGCGAATGATGTCCAACGACCAATCGCCGAGCTTTCTGTCACGCGGCAGGAGGCTGGATTGCCGGAGAACGATTTTGTTTTTTGCTGCTTTAACAATACCTACAAGATTACGCCGGTAATTTTTGACGTATGGATGCGGTTGCTGCGCAAAGTGCCGGGGAGCGTTTTGTGGCTGTTGAAGGCAAACGACGATGTTTCAAAAAATCTGGTGCGGGAGGCGGCGAAGCGCGGCATCAGGGGAGAAAGGCTTGTTTTTGCGGAGCGCGCCAAGCCAGATGCACATCTCGCAAGGCATAAACTTGCCGATCTATTTATAGACACGCT
>CAZVDN010000381.1:0-3468 GCA_964625665.1 uncultured Streptomyces sp. | reverse complement strand
CGGCGAGACGCACCGGCACCGGCAATACCGCATGATCGTAGGCGTACTTGAGCAAAAAACCCACGCCGAAAAACAGAATGACGGCACCGACTTTGGCCACGATGTTGCCCGAGAGCAGGCGTTGCCATAGCGACGGTTCCGTCGGCGCCACCTCCTCTGCCGTTTCCTCAGGTGCTTGCTGCATCGATTCGACGGCCTCGCGTTTGCGTGCAGTCTCTTCGGCAATTCTGCGAATCTGTGCTGCAGAAGTATCCAGCCCGACGCTCTCAACCGATGCAGTCGATAAGGATGGCGCGACCGGGTCAATCACCTTGCCCGCATCGACCGCAGCCCCCGCCCTGCCCTCGGACTGCGTCTCACTGACACGCACCACATCAGCGTGCGTTGAGGCCGCCACGGGTTGAGCGTCTACTGCAGAGTCCGCGGCCGGCCGCGCCGCCTCCAGCGGACGCGGCCCTGCCACCGCATCAGGTTGCTCAAGCTTGCGCAGGCGCCAGTGGATATCTTCGAGCGATTTATAGATGTGGTCGATTTTGCGTTCGAGTTCGGCCAGACGCTTTGCCTGTGCGCCGGCGTCCTCTGCGCCCGCCGGATGCGCGGCGCGATAGGCTGCACCGGCAATTGCCCCGAGCACCGCACCGGCGAACGCGCCGATGCCATGACCGATCATGCCGCCGACGATCATGCCCGCCAGTAATCCGAGAAACCACATAGCCGCCCCTTAACGCCAGTCGCCGCGCAAACTTAACACGGTTTGCTGCAAGGCCTCGGGCGTCGCCTGATCGGGCGCGACAACATCTCCAGCGATCAGGGCAACCTTGCGCAACGGCCGCAGCCGCGACGGGTTGGACATCGCACGCCCTTCAATGCGGCTGAAAAAACTACCCCACAGCCCGCGCAACGCCAGCGGCACCACCGGCACCGGACAGCGATTCAGAATGCGCGTGATGCCCGGGCGGAACGGATAGAGTTCGCCCGTATCGGTAATGCGCCCTTCCGGGAATATCGCCACCAGATCGCCGTCCCGCAAAGCGGCATCGATGTCGTCGTAGGCCTTTTCCAGCAGTGCAGGATCTTCCTTTTTCGGCGCAATCGGAATGGTTTTCCCGGTGCGGAAAATAAAACTCAGCACCGGAATGCGGAAAATGTGATGGTCCATGACAAAGCGGATCGGCCGCCGGCAGGCCGCCGCGATGATCAGTGCATCGACAAAACTGACGTGGTTGCAGACGATGACCGCCGCCCCCTCATCGGGGATTTTTTCCAGACCGCTTTTCTCCAGCCGGTAAACGGAATGGATCAGCAACCAGATCAGGAAGCGCATCAGGAATTCGCCCACCAGCGTATAGATATAAACCGCCACCACCGCATTCAAAACCGCAATCGCAAGAAACATCTGCGGAATGGAAAACCCCGAATGCAGCATCGCGGCCGCCAGCGCCGCAGTACCGACCATGAAAAGCGCGTTGAGGATATTGTTGCCGGCAATGATGCGCGACTGATGGCTGCGCTCGGAACGCGTCTGGATCAGCGCATAAAGCGGCACGATATAGAAACCGCCGAACACGCCGATCATCACCAGATCAAAAAGAATGCGCCAACTGCCTGCACGCGCCAAAAACTCGCCCGCCCCCACCAACGCGCCGCCCGGCGGCTGCGGGCTCGCAAAACACAGATCGAGCGCGAACACGGTCAGGCCGATCGAACCGAAAGGCACCAGGCCGATTTCCACCTTGTGTCCGGACAACCGCTCGCAGAGCAAGGAACCCGCGCCGACGCCCAGCGAAAACATGGTCAGCATCAGTGTCGCCACATGCTCATTGCCGCCGAGCACGTCCTTGCAGTAATTCGGGAACTGCGCAAGCAGGGTCGCGCCGTAAAACCAGAACCACGAGATGCCCAGCACCGACAGAAACACCGTGCGGTTTTGCCGGGTGAATTTGAAATTGGCCCAGGTCTCTGTCAGCGGGTTCCAGTTGATTCGGAGGTCCGGCGCAGCGGGCGGTGCCGCCGGTATCGCCCGGCTGGCCAGATAACCGAGGATCGCAATGCCGATCACCGTCGCCGACACCAGTGGTGCAAAATCCGCCTGCGCCACCAGCAACCCGCCGAGAATGGTGCCGGCCAGTATCGCCAGAAAAGTTCCCATCTCGACCATACCGTTGCCGCCGACGATTTCATCAGCCCTCAGATGCTGCGGCAAAATCGAATATTTGACTGGGCCGAAAATCGTCGAATGCAGACCCATCAAAAACAATGCGCCGATCAGCAGTGTCAGGTTTCCCTGCACGAAACCAACCGCACCGATCGCCATGATGGCAATCTCGAACAACTTCACGTATCGAATGATCGTCGATTTTTCGTATTTGTCCGCGAGTTGCCCGGCGGTCGCCGAAAACAGGAAAAACGGCAGAATGAACAAGCCGGCACACAGGTTCACCAGCAAGCCAGAACTCAAATCGGTCAGGCTTGCCGCGTGAAACGCCAGCATGATGACCAGCGCGTTCTTGTAAACGTTATCGTTGAACGCGCCGAGAAACTGCGTGCAGAAAAACGGCAGGAAGCGCCGCTCGCGCAGCAAATCAAACTGGCTATGCACGGACGTCCCCCCTTCATCCAGTCGCGGCGTCACGCGGTTAAACGTCTAGCGTCTTTTTGCATCCAGCATGGCGACGCCCCAGGCAACACCGAACCCGGTCAGGTCCGAAGCAACTGCACCCAAGCCGCCTTTGCAACTGCTGGCAGAAAGATCGACATGCAGCCACGGCGTATCGGCGGTAAAGCGCTTGAGAAACCGCGCCGCCAGAATATGATCGGCATCGCCGTCAAGCGTGCATTGCTTGACGTCGGCGATCTTGCTGTCGAGCGCGTCGTCGTAATCGTCGTCGAGCGGAAACAGGCAGATGCGTTCGCCGGCTTTGACACCTGCCGCCACCGCCTGAACACCGAGAGCGTCGGGTGTCGCAAACGCGCCCGTATAGCGATTGCCGAGTGCGACATGCATGCTGCCGGTCAGTGTGGCGAAGTCCACCGTTAAGTCGGGCTTTCTGCGTGCCGCAAGCGTCAGCGTATCCGCCAGCACCATGCGCCCCTCGGCATCGGTGTGCGTGACTTCGATGGTCGTGCCGTTCAGCGCACGCACGATTTCGTTCTGATGATAGGCACGCGGACTGATGTCGTTGCGCGAGATCGCCAGCCAGCAATCGATATTGACCGGCAGTTTCAGACGTGTAGCCGCGAGCAGAATGCCAATTGCCACCGCCGAGCCGTTCATGTCCTCGTGCATGCCGAACATGTAGCGCGCCGGCTTCAAATTATGTCCGCCGGTGTCGTAACAGATACCCTTTCCGACCAGCGCGATCGTGCGCCGCGCTTTGGCATTCGAATAGCGCAGGTGAACAATTGCCGCATCAGCAACCGCGCTGCCCTGCGCGACCGCACAAAACGCGCCCGCCCCCATGCGACGCA
>CAZVDN010000380.1:455-3478 GCA_964625665.1 uncultured Streptomyces sp. | reverse complement strand
ATGCAACACACGATCTCCTCCGTGCATCCGCTCGCCAAAACCGCCGAAGCGCACGATGCCGTGCAGGCCGGCACAAAGCGCGGTACGGTGGTTGTTGATTGCACGGCCTGAGCGCGTTGCGCGTCAGGCTTTCTGCGCGCTGAGTTTTCCGGTGGTATCGGCGTAATGTTCGCCGCCCGCATGACCGTCGACCGAGCCGTCCGCAAACCACGACGCCGCCGCGCGAATCAGCAAATGCCGGCTACGCTCGAACTGCATGAAGTGCGTGGACTGCGCGACCTTGATGAACAGGCGCTGCGGCGCGGCCAGCGCATGCCAGGCCTCGATGCGTTTGGCGTAGCTGTCAAACTCGCCGAGCAGCATCAGCGTCGGCGCCTTGATCTTCGCGAGGTTGTCCTTCCAGCCGAAGTTCATGCGGTTGGGCGCGCGCATGATGCCCTTGCCGTCGCGCGCCCAGGTGGCGCCGACGGTATCGACTTCCATGAGTTCGCGCCATACGGCATCGCACACCGCCGGGTCTTCGAGCTGCGCCGGATCGTGGATGTTGTCCTGCCAGCGGTTGTGCAGCAGGAAATCGCGGCTTTGCAGAATCATCGGCGAGCCGGGCTCGGGCATCTGCGCCGGCGGCGTGTCGGGCTGGAAGAACGGCGCAATGCCGAACATGACGAGCTTGTCGACGCGCTCCGGATGCAGAGCAGCGTAACCGCCGGCGCGCGGCGTGCCGGTCGACCAGCCGAGAAATGAAATGCGCTCGACGTTGCGCAGCTTGCAGATGTATTCGACCACCGTTTCGAGCTCGTCCCACTCGGTGCGGCTCGATACCAGCTTGTAGGGAAACCGCGGCGCGGCCGGCCCCGGCAGCACGTGCGGAATGAGCTCGTGCTGGAATTCCCTGTCGACGTTGCAGGGATCGTCCATCAGCGGCCGCGGCGACGGCGCATAGCCGGTATGCGACAGCGCGAACACGTCGTAGCCCTCGCGCGCCAGCGCCGCCATCAGGCTGTAGTCCTTGTATTGCAGGTCGTAGGCAACAGTCGCCGGCGCAAAGCCGCCGTGCACCATCAGCACCACCCGCGGCGATTTTTGCGCCAGCGTGGCCGGCAGCGCGCGCTCGCGCAGGAACAACCCGGTGACCTGCCCCTTGATCGCGGGCACGGTGGAAACATGGGTGACGAAACGGTCGGTGGTAACGAGGTCGGTGTTTTGTTGGCTCATGGAAAGTTGTCGTTTGTGTTTTTGACGGTGACGGGAATATCGAAGTTATACTAGCACGGCGCCGATACCCATAATTCGACGGCGCACCACCGGAGGAGTCCCGCTGTGCCGTCATTCCGTTTGCAGCCCCGCCTTTTGCTTGCCGCGCTCGCCTGCGCGTTTGCGTTCGTCGCCGCGCACGCGCAGCCTTTCCCCAACAAACCGATCCGCTTCATCGTGCCGGTGCCGCCGGGTGGCGGCGCCGATTTTGTCGCGCGTAACTACGCCATGCAGCTTTCGAAGGCGTTCGGCCAGCAGTTCGTCATCGACAACCGCGGCGGTGCCGCCGGCATCATCGCGATGGACGCGCTGGCCAAGGCGCCCGCCGACGGCTACACGCTGATCCAGACCAATATCTCGACGATCTCGATCAACCAGTACATATACGACAAGCTGCCCTACAACGCCGAGCGCGATTTCGCGCCGGTATCGATCACCTCGCTTAATCCGCTGATCCTCGTCGTGCATCCGAACATCGGCGCGCACAATATCCGCGAACTCATCGCGCTGGCCAAAGCCAAACCGGGACAAATCGCCTATGGCTCGCTCGGCAGCGGCAGCATCCAGCATCTGACCGGACATGTCTTCAGCCGCGAAATCGGCGCGCAGTTGCTGCATATCCCCTACAAGGGCGCAGCACCCGTCACCGTCGACCTGCTCGCCGGACAGGTGCAGATGGCCTTTAGCGGTGTGGGTACGGTGGCCGCCCATGTCAAAGCCGGGCGCCTGACGCCGATCGCCGTCACCAGCCAGCAACGCATGGAATACTTCGCGGAGACGCCGACCTTCGCCGAAGCCGGCGTCAAGAACATGAATTTCTCGCTGTGGAACGGCATCCTCGCGCCGGCACGCACGCCGCCGGCGGTGATCCAGAAACTGAATGTCGAAATCCGCAAGGCCGCGCAATCGGCCGAACTCATCCGTGCGCTCGGCACACAGGCGACCTCGCCGACCAGCAACACCCCGGAAGAATTTGCCGCCTTCATCAAGAACGAACAAACGCGCTTTGCCGTCATCGTCAAGGAATCGGGCGCGCGCGCCGACTGATTTTTTCGATTCACAATCCAGACCGCGGGAGGTTCCGGATGAAATCGCCGACGTCATGCCAGTTGCAGTTCGCTGTCGCCCTCATCCTTGGCATTGCCGCCCTGCCCGCCGGCGCGCAGCCGTATCCGAGCAAACCCGTGCGCATGGTCGCGCCCTTTCCGCCGGGCGGCACCAGTGATGTCGTCGCGCGGCTGATCGCGCAGAAACTCACCGATGCGCTCGGCCGCCAGGTCGTCGTTGAAAACCGCGGTGGTGCGGCCGCCAACATCGGCCACGAAATCGCCGCGAAGTCCGCGCCCGACGGCTACACCCTGCTGCTGACCAGCGGTGCGGCCATGGTCAACAACCAGTTTCTCTACAAGAAGCTCAGCTGGGAGCCGGCTGAATTCACGCCGATTTCACTGGTCGCCAGCGCCGGCATGGTGCTGGTCGTGCATCCCTCGGTGCCGGTGACCAGCGTCGCGCAACTGATCGCGCTCGCCCGCGCCAAACCCGACCGCCTGACCGCCGGTTCCGGCGGTGTCGGCACCACCTCGCATGTCACCAGCGAAGTGTTCAAGTCGGTGACGAAAACAAAAATCATCCACGTGCCGTACAAAGGCGGCGCGCTGGCGGTGACCGATCTCGTCGGCGGCCAGATCGATCTCGTCTTCTCCGACATGGTGCCGTCGGTGCCGCATGTGCAAAGCGGACGACTGCGCGCACTGGCAGTGACCAGCGAT
>CAZVDN010000380.1:0-393 GCA_964625665.1 uncultured Streptomyces sp. | reverse complement strand
GCCGGCCTTGCCCAATGTGCCGACCATGCCGGAAGCCGGCGTCAATCACGCCTTCCCGTCGCAATGGTGGGCGATGGTCGCGCCGCGCGGCACGCCGCCGGCGATTCTGAACCGCATCAATGCCGACATCGTGCAGTTCATGAAAGCGCCGGACATTCAGGAGAAATACACCGCGCTGGGCCTTTTCACGCGCGCGGGCCCGCCCGAGCAGGTGCTCGACACCATCAAGGCCGGCATGGCGGAAATGCGCGAGATCGTGAAGGCGGCGGGAATACAGCCGGAGTAATTTCATTCCCTCTCCCCCTGACAAGGGGGAGAGGGCGAGGGAGAAACTCCCGAACTTGATTAATTCAAGCCGCCGGCAATTTGAGGTCCGCTTCCGTCACATCGCCC
>CAZVDN010000379.1:0-3497 GCA_964625665.1 uncultured Streptomyces sp. | reverse complement strand
CATCCGTCGGTGCCGGCGCGTTCGATCAAGGAACTCATTGCGCTGGCGAAAGCCAGGCCGGAGAGCCTCAACTACTCGTCTTCGGGCAACGCCAGCGCGACGCAGATGGCGACCGAACTTTTCAGTTACATGGCGGGCGTCAAGCTGGTGCACGTTCCTTATAACGGCGGCGGGCCCGCGCTGATTTCAGTGCTGAGCGGGCAGGTCTCGATTTACGCCGGCAGCATTCCGACGCTGCTGCCGCATTTCAAAGCCGGCAAGCTGATCGGTCTCGGCATCACGACAGCAAAACGCGATCCGGCGATTCCGGACATTCCGACCATTGCCGAAGCGGCGCTGCCCGGCTTCGACTCGCGTGAGTGGCAGGGCATCGTCGTGCCGGCCGCCACGCCGCCGGCCATCGTCAGCCGCCTGCATCAGGACATTGTCAAAACACTCAACGCGCCGGATTTGAAAGAGCGTTTCGCCAGCGTTGGTGCCACTGCGGTCGGCAGCACGCCCGACGAATTCGCCGCCCATTTCAGGCAGGAGATGGCAACCATGGGCCGCGTCATCAGGGAAGCGGGCATCCGTATCGAATAGAATCGGGGTTCGGCACGCGGTCGGCGCGTAGCGCACTGTCGCGGCATTTATCAGGATGCAGGAGATTTGGATGATCGATCACGCCCGTCGCGGCCAGAAGTGGATTACCGAAGAGCTTTACAAGATCATGGATGTGTTCGGCTTCCGTGCCGTCATGTTCGTCGAATGGGGCTTCCGTCCGGCGGACGTGCGGCGCACCACCGAGCGCATCAAGGTGCCGGGTGGCGTGGTCAAGGAATGGGTGCGCACCGCCAAGCAGGAAGAAGAGCTGGCGCGCGAGGCTGAAACGGCCGGCCACCGCGAAAGCGCAGCCGAGTTTTATTACCGCGCCGCGCTCTACTACGGGCCGGCCTGTGGCGTGATCCATTCGAACACACCGAAGAAACACGAACTCTACGCGCGGCTCGTGCATTGCTACACCAAGTTCACCGAGCTGTTCGACGAGGCGCCGGTCAAACGGGTTGAGATCCCGTTCGAAAACGGCAAGACGATACCGGGCATCCTGCAGACGGTGCCGGGCAACGACAAGGCGCCCTGCGTGCTGGTGATTCCGGGCATGGATACCATCAAGGAATACATGCCGAGCCCGTACCACAACCATTTCCGCCGGCGCGGCATCGCCACGCTGACCATCGACGGCCCGGGGCAGGGCGAGAGCAACATCCGCGAGACCTGGGTGACGCTCGACAACTTCGAACGCGCCGGCTCGGCGGCAATCGATTTCCTCGAAAAAACGCCGGGCATCGATGCAACCAAAATCGGCGCCTACGGCTGGAGCATGGGGAGCTACTGGGCGCCGCGCGTCGCCGCGCACGACCCGCGCATCAAGGCGGTGGTCGGCGCGATGGGCGTCTATCAGCAGAAAGACACCATCTTCAAGCACAGCAAGCCGGCCTATCGCCACAACTACATGTACATGTCGAACGAATACGACGAAGACAAATTCGATGCGATGATCGCCGAGATGTCACTGGCACCGCTGGCCGATAAAATAAAGTGCCCGACACTGCTGGCGATGGGCGAGTTCGACGAACTCTGTCCGCTTGAAGACGGCGAAGAGCTTTACGGCATGCTGAAGTGCCCGAAAGAACTGTGGGTGTTCGAGAACGAAACCCATACCTTCGGCGGGCGCCTGCCGGACTTTTATCTGTTCGTCGCCGACTGGCTGAAAGACGCGCTCGATGGAAAACTCAAGGCCGGTCACGCGAAGCGCATCGATTTCGCGGCGCGCTGAATGCCTGAACTGATCTTATTGAATGACTGACAGGAAAAACATCATGCACAAACTTCTTCACCTGGTATTGGCCATTGCCGCATTCGCCGGATTGCAGCACAGCGCATGGGCGCAGCAGGCCTATCCGAACCGTCCGATCCGCATCATCGTGCCGTATCCGGCCGGCGAGTCGGTGGACGTCATCGCACGCCTGCTGGCGCTGCGCCTGGCGCCGCTGCTCGGCCAGCAGGTCATCGTCGATAACCGCGGCGGCGGCGGCGGGGTGATCGGCGCGGCGCTCGCGGCCCAAGCCACGCCCGACGGCTACAACCTGCTCTACGGCAACGTCGGTTCGATCATCATTGCGCCCAACCTGCAGGCCAAACCGCCGTACGACGCGCTGAAGAACTTCGCACCGGTCTCGCAGATTGCCGACGTGCCGTTTTTCATTTTTGTCAGCCCCGCGGCCTTGACGGCCAAAACGCTGAAGGAACTGGTGTCCTACGCGCGTGACAACCCGGGCAAGATCAACTACGCCTCGACCGGCATCGGCAGCGGCGTGCATCTGGCCGGCGAGTTGTTCAAGGCGCAGGCGAAAATCGATATCGTGCATGTGCCCTACAAGGGCGTCGGTCTGGCGCTGCCCGACATGGTGGCGGGGAAGATCCAGATGGTGTTCTATCCGCCGACCTTCCTGCAGTTCGTGCGTGACGGCAAATTGCGCGCCATTGCAATTGCGGCACCGGCGCGCTCGGCGCTGCTGCCTGATGTGCCGACGAGCGGCGAAAGTGGTATGCCCGATCTGCTGGCGTCTTCCTGGCATGCCATTGTCGCGCCGGCCGGCGTGCCCGCCGAGAACATCAAAAAATTCCACGCGGCGTTGACGACCGTGATGGCAGACAAGGAAGTGCGTGAAAAAATGGCCGGTGTCGGCGCTGATCCGATCGGCAACACGCCGGAGAAATTCGGCCCGTTCATGCGCGCCGAAGTGGAAAAATGGCGCAAGGTCATCAAAACCTCCGGCCTCACGGTCGATTAAACGCGGAGCTCCGGACATGGCCAATCTGATCGACCGCAGCAACATGGTTGAGCGCATGAAACAGGCGCTCGCACTCGACCCCGCGGATTGCGCGGTGCTGACCATCGACTGTCAGCGCGGCAATCTCGATCCGGCACTCGCTTCGCTGCCGGTGCCGGAACCTGAATGCAGCCGCGTCATGGCGGGCACCAACCGCCTGCTGAAAATGGCGCGCGCGCGCGGCGTCGCCGTGGTCCACGCGTCGACCGTCTGGGAGGCGCCGCTGATGGCGACCCATCCGTTCGAGCGCGCGATGCTGGAACTGAAAGAGTCGTTCACGCCGCACAAGAAAAGCGATTTCGCGCGCCACAAGAGCCCGGGTTCGGTCGAGGGGCAGCTGATGCCGAACCTCGATGTGCAGCCGTCGGACCTTCTGGTGGACAGCAAACGCACCTTCGACAGCTTTCTGCATACGCCGCTCGAACTGCTGCTGCGTGCCATGAAGCGCAATACCGTGCTGGTAGCGGGCTGCAATACCAATACCTGCGTGCTGTCGACGACCTACGGCGGCTACAACCGCGGTTTTCGCATGGTGATCGTCGAGGAATGCGTGGCGTCGGCCTACGGCAACGACCTGCACGAATTCGCGCTGTCGAACATCCAGCGCCGTCTGGGCTGGGTGCT
>CAZVDN010000378.1:0-3502 GCA_964625665.1 uncultured Streptomyces sp. | reverse complement strand
TATCGTCGATCTGGCCTACTACGGCCCCAGCCTCTATCAGCTTGACTCGTGTTTTGTGCGCAGCGATCTGGTGTCGGAGAAATTGCGCCCCGACGTTTCGCATTTCGATGGCGCGCTCTGGAACCAGATCTCGCAACCGTCGCTGTGACGGCGCCGGAACCTGCGCCAACTGTTTTATAATCGGGCCTCAGCCTCAAACCATTCCGGAGAACGCCATGCCGCTGTCGAAAATCAGCCACTATTCCATCCGTACGCTCGACCTCGAAGCGACGCGCAGGTTTTACACCGAAATACTGGGTTTTACCGTCGGGCCGCGTCCGCCGTTCAATTTCCCGGGTCTCTGGCTCTATAACGGCAGCCACGATTCCTACGACAACGCGATCGTGCATATCATCGGCATCGACCCGAACAATCCCGAAGGCCTGAAGGAATATCTCGGCGACCGCAGCATCGAAGACCTGAAAAACGGCACCGGCACCTTCGATCACATCGCCTTCGTCGGCACAGACCCGCAAGGTATGGCGAAACATTTCGCCAGCAAGAAAGTGCCGTTTCGCGAGCGCACCGTGCCGAGCCTCAACCTGCACCAGATTTTTCTTGACGATCCCAGCGGCGTCGTCATTGAACTGAACTATCCGACTGCCTGACCGGCGGTCTGCGGCAATGGCTGACCGGCGCAAAGCACTCGTCATCGGCGGGTCCTTCGGCGGGCTGTTTGCCGCCAACCTGCTCGCGCGCGCCGGCTGGGACGTCGAGATCTTCGAACGCGTCGGCGAGGCCCTGGCCGACCGAGGCGCCGGCATTGTCACTCACGACGAACTGTTCGATGCGATCCGCCGCGCCGGTGCGGTGGTCGATGAAACGCTCGGTTGCGATACGCATTCGCGCACCACGCTCGATCCGCAGGGGCGGCTTCTTGCAGAAATGCCGCTGAAGCAAACGCTGTCGGCCTGGGGGCGTTTGTACCGTCTGCTGAAGGATGTCTTTCCCGCCGGGCGTTACCACTACAACCGCTCGTTCGAACATCTTGAGCAAAACGGCGGGCAGGTCACTGCATTTTTCGCCGACGGCTCGAAGGCCAGCGGCGATTTGCTGATCGGCGCCGACGGCATCCGCTCGGGCGTGCGCGCACAGCTGGCGCCGCAGGCACGCCCCGTCTACGCCGGCTACGTTGCGTGGCGCGGACTGCTGGAGGAGTCGGACCTCAGTGAAACGGCAAAACGCGATCTGGTCGACCGTATGGCCTTTGGATTGCCGCCGGGCGAGATGCTGTTGACCTATCTGGTGCCGGGCAGGGGCGATGTCACGACGCCGGGCAGGCGCCGCTACAACTTCGTCTGGTACCGGCCGGTCGATGCTGCCGGTGCTCTCGCAGACATTTTTACCGACGCCGAAGGCCGGCGTTACGAACACAATATTCCGCCTGACCGCATTCGCCGCGAAGTCATCGCTGCCATGCATGCCGACGCGGAACGCCTGTTGGCGCCGTCGTTCGTCGAAGCCATCAAGCGCTCGCCGGAACCGTTTTTCCAGCCGATCTACGATCTCGAATCAACCCACATTGCGTTCGGCCGGGTCGCGCTGGTCGGTGATGCTGCGTTTGTCGCCAGACCGCACGTCGGGTTGGGGGTCACCAAGGCCGCCGGCGATGCGGTGGCGTTGACCGATGCGATCCTTGCGCATCCCGGTGATCTTTCCGCGGCGCTCGCGCGTTTTGAAAATGCCCGCGTGGCGTTCGGATCTTCCATCGTCGCACATGCCCGCATGCTGGGGTTGGGCATCGGTCCGGCCGAGTCGGCGCCGGGACCGGCGAAACTGGTCGAATATCTGCGGCGCCCCGAGGTCGTGATGCGCGAGATCGCCGTGCCCGATTGGGCGGAGCGCACGCCGGCATTGTGCCGAATCGCAGCCTGAGGACAGCTCTGTCCTAGCGGCCGGTGTCTTCCGGCGTATTGAACACCAGTTCGTCCACCGGTTCGCCGTCGGCGCTGATCGTGCGCACCTTGCTCGGTGTATTGCGTTTGGCCAGCGTTACGGCGAAGCGTTCTGCTTCAAGCAACGAATGGAACGAATAGCCCGAGGTGCCCTTGTCGCTCTCGACAAACCAGCGGTCGCCGTCAAGGGCGACCACGGTGTAGGTGATGTACTGTGTTTCCTGATTCAATCAGCAGGTCCTCTTCTTGAAGTGTGAAGTCTACAAGATAATGCCGCCGGCGTTGAGGGGGCGGTTGTGAACGATGTCACGCTAAGGGTTCGACTGGCTGGCGCGGTCCATGCACAGACTTTGGGCGCGCGAGGGCTTATACTGAGGGGGCACCGCCGGCCATAGGCAATACCGACAATATGGGCAATGCGCCGGCGGGCTTGGGGCAGGAATCAAAAAATCGACAAATTCGGGGGAGCCTTGGCAATGCATCTGAGCCGTTTTTTCATTGTTGCAAGTGCGGCGGCACTGCTGGCCGGCTGCGCGAGTCCGCCGCAGGGCCCGCGACCGGCAGGCAAGGTCGCTTTCATCACGTCCGGCGACACCTACTTTTACGGCGCAACCCGCTTCGGGCAGGACGTCATGGTCACTGAACTCGACGGCAAACCGGTGGCTGCCCGCACCGATCCGATCGAATTGCAGCCCGGCGTGCACACCTTGCGCATGAAGTGCGGTGAGAACATTTCGACCCATACGCTGACGGTGCGGGCCGGCGAGATATACCAGTATCTGGTGCGCCCGGCACCCGGTGGCAAAGGCTGCGCGGCGGCATTGGCGCGTGTGCGCAGCAATTACTGATCCAATCCAGCTAAGGAGCGCAGCGCCGGTGCAGGCGGCGGCGCGAAGAACGGCATGAGCAAGACACTTCCGGATTTTGGTGCGGCATCGATCGGTATTGCGGGCAGGGTTGCACTGATCACCGGCGGTGGCCGCAATATCGGCCGGGCCGTGGCACTGACCCTCGCGGGCGCCGGTGCAGTGCCGGTCGTGCTTTACCATGAGGACCGTAAAACCGCGCAGACCGTCTGCGATGAAATCGTTGCTGCCGGCGGCCGCGCCGGCCTTGTGCAGGCGGATATCGGTGACGTCGCGCAATGTCAGGCCGCAGTGAAAACCGTGGCGGCAGAATTCGGCGACATCGATATCCTGATCAACAACGCGGCGATCCGGCCGCATTCAAAAATCTCGCAGATCACAGCCGAAGAATGGGACCGCGTCATGGCGGTCAATCTGCGCGCACCGTTTTTTCTCAGTCAGGCGGTCCTGCCGGCGATGGTGCGAAAAAAGTGGGGCCGTATTATCAATATCGGCGGCAGTGACGGTTATAACGGCAAACCGCGCCGCGCCCACGGTGTCAGCACCAAGATGGGGCTGGTCGGTTTGACGCGCGCATTGGCGAATGAACTGGCGTTGTTCGGCGTCACCGTGAACATCGTCGTGCCCGGCACCATCGACACCCAGCGTCCGCATCCTGAATGGTATCCGGGAGTGGAAAACGGTTTTGCCGCACGCATGACC
>CAZVDN010000377.1:0-3508 GCA_964625665.1 uncultured Streptomyces sp. | reverse complement strand
GTCGATCTCAATCCCGAATTGAAAGACGTGCAGGCGCCGACGCTGGTCATCGCCAACGACACGCCGCGCCGCAGCATCAAGGAGTTCGAGGCCTATCAGAAAAAAATCCCGAACTCCGAACTCGTCAACATCGCGGTCGACGGTTATCACACGGCTGCGGTCGCGCCGGAAGAATGCGCGAAGATCACGCTGAAGTTTCTGGCCAGACACAAGATACGCTGACCACGGCGGCGCGAGGTCGCCTGGCGTTACGCGTCGAGCTGATTGCACGCTGCAACAACGTTCCAGAAACAGGCTGCGCTCCTTCCGGGCTACAACATTACTCCGCCTTCAGATCCACCGCCCGCACCACCTCGCCCCACTTTTTGATTTCGCTCGTCACGAATGCGCCGAACTGCGCTGTCGTGGCATTCATCGGCTCCGCCCCCTGATTGCGCAGCGCATCGATCAGATCGTTTTGCGCAATTGACGCCTGCACCGCGACGTGAACACGCTCGATCACGGCGGGCGGCGTGCCGGTCGGCGCGGCAATGCCGTACCAGCCGAGCGCTTCAAAGCCCGGCAGCGTTTCGGCGATGGCCGGCACCTCGGGCGCGAGTTTGCTGCGCGCGAGCGTCGTGACACCGAGCGCGCGCAGGCGATTGCTGCGCACCAGGGACATCACCGCTGGCAGCGATGAAAACGCGAAGTGCAGCTGGCCGGCCGCAACATCGCTCAAGGCGGGCGTGATGCCCTTGTAGGGCACGTGCGTGAACTGCAGCTTCGCGGCAGCACGGAACATTTCCGCGCAGAGATGCGGCGGTGTGCCGGCGCCGCCGCTGCCGAGCAGCAGTTCGTTCGGGCGCGCCCTGATCAGCGCGATCAAGGCCGATACCGACTTCGCCGGCAGTTGCGGATGGGTGACCAGCAGCGACGGCGTCGAGGCGATGGCGGCCACCGGTGCGAGATCGCGCGCGAGGTCGTAATTGAGATTTTTGTAGAGCGTCATGCCTATGGCGTGGCTCGACATCGCGAGCAGCAGCGTGTGGCCGTCTGCGGCCGCGCGCGCCACCGCCTCGGCACCGAGATTGCCGCCGACACCGGCGCGGTTTTCCACCACGACCTGCTGGCCCAGACGTTCGGTGAGTTTCTGCGCCAGCAGGCGCGCAACGACATCGGGGCTGGAACCCGGCGTGCTGGCAACGACGATGCGCACCGCGCGCTGCGGGAAGTTTTGCGCCATCGCTGACGCTCCGCATACGAGTGCGCCGGCAAGCGCCGCCATCAACCACCGATTCAATAATTGCATCGCCACTCCCCCGTCCGCGCCCGCTGTCGACGCAGCAGGTTCATCGGACGCCCCAGTTTCAACGCTGTTCGTGGCGAGCGTCAAGCACGCCCGGCAATACAGTAGAATCGCAGGCTCAGCCTGGAGGAGGCGTCATGAAAAAAACAATTTTTGCGTTGCAGGCCTGCGCCTGCGCGTTTGCTTTGACGACAATTGCGTTCAGCGCGCACGCGCAGACCTGGCCGGACAAACCGGTGCGGTTGATCGTGCCCTGGCCGCCGGGCGGCATCACCGATGTGATCGCGCGCGCCATCGGCCAGCGCCTGTCGGAAACGCTCGGTCAGCAATTCATCGTCGACAACCGCCCCGGTGCCGGCGGCACGGTGGGCGCGGGCGCGGTGGCCAAATCGCCGGCCGACGGTTACACACTGCTCGTCAACGACATGGGCGGCCACAGCAGCGCGCCGTCGCTTTATTCGAAACTGCCCTATGACGCGATCAAGGATTTTGCGCCGGTGATGATGGTGGCCGGCTCGCCGATGGTGCTGATCGCCAACCCGTCGCACAACGTGCGTTCGCTGCCGCAGCTGATCGAACTCGCCAAAAACAAGCCGGGTTCGCTCAACTACGCCTCGTCAGGCAGCGGTGCGATCACGCATCTGGGCATGGTGCGCGTGATGCGCATGACTGGCATCGACATGGCGCATGTGCCGTTCAAGGGCAGCGTGCCGGCGACGTCGTCGGTGATTGCCGGCGAAACCGGGGTGGCGTTCTCGACCGTGCCGGCAGCGGTGCCGCAAGCCAAGGCCGGCCGCCTGCATCTGCTGGCCATTTCGTTTCCGAAGCGCTCGGCGCAACTGCCCGACGTGCCGACCATCGCCGAAACCGTCGGCGAATTCGACCTCGGGCTTTATTCGGGCCTGTTTGCGCCGGCCGGCACGCCGCGGACCATCATCACCAAGCTCTACAGCGAATTCAATGCGGCGATGGAGCAACCGAAGATCAAGGAAGTGCTCGCCGCCAATTCCGCCGAGGTCAGCCGCATGACCACGGCGCAGTTCAGCGACTATGTGGCGCGTGAAATCAGCGTGTGGGGCGAGATCATCCGCGCCGCCGGCATCAAGATCGATTAACCGACTTTTCAACCCAGGAGCATCAGCATGGATCTAGGCATCAAGGGCCGCGTAGCAATCGTCACCGGCGGCAGCCGCGGCATCGGCCGCGAAACGGCGCGTCAATTCCTCGAAGAAGGCGTGCGCGTCATGATAAGCGGCCGCAACGCGGAAACCATCCAGAAAACCCGCGACGAGCTCGCCAAGCAGACCGGCGGCGACATCAAATGCGTGGTCGCCGACATGACCAGGGAAGCCGACATCAAGAAGCTCGTCGATGAAACCGTCAAGCAGTTCGGCACCGTGGACATTCTCGTCAACAACGCTGGCCAGATGTACTCGGGCCGCTACGCGGTGATGACCGACGACGGCCTCAAGGAACAGCTGGAAACGAAGCTCTTCGGCTTCATCCGCGCGATCCGCCTCGTCTACCCGATCATGAAGGCGAAGAAATGGGGCCGCATCGTCAACACCATCGGCGGCGCCGGCAAGGAACCGGACCCCTACATGTTCGGCAGCGGCATCACCAACAGCGCGCTCCTGAACATCACCAAATCGCTCTCGACCGAATTCGGTGAGGACGGCGTGCACGTCAACGCCATCTGCCCGGGCTGGGTCGACACCAATCTCTGGCAGCGCAACGCGCAGGGTTTGAAAGCCGAACTCAACGCCAAGGATGAATCCGAAGCGCGCAAACTCGCCGCGCGCCGCAACGCGCTCAACCGCTTCGGCAAACCCGAAGAACTCGCCAATGCGACGGTCTTCCTATGTTCGGAGCGCGCCAGCTATATCACAGGTGTGTCGCTGAATCTGGATGGCGGGCGATTGAAGGGGCTTTGGTAAACACCGGTACCTCGTAGGGCGCAATGCCCTGCGCTTTTTGTGCTTTGCGAAATTGTTGAACCTCACCAATCGGCCCCTCGGGAATCCCCCTGAGAGCCGCCGAGCAGCGCAGACACATCGGGGGAAGTCGGCGAGCACTGTCTGAGCCCTCGCGGTTTCATCGCGAGGGCGAGTTGCGCAGCCGCCCGATGTGTCGAGCAGCGCAGGGGAGTCCGAAGGACCGGCGAACCGGGGCGGCCTTCTCTTTGCTTACTTTCTCTTGGCCGCCCAAGAGAAAGTAAGTAGC
>CAZVDN010000376.1:0-3511 GCA_964625665.1 uncultured Streptomyces sp. | reverse complement strand
TCGCCGGAAGGGGCGGCGATCCTGAAGCGGCTTGTGGCGACGGCCGACGCGCTAACCGAGAACTTCCAGCCCGGAACGCTGGAATCGTGGGGTCTCGGCTGGGACGTGCTGAGCGCGATCAATCCCCGGCTGGTGATGCTCCGGGTGTCGGGCTACGGCCAGACCGGACCTTATAGCCACAAGCCGGGCTTCGGCCGGATCGGCAACGATGGCCTCGCAGGCCGCCGCCACGCCCGGCGTATAGGCCAGGGCAAGATCGCGCTGGTTGAGCAACCCCTTGGTCGGGGTAACGGAAATCTTGCCGGGGTTCGGCAAGCGGTGATAATCGAGTGCGGCTTTGCGCAGTGATTCGTCCATGCGGGTGCCTGGTGCGACGGGGAAGGCATTATAACGCACCGCACGCAGCACCTCGCGGGCGCAAGGTCGCCCGTTCCGCCGGGATTGCCCTTTGTGTTATGTTCTCGCCCTCTGCGCCGCCCGAGTTACAGCATGGACACCACACCTGCGTTCCGCGAGGAACTCTACCCGCCGATCGAGCCTTTCCGCACCGGCCGGCTCGCCCTCGACGGCACACACACGATGTACTGGGAGCAGTCGGGCAATCCGCACGGTGTTCCCGTGGTCTTTTTGCATGGCGGGCCCGGCGCCGGCAGCGCACCCAACCACCGCCGTTTCTTCGATCCGGCGCATTACAACATCATCATCTTCGACCAGCGCGGCGCCGGCCGTTCGACGCCGCTCGGCGAGCTGCGCGACAACACGACGCCGCTCCTGATTGCCGACATCGAGAAACTGCGCGTGCATCTGGGCATCGAACGCTGGCTGGTGTTCGGCGGGTCCTGGGGCTCCACGCTCGCCCTCGCCTACGGCGAGGCCCACCCGGAACGCTGCATCGCGTTTGTATTGCGCGGCATATTTCTCTGCCGCAAGAGCGAAATCGACTGGTTCCTCTACGGCCTGAAAAACATCTTCCCCGATGCATGGCAGGCATTTACCCAGATGATTCCCGCGCAGGAACGCGGTGATCTGCTGACTGCCTATCACAAGCGTCTGACCGATACCGACCCGGCCGTGCACATGCCGGCGGCGCGCGCCTGGAGCAGCTACGAAGGCTCGTGCTCGACCCTGCTGCCGAGCCCCGACACCGTTGCCTATTTCGCCAGCGACGTCGTCGCCCTCGGGTTGGCGCGCATGGAAGCGCATTACTTCAAACATGATATTTTTCTGCCGATCAATTCGCTGCTCGACAACGTGTCGCGCATCCGCGATATCCCTGCGGTGATCGTGCAGGGCCGCTACGACGCCGTCTGCCCCGCCGTCAGCGCGCATGATCTGCACCTGGCCTGGCCCGAGGCCGAATACATCGTCGTGCCGGCCGCCGGCCATGCGGCATGGGAACCGGGCATCTGCGCCGAACTCGTGCGCGCCATGGAACGTTTCAAGTCACTCTCTGCCAACTGAAAAGGATTTCACCATGCGTTTGATTACCTTCAAACCCAAACGCGGCGGCGCCGCGCGCACCGGCGTGCTGCTGGATGCCGAGCGGGCCCTTGATATCGGCGATGCCGCCAAACGGGCGCGGAAAAAGCTGCCCTTCGATGCGAACGACATGGTGTCGCTGATTGCGGCCGGCAAAACCGGCCTCGCCGCTATAGCGGCACTGGTCAAGAACTACAAGGGCAAGGGCATCAAGCTCTCAACGGTAAAACTGTTGTCGCCGATCCCGCACCCGCGGAAGAACATTTTCTGCGTCGGCTGGAACTACCTCGATCACTTCGAGGAAGGCGCCAAAGCGCGCCCCCATGTGCAGGAAATGCCGCTGCATCCGGCGTTCTTCACGAAAGCCGGCACGACCATGAACGGCCCGTTCGACGATGTGCCGGCGCACAAGGGTGTGACCGAAAAACTCGATTGGGAAGTCGAACTCGGCATGATCATCGGCAAACCCGGCCGCAATATCACCGAGGCCAATGCGATGAAACATGTCTTCGGCTACACGGTCATCAACGATGTCTCCGCGCGCGAAATCCAGCGCCGGCACGGCCAACAGTGGTTCAAGGGCAAGAGCCTCGACGGCCACTGCCCGATGGGCCCGTGGATCGCCACCGCCGATGAGGTCAAGGACCCGAACAATCTCGACATCCGCTGCAGCGTCAACGGCGTAATCAAACAGAATTCGAACACGCGGCACCTCTATTTCAAACTGCCGCGCATCATTGCCGAACTGTCGGCCGGCCTGACGCTGGATGCCGGCGACATCATCGCCACTGGCACCTCGGTGGGTGTGGGCGTGGGCTTCAACCTCGGCAAGCTGCGCAATCGCATCGGGAAATAAGCGCTGTTTGAGCGCGCCGGCGGTTGCGCTCCCGCAATGGACGTGCGACCGCTCAGGCGCGTTGTGAAGAGGCGCTTACTTTCGTTTAAACGCTGATTTGCAGCCCCGGACTGAAGGCCGGGACGATGGTCTTACTTGGATCCCGGCGGCTTCCCCGGCGCTGGCGGCGCGTTTGCCGCTTCCCCGGCGGCCCGCAGACTCTCCAGGGCGGAGGCCTGCATTTCCAGTGTCTTGATCGTCATCTGCACGAAGCCGGTATTCATGGTCAGCCAGGTTTCGACCGCTTTCAGTTCGGCGATTTTTTTCCGGATTTCTTCGATATCGACGGTCGGCGTCATCATGCCGGGCAGCGGGAAAGACATCGGGTTCCACGCCTTTTGCATGAACTCGAACCAGTCTTTGGGAATCTCCTGCTGCGACATCGGAAGCGGACCGGCGGTCAGATCGCCGGCGGCAACAGCCGCGCCTGCGCCTGCTGCTGGATGACCGCACGGCTCTGCAACTGCCGCACCACACCTTGCAAGCGTTCGCGCTCGGCGATGACTTTCGACGAGTAGCCGTTTTCGTTTTCCTCGTTGGTCGCGCCGACGTAGAGCTGCAGGGCGTCATTCAGATCGCCAGTGCGGCCCAGGTATTCCTTGAGGATCTTGGCGCCGACCGTGATGTTGGCGGTTGTCTCAAAGGCGACCTGTTCGCCACCCAAGGGGCCGAATTTTTCAGGGTGAAAGCGCGGAATGACCTGCATCAGGCCTTTTGCGCCCATCACACTTTCTGCAATCGGATTGAAGCGGGATTCGACCGCAATCACGGCCAGAATCAACATCGGATCGAGCTTGAGCTCGTTGCCGACATCATGGGCCTTGGCGACCACCTGCGTGGTCATCTCGGCGGAAACCCGATAGCGCCGCGCCAGGTGCTCGCCGAGCGCCCGGTATTTGGCGAAATTGGGATCGACCTCGGCAGGCACCGGGTTCCTGTTGGGCACCTGCGGCAATTCCAATGCGCCAAAGGTCTGGGCGATCAGCCCCGCCAACCGGTGACCGGCGGGAGCGTTCGACAGAATGGCCAGGGTAATGATGCTGAGCAGAACGGCAATACCAACCGCCGTGTTGCGCGCCCAGAAGGTGGGGCGGGATAAAGCGTGTTCGAAGTGTTCGTACGACGATGCGGGGTGTG
>CAZVDN010000375.1:0-3531 GCA_964625665.1 uncultured Streptomyces sp. | reverse complement strand
GACATCATTGATGTGCCATACAAAGGCAGTTCCGAAGCGGGCACCGGGGTGATGTCGGGGCAGGTCGAGATCGTGATCGATGCGATCACCACCATGACGCCGATGGTCAAGGCCGGCCGCGTGCGCGCGCTCGGCACCACCGGACTCAAGCGTTCGGCAGTGCTGCCGGAAGTGCCGACCGTCAGCGAGGCCGGCATCAGGGATTACGAAGCGACGATCTGGCTGGGTGTCATGGTGCCGACGGGCACGCCCAAAGCCGTCATCGACCGTCTCAATGCGGAGATCGTCAAGGTGGCCAATCGCGCCGACGTGAAAAAGACCTGGAACGAACAGGGCGCCGAGCCGATGGGCATGAATACGGCGGAATTCGAAAAATATCTCAATGACGACATTGCCAAATGGGCGAAGGTCGTCAAAGCTTCCGGCGCGAGGCCCGACTAGTCACTGCAGGATTGAACGCCCGTTGCGCTGTGCGGGTTTCAATCGCTCCCTGAATCCCGACTTTTAATTTCCGGAGTTGAAATATGCGTCTGGTCACTTTTTCCGATCACAAGGGTGCGCGCATCGGCGTGCATGATCCCGAATCGAACAGCATCGTCGATCTGGCGGCGACCACGCGTCTGCCCAAGGACATGACGGCGTTCATCGCGCTGGGCAAAAATGGCCTGAAGCGCGCGCGTACCGCGGTCAAAAGCGGCGAGGGCCGCCTGCCGTTCGGCAGCGTCAAGCTGCTGGCGCCGATTCCGCGTCCGGCAAAAAACGTGCTCTGCGTCGGCAAGAATTACTACGACCATGCGCATGAGTTCCACAACAGCGGCGTCGATGCCAGCGCCGGCAAGAACGCGATCCCCGAGCTGCCGATTCCGTTCACCAAATGGCCGAATTCGGTGATCGGGCCCGGCGCGCCGATTTTGAGTTATCTCGACTATACGAACTCGACCGACTACGAAGGCGAGCTCGGCGTCGTCATCGGCAGCGGCGGCCGCGGCATCACCAAAAAAGACGCCTACGATCACGTCTACGGCTACACTGTCATCAATGACGCGACCGCGCGCACGCTGCAGAACCAGCACCGGCAGTGGTTTCTCGGCAAAAGCCTCGACAGCTACTGCCCGATGGGGCCGTGCATCGTCACCTCCGATGAGATCAAGGACGTGACCAAGCTGCGCCTGATTACAAAGGTGAACGGTGAATTGCGCCAGGACGCGCTAGTCAGCCAGTTGATTTTCGATATTCCGACGCTGATTGAAACCTTCTCGCGCGTCATGACGCTGGAGCCCGGCGACCTGATCGCCACCGGCACCTGCGCAGGCGTCGGCATCGGCTTCAATCCGCCGAAATACCTGCAGAAGGGCGACGTCGTCGCCATCACCATCGAACCGATCGGCACGCTGGAAAACCCGGTGGCGTGATCGGATTGCAGCGTTCGTCTAAACGGGAGGCCTCATGAGAAACGCCATCGCCGGCTTTGCGCTGGCACTGACGGCGCTCGCCGCCGCCGCACAGGAAGTGTATCCGTCGCGCCCGATCACCATGATCGTGCCGTTCCCGCCCGGCGGGGTTGCCGATATTACCGGCCGGCCGACGGCCGCGGCGCTGGAGAAAATTCTCAAGCAGCCGGTGACCATCAACAACCGGCCGGGTGCCGGCGGCAAAGTCGGCAATGCGGCAGTGGCCAACGCCAAACCCGATGGTTACACCATCATGATGGCGCTCTCCAGCGTGTCAGTATTGCCGGAGGCTGACAAGCTGTTCGAGCAGAAGCCGGCCTACACGCTGGATCAACTGGCGCCGATTGCACTGATATCGGCAGACCCGGTTGTGCTGGTCGTCCATCCTTCGCTGCCGGTAAAAAATCTGAACGAACTGGTGGCGCTGGCCAAAGCGAAGCAGGGCCAGTTGTCGTTTTCCACCTCAGGGGTCTACGGTGCGCTGCATTTGCCGGTGGAAATGTTCCTGCACGCGTTCAAGCTGAAAATGCGCGCCGTGCACAGCACGGGCGGCGGGCCGGCGATCACCATGGTGCTCGGCGGCCACGTGGAAATGACGGTCGGCGGCCCGGCCGCGATCAGCGCCCAGGCCAAGGCCGGCAAATTGCGGCCGATCGTCGGCTGGGGCGCGAAGCGGCTCGAAGGTTTCCCGGAAGTGCCGACCTTCAAGGAACTCGGTCACGATATCGAGTATTACATCTGGGCCGGCATGTTCGCACCGAAGGCGACGCCCGAGCCCGTCATCAGAACGCTGCGCGAGGCGACGAAGAAGGCGGTTGAAGATTCGGATTTCAAAACCGCAATGGCGCGCGTCAATTCGCCGGTAAATTATCTCGACGCGCCGGAGTTCGCCAAATACTGGGCCGCCGACGCCAAACGACTGGCCGAAGTGGTGCGCATCATCGGCAAGGTCGAGGAGCAGAAATAAGCATGAACCAGACTGTGAGCAACGGATCCGTCCGCGGGTTGCGCGGCGATCATTTCGCCGGGCTGGTGCTGATCGCGCTGTCAGCATTTGTCATCTGGGAAAACCGCGCCTATCCGCTCGGTTCGCTGGCCTCGCCCGGGCCGGGCAGCGTGCCGCTGATGCTGGCGACGATACTCGGGGCGCTGGGCTTGCTGATCATCGTGCGCGGCCACGGCTCGCCGCTGCTCAACAGCATCGACTGGAGCGAGAGCAAACGCGGTGTGGTGCTGCTCATAGCCTGCGGCGTGGCGACCTTCGCGCTCGAGCGCATCGGTTACCGCCTGACCATGATTGCGCTGCTGGTTTTCATCCTCGGTGTCGTCGAACGCAAAAAGCCGCTGGCGACCGGGACGGTGGCATTCGGTTTTGCCTTTGTGTCCTATTTTCTTTTTGCGACCCTGCTTAAAGTTCAGCTGCCGCGCAGCCCCTGGGGCATTTGATGGACGGCGTATTCACCAATCTGATGTTGGGTTTTTCGGTGGCCATGCAGCCATCGGTCCTCGCCTATGCGTTTGCCGGTTGCATTATCGGCACGCTGGTGGGCATGTTGCCGGGCCTCGGCCCGCTGGCCGGCATCAGCCTGTTGCTGCCGGCAACCTTCGGTCTCAATCCGATCGTCGCCATCGTGCTGCTGGCAGGCGTCTATTACGGCGCGATGTACGGCGGCTCCACGACCTCCATCCTGATGCGCATTCCGGGCGAGGCCGCGTCGGTCATGACCTGTATCGACGGCTACGCGATGACGCAGCGCGGCCGCGCCGGCCCGGCGCTGGCGATCGCGGCGATCGGGTCCTTCGTTGCCGGCACGCTGTCGGTGGTTGCATTGATGCTGCTGGCGCCGACGCTGGCTTCGTTCGCTTTGCGTTTCGGGCCGCCGGAATACACGGCGCTGCTGACCATGGGCCTGCTGGTGCTTTCCTACATGAGCGGCGGCTCGATGCTCAAAACGCTGGCGATGGCCACCGTCGGCCTGTTGCTCGGCGTGATCGGCATCGACGCGATGAGCGGATATACGCGTTTCAGCTACGGCCAGACCGAACTGGCCGACGGCATCGGCATCGTGCCGGTGGCGGT
>CAZVDN010000374.1:0-3533 GCA_964625665.1 uncultured Streptomyces sp. | reverse complement strand
AAATGACCGAAAACGCGAAGACCATGTTCGCCGACCTCAACCGCATGGGCATGACGAGTTACATCGACATGGGCGGCCGTTCCTTCCATCCGAAATATTTCGAACCCGTCAAAACCCTGGCACAGCAAAAAGCGCTGACCATGCGCGTTTACTACCACCTCTGGCTGGAACCGGAATCGCCGAAGGATGTTGACGGAGTGCTCAACACGATCAAGGGCATGAAGCCGTTCCAGGGCGACGACTGGTTCGATAACCTCGGCTACGGCGAGACCGTTTATTTCCCGCTGCACGACAGCACGCTGGTCGAGAAGACCCAGCCCTCGGCCGAAGCCATGGTGCAGTGGAAACGCGTCGCGCAGGCGGTGGCCGACAAAAACATGACGCTCAACGTACATGCGCAGCTGCGCGGTTCGATCGAAGCGTTTCTGACCGCGATCGAGGAGATCAACAAAACGAAGCCGGTCAAGGGCCTGGGCTGGACGTTTTCGCATGTCGATCAGCTCGAACCGCAGGACCTCGATCGTCTGAGCGCACTGGGCATGCGCGTGCAGTTGCACAGCCGGCCGACCATCCAGGGCGTGCTGTTTCACAACGTCTACGGAGACAAGGCGTACGACATGCCGCCTCTGCGCATGATGCAGGACAGCGGGATTCACTGGGGACTGGGCTCCGACGCCACTGCAGTCACACCATCGAATCCTTTTTACACCCTGAGCTGGGCGGTAACCGGGAAGATGATCGGCGGCTTTCACGTCAATCGCCAGACCCTCACGCGCGAAGAGGCGCTGATCGCCCACACGCGTGCCAATGCAGCCTTTGCCTTCCGCGAAGACCGCATCGGTTCGCTGCAAAAGGGCAAATATGCCGATTTGCTGGTGCTTGACCGCGATTACCTGCGCGTGCCGGCCGAGCAGATCAAGGACATCAGGCCGTTGCTCACCATGGTCAACGGCAAAGTGGTTTACGAATCGACGAAGTAATCACAGGTCAGAACAGTTCAGGAGAAGTAGATGGATGTCATCATGCCGCAGCTCGGCGAAACAGTGGCCGAAGGCGTTGTCACCAAGTGGTATAAAAAAGTCGGCGACACGGTCAAGTCCGACGACACGCTGTTCGATGTCGAAACCGACAAGGTCAGCACCGAAATTCCGGCGCAGGCCAACGGCGTGATTACCGAAATTCTGGTGCAGGAAGGCGTGACGGCGAAAGTCGGCACCCGGCTCGCGGTCATCCGCGAAGCGGGTGATGCGGTCGCCGCTGCGCCGGCGGCGAAGCCTGCGGTTGCTGCCGCACCTTCCGCGGCGCCGGCATCTGTTGCGGCTACGGCGCCCGCCGCGCGTTTCGGCAAGGCTTCAGCGGCCGACCGCCTGTCACCGGTGGTGCGGCGCCTGATTGCCGAACATCAACTCAATCCTGCCGCGATCAGCGGCACCGGCCGCGACGGGCGTATTACGCGCGAGGACGTTCTGGCGGTGATCGGCGGCGGCGCCACCGCGGCCGCATCCCCGGCGCGGGCGGCCTTGTCGGCGCCTGCGCCCATGGTCCTTGGCGCAGGCGATACGCGCAAACCGATGAACAGCGTGCGCAAGCGTACCGCGCAGCATCTGGTCAAATCCTGGCAGAGTGCGCCGCATGTATTGCAGGCGACCGAAGTCGACTATTCGAAAGTGGAGCTGGCACGCAGCGTGGCCGGTGCTGCCTGGAAAGCGCGGGAGGGCTTCAGCCTCACCTATCTGCCGTTCATCGCGCGCGCGGTTTCCGTGGCGCTGGCGAAGTTTCCGTTGCTCAATTCCAGTCTCGACGGCGACGATCTGGTGATCCATTCGCGCATCAATATCGGCATTGCGGTCGACCTCAGCTTCGACGGCCTGGTCGTGCCGGTGGTGAAAGACGTGCCGAACAAATCGCTGCCGCAGATTGCGCGCGAGATCAACGATCTGGCGCAGCGCGCCCGCAGCAACAAGCTCAAGCCGGATGAGCTCTCGGGGGGGACTTATACGCTGTCGAATTCCGGGGTCTTCGGCACCCTGATCACGGCGCCGATCATCAACCAGCCGCAGGTGGCGATTCTGTCCACCGACGGCGTGCGCAAAAAGCCGGTAGTCATCGAAAGCGAGCAGGGCGACAGCATCGCCATCCGGCCGGTCGGCGTGCTGGCGCAGACCTTTGATCACCGCGCACTGGACGGCGCCTATTCGGCGGCCTTCCTGCGCGAAGTCAAAACGGTGCTCGAAACCCGCGACTGGGTGCAGGCGCTTGATTCGTGAGGCGCGAGGGGAGAGGGGGGAGGCGATGAGGAAGGCAATTACAGCAGTGGCGGCGGCGATGCTGCTGTCGGCATTGAATAGCGCGCAGGCGCAAAGTACCGGGCCGCGCGATCTGGCGGAACTCAAGCAGGAGGCGCAACGCCGTGCCGACCGCAGCCTGCCGCCAGTCAGCGGCATCAAAGCCGAAGACATGCGCGAGGCGCTGACCGGCGTAAATGATCTGCAGCCCGATACCTGGGCCGCAGCCTTCACGCGCATCGGCGACCGCTATATGGAAAAGGCGAAGGGCCTGCAGGCGGCATCACCCAAAGAAGCGGCCGAAGCCTACAAGCACGCATGGGAGGTCTACAACACCGCGCGCTGGCCGGTCGAGAATTCGGCGGGGAAGAAGGCCGCGTATACGAAGGCACTGGACGCCTTTGCCGCATACGGCAAGCTGATCGATCCGCCGCTGGAGATCGTGCGTATTCCGTTTGAAGGCAAGGAAATCATCGGCTATCTGCGGTTGCCGCCGAACGTGCGGCCGGCGCCGTTGCTGATGGGCATCAGCGGCCTGGACACGCGCAAGGAAGATGTCGCCGCGACCAGCGACAGTTTCATGCGCCGCGGCATCGCCGTGCTGGCGCTCGACATGCCGGGCACGGGACAGGCGCCGATCAAGGTCGATGTAGGGGCGGAACGAATGTATACGAAGGTGCTCGACTACGTGCAGACCCGCAAGGAGATCGATGCCAAGCGCGTGGTGGTGCGCGGGCAGAGCTGGAGCGGTTACTGGGCGGCGATCCTCGCCTACACCGAACGTGCGCGCCTGCGCGGCGCCGTGGTGCACGGGGTCGGCATTCACGGTTATTTTCAGCCGGAGTTCCAGCGCACCGGGCTCACCACACGCGAATACCTGTTCGACCTGTTTCCGGCGCGTTCGGCGATCTATGAGGTCAAGACGCTCGATGAATTTCTCGCCTACGGACCGCGCATGTCGCTGCAGACGCAGGGCTGGCTGGACAAGCCTTCGGCACCGATGCTGCTGGTCAACGGCGAAAAGGACACCCAGCAGCCGATATCGGACTTGTATCTGATGATGAAGCACGGTGATCCCAAGGATGCCTGGGTCAATCCAGCCGGCGGACACATGGGGCGTTCGGAACAGTGGCCGCAACGCCGCGTGCTCGATGAAGTCGTGCTGCCGTGGATCGAGCGCAAGCTCGTCGCGCCGGCCGCCAAATAATTCAAGACAAACGTTTTCAATCGAAAGAAAATCATGGCAAC
>CAZVDN010000373.1:3099-3539 GCA_964625665.1 uncultured Streptomyces sp. | reverse complement strand
GATCTTGCCGCCCTGCTCCTCGAACACGCGCTGAAAGCCCGCGCACATCTCGTGGCCGTAGGGAATGTCGTCCGCGATCACCGCCATGCGCTTGTATTTGAGCTGCTTGATGCAGTAATCGGCGAGCGGATGCGCGCACTGCGACGACGTCGAGGTGCCGCGCACGAACCACGGGTTCGGATTGCGTTGCGTCATGTCCTCGGCAGCCGCCACCGACAGCGTCGGCAATTGCTGCTGGCGGATGTAGTCATCGGTCGCCAGTGCCTCGCCGGCGGCCAGCGGCCCGATCATGATGTTGATCTTGTCGCGCTCCAGCTGGTAGTAGTTGCGCTCCTCCTGCTCCTTCCTCAAACCATCCTTCATGTCCTTTATCTGCGCTTTTAGGTCATTTACCGACAAACCGTCCCCTTCCCCGCCTTCTCCGGTCGCGGGGCGATCCC
>CAZVDN010000373.1:867-3089 GCA_964625665.1 uncultured Streptomyces sp. | reverse complement strand
CCGATCATGATGTTGATCTTGTCGCGCTCCACGAGTTCCTGCGTCTTGCTGCGCGCCTGCGCCGGCACGCCGCCACTGTCGGCGACGAAGAGTTCGACCTTGCGGCCGGCCAGCATGTTGTTGCGCTCGCGCAGATACATGACGAGTGCCCGCTCCATGTCCAGCCCGCCCGAGGCCAGCGGCCCGGTCTTCACCGTCATCAAACCAAGACGGATCGGCGCGTCCTGGGCACGAACAATGGAAGGAAATCCAAGCACCGATGCGCCGGCGCCTGCCGCCTGAATGAACTTTCTGCGATTGATCGTCATGGCAACCTCCTCTGGTGAAGAATTGTTTTATTTTTGTTGAACGGCCGCGAATGCCACTATACACCGCAGGGGCATTAATGTGCCGCCTGCGCGCCGGCTTGTTTCAGCGGATGGGCGCGCGAAAACGCATCTATTTTCAGACACGCGTCTGCCACCCGGGTCACCATCGGGAACGCCGCCAGGTCAAATTTGAAGATGCGCGCCCCGACTACCTGCGAAACCAGGCAGATATCGGCCAACGTCGGCGTATCGCCATGGCACAACTGGCCCGGCGCCGCGTGCAAGGTCAGTTGCGTCTCGACCGCGGCCAGCGCGGTATCGCTCCAATGCTTGATCCAGTTCAAGCGCGCCGGCTCATCGAGTTTGAATTCGTCGGCGAGATAGTTGCGCACACGCGGCACCATCAGCAGGTGCGCGTCGGCGGCAACGATTTGCGCCAGCATGCGCACGCGCGCGCGGTCACGCGGTGCTGCCGGCAACAGGGCCGGCTGCGGATGCATTTCTTCCAGGTATTCGATGATGGCCAGCGACTGCCCTAGCACGGGTCCGTCGCCGTCGATCAGCGCCGGCACCACCATCTGCGGGTTGACTTCGCGATAGCTGTCGGTGAACTGTTCGCCCTTGAGCAGATCGACCGGGTATTCCTTGTAATCAATGCCCTTCAGGTTCAATGCGATCCGCACGCGGAACGCCGCCAGTGGGCGCCAGAAACCGAACAGCTTCATCGTCACCAGCCACCTCCGGGGAAATGCCAAGGATAAATTGCGTTGTGACGCCTATTCCGCAGTCACGCCATACTGATTGATCAATTTACCCCAGCGTTCGATTTCGCTGCGCAGAAACGCCTGCTGCTGATTCGCGGGAATGACCATCACGCGACCGCTGTCGCGCTCGACGCGTGCCACATAGTCGGCATCGCGCACGACCTGCAGCAGCAGGCTGCGCAGGGACTCGACCACCGGCGCAGGCGTCGCCGACGGCGCAAACACGCCCATCCACGATTCGCCGTCGAATTTCGCGACGCCGGTCTCATTGACCGTCGGCACATTGGGCAGCTGCGGTGCGCGCTTGGGCGACGACACGGCCAGCCCTTTCAAGCGTCCGGCTTCGACGTACTTCAATGCTGCCGACATGTTGTCGAACATCGCGTCGATGCGTCCGGCGATCATGTCTGGATGGGCCGACACAGCGCCTTTGTAGGGCACGTGCAGCAGATCGAGTCCCATGCTGCGAAACAGGATCGAGCCCCAGACATGCTGCACCGAACCGACGCCCGGCGAAGAATAGGTCAGTTTGCCCGGCCGTTCGCGCGCATATTTCGCGAACTCGGCAAGATTGGCTGCCGGCATGTCCGGCCGCGTAACCAGCAAAAACGGATAGGCGGCGACGAAGCCGACCGCGACGAAATCGCGCAATGAACCGTAGGGCAGGTTTTTGTAAAGAAAGCCGTTCATCACGATCGAACTGCCGCTGCTGAAAAGCAGCGTATGGCCGTCCGGGTTCGACTTCGCGACAAATTCACTGCCGGTGGCCGAGCCGGCGCCGGGCCGGTTTTCGACGAAGGCAGCCACACGCAAATTGTCCGACAACGTCTTGGCGACATTGCGTCCGGCGAGATCAGTACCGCCGCCGGCCCCCGAGGCAACGATCATGCGCAGCGGACGCGCCGGAAAATCCTGCGCAATGGTTGTGCAGGCGGCTGCGGCAATAGCCGCCCCGAACAGAACCGCGCAAGCCCGCAAATCAAAACAGCGACAGTTCAGATCAATCAACTCGCCCCCGATGAAAAATATTGTTCAATGCGGCGCCTGTCCCGGCACCATCGTCGCCGCTATAATACATGGATGATAACCGGCCGCGCGCATCCGATGCACGGCCATCCCGCAGGAGGCGCAAGTGAATCTCAAAGGCAAG
>CAZVDN010000373.1:0-857 GCA_964625665.1 uncultured Streptomyces sp. | reverse complement strand
CAATCCGCTCAGGCCAAGCAGCGCAATGCGCGCGCGCGAAAAAAACACTCTTTGAACAATCAAAGCTAACAACGCATCCCCCGATCCTTGCCGCCGCCTGTTGAAAGTAGTGCCTGTCCCGGCACCATCGTCGCCGCTATAATACATGCACGACAACCTGCCGCACACAACCGATATGCGGCCATCCTGCTGGAGGCGGAAAAATGAATCTCAAGGGAAAATTGTGGCTGAGCCACGTCGGGTTCCACGTGACCGACATCGACAAGATGGTCGATTTCTACACGCGTTTTCTCGGCTTTACGATCAGCGATCGCGGGCCGCGCCCGGACGGCGAAATCGTTTTCATGACGCGCGACGCCAGCGAACACCACCAGCTCGTATTTGCCTCCGGCCGCCCGGCAGATCTCTCATTCAACGTGATCAATCAGATCTCATTCCGCGTCGACAGCCTCGCCACGCTGCGCGAAATGCACGCCGCTCTGAAAGACAATCCAGTCAAAATCCTCGGCCCGGTCACCCACGGCAATGCGCTGTCGAGCTATTTTCTCGACCCCGAAGGCAACCGCGTCGAACTCCTGATTGGCACGCCCTGGTATGTGCCGCAGCCCTGCCGCCTGCCGGTTGACCTGTCGCTGCCTGACGACCAGCTGTGGGCGTCAATTGAAAAACAGGTGCGCACCATGCCGGGCTTCATGCTGCACGCCGACTGGCAGCGCGAGATCGAGAAAAAACTCGCCGCCGCCTGAAAAGCGCCCCCTGAAATAAAAACGCCGCCCGCGGGCGGCGTTTTTATTGCGGGCATCGAAAACTAGGCGGCTTTCTTCGCCGTTTTCACACGGTCAAGAATGCCGGTCGCT
>CAZVDN010000372.1:0-3540 GCA_964625665.1 uncultured Streptomyces sp. | reverse complement strand
GTCGCAGGCGGCAAATCTTCATGTGGCGCCGGTTGGCATTGCTGTAACCGGGGGCAGCATATTTCCTTTTGCGGGGCAGATGAAGGTCGGCAGCGGGGCGATTTTCGTCAACGGCGGGCCCAATAATTTCGTATTGCTTGACGGAGCCAACAATCCAGTGCTGATGAGCGAGGCCTCGGGCTTCCGTTATTCCAATAATTCAGCCCCTTTGATCCACGGCGGTGGCACGGTGATCGACGGTGTCGGGATCCGCTGGGGCATCTATGCCGGTGGCGTGCAATTCGATCCACAGCAGGGCGCAGTCAACGCGCAGTTTTTTCACTTTATGGCGTCGCCGAGCATTACGCCATTCGCGACTTTGCAGTTGCCGGGTGCCGCGAACTATACAACGACGGCCGGTTTTACCAAGCCGGTTGACGACCTGAGCCGCGTTGGCGGTAGCGCGAGCCTGACGGTAAATGTGACTTTCGGTGCCAATCCGATGTTGACCGGCTACAACCTGTCAGTCACAGACGCCGGCGGCCGGAACTGGACGGGCACCTTGGCTGCATCGCAAACACTGGTGAGTTTCGGTGCCGGGCAAGCCTCGTCCAATTTGAACGTGTCCTGCGGCGGCGCCTGTCCGAGCACCGGGAACGGCAAGGCTTCCGGGTTTGTCATCGGACCGAACCGGGGCGGGATGATTTCATCCTATAACCTGAATGCAGGAACTGCCGGGGTGACCGGCTCCATCGCCGTCAAGTAATACGGCCGCGCCGCGTAGCCGCGCGGCGCATTACCGCCACATTTTTTTGGCGGTTTTCATCCAGTCTCTGGCTTTGTCGCCGGCCTCCTTGACGTCGTCGGCACTCATCTCCCCGGCAACGCGTTTGAGGTGCCCCGGCGCCTCATCGTCACCCTGTTCGGCGGCTACCGCCAGCCAGTAGTAGGCGCGCTTCAGATCTTTTTCAACGCCTCTGCCTTCCCAATACATCAAGCCCAAATTGGACTGTGCCGGCAGGTGGCCGCGCATCGCTGCCTGCAAATACCACTTGGCAGCTTCCGGCAGATTCTGGCCGACGCTTTTGCCTTCGATGTAGAGCGTGCCGAGATTGAATTGCGCGCCCGGGTCGTTCTGGATGGCGGCAAGTTTCCACCACTTGAGGGCAAGCTCGATGTTTTTTTCCACGCCGTAGCCGCGTGCAAACATCAGGCCGAGGCTGGTCTGTGCGCGGACGTCCCCTTGTTTGGCGAGCTTCTCATACCACTGAGAGGCGATTTTGAAATCCTGTTCGACGCCTTTGCCGAGGTAGTAGGCTTCGGCGAGTTGGCGCGTCGCCGTCCGGTCACCGGCTTCCGCGCGGATCTGCAAATCATTGAGCGGAATGTTCGGCGCGTCGGCCGCGCCGGCCGCGCCGGAAAGTGCCAGCAGTAGAGTGAGTGCGAATCGGGTGCCGGACTTAGGCATGGGCCTGACCTGCCGTCCTTTCGTAGACCGTCTGCACATAATCATAGGGGTTTTTGTCGTCGGCGGCATAGGATTGCGCAGAGCGCTTTTCCCATACGCCGAGATCGAAATCCGGCATGCGTGCATCGCCGTCGACGTCGGCTTCAACGACTGTCAGGTAGAGGCGGTCAGCGTGCACCAGTGCAGCGGCGTAGAGCTGGGCGCCGCCGATAATGAAAATTTCCGGGTCGTTGCCACAGGCGGCAATCGCGGAATCAACAGAGTTCGCCATGATGGCGCCCTCGACACGGTAAGCGGGCTGGCGCGTCACAATTACGCTGGTGCGCCCAGGCAGCAGGCGGCCGATCGATTCCCAGGTGTTGCGTCCCATCACGATGTGATGGCCCATGGTAATGGTCTTGAACAACTTGAGTTCGGCGGGCAGATGCCAGGGAATTTTGTTGCCGGCGCCGATGACGCGATTGCGCGCCATGGCGACGATGATTGAGACGTTACGGGAGGCGTCAGCCATCGAGTAATCAGATCGCGACGGGCGCTTTGATCGCCGGATGCGGATCGTAACCTTCGAGCGTGCAATCTTCGTATTTGAAATCGAACAGGTTGTTCACGGACGGATTCAGTCGCATGACCGGCAAGGCGCGCGGCGTGCGTGACAGTTGCTCGCGCGTCTGCTCGAGATGATTCAGGTAAAGATGGGTGTCGCCGAAGGTATGCACGAAATCGCCCGCTTTCAGGTCGCAGACCTGCGCGATCATCATGGTCAGTAATGCATAGGACGCGATATTAAACGGCACACCAAGAAAAAAGTCGGCGCTGCGCTGATAGAGTTGGCAGGACAGTTTGCCGTCAGCGACGTAGAACTGGAAAAACGCGTGGCAGGGCATCAGCTTCATGCGGTCGAGGTCGGAAACATTCCACGCTGAGACGATCATGCGCCGCGAATCCGGCGTCTTGCGGATCTGTTCGAGCACCTGGCTGATCTGGTCGATGTGGCCGCCGTCGGGGCGCGGCCACGAGCGCCACTGCGCGCCGTAAACCGGGCCGAGGTCGCCGTTGGCGTCCGCCCATTCGTCCCAGATGGTGACGCCGTTTTCCTTCAGGTAACGCGTGTTGGTATCGCCTTTGAGGAACCACAGCAGTTCATGAATGATCGACTTGAGATGGACTTTTTTGGTCGTCAGCAGCGGAAAGCCGGCCGCCAGGTCAAAGCGCAATTGCGCGCCGAAGATGCTGAGCGTGCCGGTGCCTGTGCGGTCCGTCTTGCGGGCGCCGTGTTCAAGCACATGTCGCATCAGGTCGAGGTAGGCACGCATGGTCGGTTCAGGTCATTAGCCGCTGATTGGAAGGTGTCGCGAATTTTAGTCGAATTTCCGGCGCCGGTGATTTTTCGGCGCAGCCAGAGGCGGGCGTTATAATTTGGCGGCCCTTTGCATTCCCTACAGGAACGTCATGCTTGCCCGATTACAGAGTCATACCAGTTCGATGAATGCCGCACTGCGCGCGCACAGCCATGTACTCGTGCTGTTGCCGGACGCGAATGCGGTCGCTGCGAAAGGCGAGGCGCAAGAGGTCTTGCGCGCCCTGCTCAAGCGGCGCCGTCTCAAGGCCGCAGAGTTGATGAAAAAACCGGTGGCGGCGAATCTGGCCTCCGGCACGCTGGTCGCATGGAGCATGACCGATTCCAAACACAGTGCTTTTCAGGCGCAGGCGTCGATGCGCGCGGCGCTGGATTTGCTGTTTGCGGAAAATCCGCTGGAAATCGCCATCGTGGTCGCGCCCGGTGCCACTGCGCGGCAGACAGCGGAGATCGCGCTCTATTGCGCCTGGGTCAATGGCATCGTGTTGCCCGAACGCAAGAGCAAGGGCGGGCGCAAGGCTTTGCTCACCATCCATCTCTACGGCGCACGCGACGCCGGCGGCTTTGCGGCGGTGCGCGCACAGGCCGAAGGCAATGTGCTCTGCCGGGAACTGACGGCGTTGCCGCCGAACGAACTGACGCCCGGCGCCTATCGCCGGCGCGTTCGGGCGCTCGCCGGTGTAAACAAATGGAAGTGCGAGGAATTCGATTTTCAGAAACTGCGCCGTATGGGGGC
>CAZVDN010000371.1:0-3544 GCA_964625665.1 uncultured Streptomyces sp. | reverse complement strand
GCAACTGCGACGGCCAAGGCCTCGCCGCTGCCGTCGATTGCGGATATTGAAAAGAACGTGTGGGCAGACGGGGGCGCAGCATGGCGGAATTAACTTATCGCGACGCAGTCGCAGCGGCGATCGCGCAGGAAATGAAGCGCGACGAAAACGTGGTATTTCTCGGCGAAGACGTGGCGGCGGCCGGCGGCGTGTTCAAGGCGACAGTCGGTCTGCTCGATCAGTTCGGCCCCAGGCGCGTGCGCGACTGCCCGATTTCGGAACAGGCGATCCTCGGTGCGGCGATGGGCGCGGCGATGACCGGCCTCAAGCCGATTGCCGAAATCATGTTCTCGGATTTTCTTGCGGTGTGCTGGGACATCGTCGCCAATGAAATGGCGAAGATGCGTTACATGACCGACGGACAATTCACGATGCCGGTGGTGAT
This sequence comes from uncultured Streptomyces sp., assembly GCA_964625665.1. GTDB lineage: Bacteria > Pseudomonadota > Gammaproteobacteria > Burkholderiales > SG8-41 > PALSA-1004. The sequence continues at coordinate 3,120 of CAZVDN010000371.1, read as the reverse complement.
CCGTACCGCCAACGGCGCCGGCTCGCGTTTCGGTGCGCAGCATTCGCAGGCCGTAGAAAACTGGGCGATGATGATCCCGGGCCTTAAAGTGGTCGCGCCGGCGTTTCCGGCCGACGTCAAAGGCCTGCTGGCGGCGGCGATCCGCGATCCGGACCCGGTGCTGTTCTTCGAGCAGAAATCGCTCTATCCGATGAAGGGCGAAGTGCCCGACGGCGAATACGTTGATCAACTCGGCAAGGCCAAGGTCCTGCGTCAGGGCAAGGATGTTACCATCGTCGCACTCGCGTTGATGGTGCACCGCGCGCTCGATGCGGCGGCGATCCTCGAAAAGGAACACGGCATTTCGGCGACGGTGGTCGATCTGCGGTCGCTGGTGCCGCTTGATACGCAAACCATCCTCACCGAGGTGGCGAAGACCGGGCGTCTGGTCACCATCGAGGAAAACCCGCGGCTCTGCGGCTGGGGCGCGGAGATCGCGTCGATTGTGGCGGATGAGTGTTTCTGGGACCTCGACGGCCCGATTCAGCGCATCACCACGCCGCACATTCCGTTGCCGGCGGCTGACCTGCTCGAAGACAACACGGTGCCCTCGGTCGAGCGCATCGTGCGTGAGATCCGCCAGAGCATCGGCTGATCATTCATTTATTCAAATTCATAAGCCGTTAACGGCACCGCGGAGGACGTCATGGTTGGAACGATTGCACGCAGTTGGATGGCAGCGGGTCTGTTGTGTCTGGGGCTGTCGGCCCAGGCCGGCGAGGCGGACCTGATTCTGGTGAACGGCAAGATCGTCACTGTCGACGACCAGTTCCGCATGGCGCAGGCGGTGGCAATCAAGGGCAGCCGCATCGTGGCCGTCGGCAAAAACGCCGATGTGCGCAAAGCAGCTGCAGCCGGTGCCAAGGTCATCGACCTGAAAGGCCGCACCGTCATTCCGGGCCTCATCGACAATCACTCGCACTGGATCCGCGCCGCCGAACACGACGAATTGCGGTTTGACGGCGTGGTGACGCGGAAGCACGCGTTGAAGCTTTTGACCGACCGTTTGCGCAACGCCAAGCCGGGCGAATGGATCGCGGTTCTCGGCGGCTGGTCCGAGGAGCAGTTCAACGATGACCCGCGCGGTTTCCCGCTGGAGGAACTTGATCGTCTGGCCCCGAACAACCCGGTGGCCATTCAAGCGGTGTACAACCATACCTATCTCAATACAGCCGCACTCAAGGCGGCCAGGATCGATGAAACCACGGCCGATCCGAACAACGGAAAAATCGAGAAGGACGCCGCCGGCAAACTCACCGGCGTGGTGCGCGGAGCGGGCGGTGTCGCATTCGTCGCCGCCAAGGTGCCCCTGCCTGATCAGGCCGAATGGCTGGAAAACACGCGCAGGCTGGTTGCGGAATTGAATTCGATGGGCATCACCGGCTGGCTGGACGCGGGCGGGCGCGGTATGGGGCCGAAGCATTACGAGCCGTATAAATATCTGTCCGATCGCGGCGAACTCAATGTGCGCGCATTCTGGACGACCATCCAGCAACCCAATACCCCGGAACAGGTCGACAAGGTGCTGCAGGTTGTTGCGCAGCAGAAGCCGTTCCAGGGCAATGATTTCTTCAACAATGTCGGTTGGGGCGAATCAGGCTTCTCGCCGGTGACGACCCAGTTGTTGCGCGTCGGCGGCAACACCAAACCCGATGACCTGTTCCAGTTCAAACGCGTGGCGCAGGGGCTGGCGGAGAAGGGGCTTTACTACAACACCCACGTCGAAATGACGCCGGTGATCGACGCCTTCCTCGACATTTATGAAGACCTCAACAAGACGGTGCCGTTCAAGGGGCTGCGCTGGTCGTTTTCGCATCTCGACCAGATCGATGAAGTGCAGCTCGAGCGCATGAAAAAACTCGGCATGTCGGCGCAGATCCACAGCCGGCCGCTGATCCAGGGTGCCCTCATGCACAAGGTGCACGGCGACAAGGCCTGGGACATGCCGCCGTTCCGCCGCGTGCAGGACAGCGGCATCCGCTGGGGCCTCGGTTCCGACGCCACGGCGGTGACGACGTCCAATCCGTTCTACACGCTGTCATTTGCCGTGACCGGCAAGATGATCGGCGGCCGCAAGGTCAACCGCCAGAGCGTGACGCGCGAAGAGGCGCTGATTGCCCACACGCGCAGCAACGCGGCCATCGTCTTTCAGGAAAACAATCTCGGTTCCATCCAGAACGGCAAATACGCGGACCTGCTGGTGCTCGACCGCGATTACATGACCGTGCCGGCCGACCAGATCAAGGACATCCAGCCGTTGATGACCATGGTCGGCGGCAAGATCGTTTACGAGAAAAAGTAAAACGTGAGGCGTGAGGTGAGAGGAGTCAGGCGCATGAAACTCGTCAAACAATGGATGCCGTTACTGGGCGGACTGCTTCTGGCCAGCGTGCAGATGTCGCACGCGGCTGAGGTTGCCGATGTCGTGTTCGTCAACGGCAGGGTGCTGACGGTGGACGAGCGCTTTACCGTGACGCAGGCGGTCGCCGTCAAGGGTGACCGCATTCTTGCGACGGGCAGCAGCGCAGAGATTGGAAAACTGGCCGGCGCGCAGACGCGCAGGATCGATCTCAAGGGCAAAACCGTCATTCCGGGCCTGATCGACAATCACGCGCATTTCATGCGCGCCGCAGAATACTGGCACCAGGAAGTGCGGCTTGACGGCGTGACATCGCGCCAGCAGGCGCTCGAGATGATCGCGGCCAAGGCGCGCGCCTCCAAACCCGGGGAGTGGGTACTGGCACTGGGCGGGTGGTCGATCGAGCAGTTCGAAGACGGTCGCCGGCCGTTTACGCGCGAGGAACTCGACCGTGCTGCGCCGAATAATCCGGTGGTGCTGCAATTGATCTACTTCCGCATATTCACCAACACGCCGGGCCTGAAAGCGCTCGGGATCGACGACAGGACGCCGAATCCGCCCGGCGGCGTGATCGTCCGGGATTCGAAGGGGCAGCCGACCGGCGTGCTCAACGGCGGCGGTGCGGTGCGCATGACCCTGTCGAAGCTCGGTGAGGTCGCAGCGGCGAAAATGACCGAAAACGCGAAGACCATGTTCGCCGACCTCAACCGCATGGGCATGAC
>CAZVDN010000370.1:2557-3548 GCA_964625665.1 uncultured Streptomyces sp. | reverse complement strand
TGGGCGTGGCGGCACGCCTGCTGCGCTCCGATCTCAAGCTGCCGGGGGTGCTCTACGAATCGCTGACGATTTATTTGCTGCTCGCCATCGGCATCAAGGGCGGCGTCGAACTGGCGAGCCATTCTCACGGTGCGATCATCGGCCAGGTAGTGGCGGCGCTCGGCGTCGGCGTTTCACTGCCGCTGCTGGCCTATCCGCTGCTGTGTTTTGCCGGCCGGTTCGACGGCTGCAATTCGGGTGCGATCGCGGCGCATTACGGCTCGGTCAGCGTGGTGACTTTTGCGGTGGCTATGACCTATCTCGGTCAGCGCAGCGTCAGCTTCGAGCCCTATATGCCGCTGTTTGTCGCGCTTCTCGAGGCGCCCGGCATCATCGTCGGCATACTGCTCGGCCGCATGGCCGACGGTGGCCGCGCGTTGCGCTGGCCGGCGTTGCTGCGCGAAGTCCTGCTCGGCAAGAGTATCGTGCTGCTGCTCGGCGGTCTGCTGATCGGTTGGCTGGCGGGGCCGGCGGCGATTGCGCCGCTGAAACCGTTTTTCTACGATTTGTTCAAAGGCGCGCTGTGCCTGTTCCTGCTCGAGATGGGTCTGATCGTGGCGGCGCGCGCCGGCGACCTGAAACAGGCGGGCGCTTTCCTGATCGGCTTCGGTTTGGTGATGCCGCTGCTGGCTGGCGCGCTCGGCGCCACGGTCGGCTGGCTGGTGCAGTTGTCGGTCGGCGGCACGACCTTGCTGGCGGTGCTGGCGGCGAGCGCGTCCTACATCGCAGCACCGGCCGCGGTGCGTCTGGCGCTGCCGCAGGCCAATCCGGAAATTTCTCTGGCGGCGGCCCTGGGCGTGACCTTTCCGTTTAACATCACCCTTGGCATTCCGGTTTATTACGCCATCGCGCGTTTTCTGCACGGTTGATTCATGGAAACCCATCCGAAAAAACTGCTGGTCATCATCGCCGAGTCGGCGCTCGAGCGGCAACTGGTCGCCGATGTCAGGCG
>CAZVDN010000370.1:0-2547 GCA_964625665.1 uncultured Streptomyces sp. | reverse complement strand
TTATACGGTGATTGATGTCCGTGGCGGCGGGGCGCGTGGCGACCGCGGCGCAGATTGGGATGCGGACCGCAGCATCCAGATGGAAGTGATCTGCGACGAGGCGGTGGCCGGAACGATTGCCGCGCATATCCATCAAACCTATTTTGCGGATTACGCCGTTACCGTATTTACGGCCGAAGTCGGTGTATTGCGGCGGGAAAAATTCTGACGTGGAACACCTGATATCACGATGAGGAGGATGCACGATTCATGGAAACCATAGCGACACCGCTGATGTGGGCGGGCTTTTTTGTGTTTGTCATCATCGCCACGGCTATCGACCTCAAGGTGCTGGCGGCCAAGGGGGCGACCCGCGTCAGCGTGCGCGAAGCCGTCGGCTGGACCGCGCTGTGGATTTTTCTGGCACTCGCCTTCGCCGGCTGGCTCTGGTGGCATCTGAACGGAACGGAAGGGCCGGAAGTCGCGCGCGAAATCACGTTGCAATACCTGACCGGCTATCTGATCGAGAAGTCGCTGTCGGTCGACAACATCTTCGTTTTCCTCATGCTGTTTTCGTATTTTGCGGTGCCGCCCGAATTGCAGCGCCGCACGCTGATTTACGGTGTGTTCGGCGCTATCGCGTTGCGCATCGTCATGATCCTGATCGGTGCCTGGCTGATCGCCAAGTTTCACTGGATCATCTATGTGTTCGGTCTGTTTCTGCTGGTCACCGGGGTGAAAATGCTGCTCTTTGCCGGCAAAGAGCCGGATCTCGGCAGCAATCCGGCTCTGCGCTGGATACGTGGCCACCTGAAATTGACCGACGGCTTTGTTGGCGAGCGTTTCTGGGTGATGCAGAACGGCGTGCGTGCCTATACGCCGCTGTTTGTGGTGCTGGCGATGATCGCGGTGACCGACATCGTTTTTGCGGTCGACAGCATTCCCGCGATTTTCGCGATCACCGATGATCCCTTCATCGTCATGACGTCCAACATTTTTGCCGTGCTGGGTTTGCGCGCGCTGTATTTCGTGCTGGCGGACATGGCCGGCAGGTTCCATCTGCTGTCCTACGGGCTGGCCGTGATCCTGATGTTCATCGGCGTGAAGATGCTGCTGATCGACTACTACAAAATCCCGGTTTTTCTGGCCCTTGGCGTGGTTGTCGGTCTGCTCGCTGCGAGCATCGTGGCGAGCCTGCTGATCAAGCCGAAGTCCGGCCACGGCTGAACGGATAGCGGATGCGTAGGGCGGCGCGGGCTGCGATAATAGGCGGATGAGCACGCCATTTCGCTATGCCCACGCCGCCGGAGAAGACTGGCGCGAGATTGTCGAAACCTGTTTGCCGCAACTGGCCGGTCCGCCGGCCACGCTGGGGTTTGTTTATCTGACCGATGTGCTGGCGCCGTTTGCCGACGACATCACGGCGCTGCTGCGCGAGCGCACGGGCGTGCAGCACTGGGTCGGCTCGATCGGCATCGGCATCTGCGCGACCGGACGCGAATATCTGGACGAGCCGGCGCTGGCCGTCATGCTGGCCGATTTTGCGCCGGGCTCCTTTCAGGTTTTTTCCGGTATCCGCACCGTTGATGATCTGAAAATGCGCAAGTTGGGCTGCGGAGAGCGTGCCGCCAACTTTGCGATCGTGCATGCGGACCCGGCCAACAGCAGCGTGCCTGAATTGATTGCCGGAATTGCCGGCAAGATGGAAAGCGGTTTTGTGGTCGGCGGCCTGAGCAGTTCCCGAGGGGAAAACCTGCAGATTGCAGAAAAGACCCACGACGGCGGTGTGTCCGGCGTAGTGTTGTCGGACGACATCACGGTGGCGACCCGCCTGAGCCAGGGGTGTTCGCCGGTCGGGCCCGTGCATTCGATTACCGACGCGCAGCGCAACATCGTGCTCAAGCTCGACGGCCGGCCGGCGCTCGATGTGCTGAAAGAAGACGTCGGCGATAAGCTCGCGCGCGACATGCCGCGGCTGGGTGCGACGGTGTTTGCCGGCCTGCCGGTGGCAGGCACCGATACCGGCGATTATCTGGTGCGCAATCTGGTCGGCATCGACGCGGCGCGCGGACTTGTCGCCATCGGCGATGAGGCCGAGGAGGGCGGTGAACTGATGTTCTGCCGACGCGACAATGCGAGCGCGGTCGATGACCTGCGCGGCATGCTCGACAGCATCAAGGAGGGCCTCTATACCAAGCCGCGCGGTGCGCTTTATTTTTCCTGTCTCGGCCGCGGCGCCAATCTGTTCGGCCCGGAGTCGGAGGAGCTGAAAATCATTCAGGCCGGGCTTGGTGATCTGCCGCTGGTGGGATTTTTCGGCAACGGTGAAATATCGCATAATCGGCTTTATGGCTACACCGGTGTGCTGACCCTGTTTGCGTGACTTGATGACCAATTTCCTGAATTCACTGTTTCTGCCCTGGCTCGATCTGCTGGCGCTGGCGTGGTTTGCGGCGTGGTGGGCCGGCTACGTCTGGTATACCGACCATCGCGTGACGACGCGGCCGACACTGCGCCGGGTGATGGACAAGCACATCCGCGAATGGATCGTGCAGATGGTCGGGCGCG
>CAZVDN010000369.1:0-3564 GCA_964625665.1 uncultured Streptomyces sp. | reverse complement strand
ACAGAAGCGGTCATTGGCATAGGTAATCTTTCCCTGCACATCGGTAATACTGACGATCGCGTGCTGGTCGAGTGCGAATTTCTGCTGCTCGAGCGCGCCGACGGCCTGGCGCATCGCCAGCTGCGCCGACTCGCGTTCGTTGACCAGTTCGCCCATCAGCGTCGCGAGACGTCCGAGGTCGGCGTCATTGTCGCCGAGCGGCGCGCGATTCAGCGACTGCAACAGATCGTTGGCCTGCATCAGCTCCGCCGACGAAATATCGAGGCTGCGTGTGCTGAGATCTAGGTCGCGCTCAGCCTGCTGGTAGGATTCGGCCACCGACTCGATGAAACGCCGCAGATCCGCGCGTTTCAGGACGACCTGCTCCTCGCCGCCGGCCTCTGTAACCTCTTCGAGTTTCAACAGGCGCGCCTGCACCTCGCCGTCGGATGCGGCACCGAACAGCTTTTTCAGCTGGCGTTGCAGCAGGCGGCCGACGATCATCCGCGGTCCTCGCGGAAATAGCTGATGGTCATGGTCTGGTTATGCAGGCGACATTGCTGACTGGCCGGAGTCGGCCCGATCTCGCCGTAGGAATAAAACCCCGCAAGCGTCGCACTGCTGCCGAGGACGGCCCCAACCGCCTCGACTTCCTCTTCGACGCGTCCGCCCATGACGATCTTGCGCCCGACGCAGCTTACGAGCACCGCCATCGCCGGTGAGGCGCTCTCGTTTAGTCCGCTGAAACTCGCTTCGGCCGACGTTTGCGCGCCATCCACCAGCGCGTCAGTCGACGCCCGCATCAAACGCAGATAGCCTTCCGGGTTGATGTTGCCCGCCAGCGCGAGACTGCCGGCCTTCTCATCGACGCCGAGTATGGTGCGGATCAAACCTTCCTCGCGATGCGCCTCGTCGCGCATTTCGAACGGAAACAGCAATCCGGAGGCCGGCAGGTCCTTTGCGTGGTCGCCAAGGTAACGTTTATAGACGCTGAGCGCCGGTTCACCATCGAGTTCATACAGAATCGAGCCCTCGCAGCGGGTCACCTTGCGATCAGGTCCAAAAGGCTTCCAGCCGCCGAACGAGCCGTTGCCGACCGTCAGTTCCCGCGGCAGCGCCACGCCGACCACGGCCCGCGCGGCGATGCCGCCGTCGGTCAAGGTAAAGGTTTCATGAAAAGCCGCGTCGTCGCCGGCCAATCCGCCCAGAATGCGCACGCCGGGCGTCAAACCGGCAGCAAGGCCGTCCACCAGCGCGGTGCCATTGATGTTCACGCCCGGCGCAAACAACAGCACCGCGCCAGGATCGGCGGCCTGCATTTTTGTCGCCAGTCGCGCGCCGGCCGCCGCCGAATCGTCGATATCGGCCACCGTATCGGCGAAGACCGACACCTTGCAGTGCTCAAATTGCACGGCCGTGATGACACAGCCTCCGGTCAAGACCCCGTTGCTGGCAATTTCACCAGCGGTGGAGCAGCCTGCGAGTTGTGCATCTGGAAAGGCAGCGCGCAACCACGGAAAAAAACGCGGGTCCTTGAACCAATCCGGCGCGGCAAATACCAGCACCCATTGCGGCGCGATGGCCTTTAATGCATTGATTTTTTCTTCGGCTTCGGCAAACGATGCTACGGCCAGTTGCGCGGTTTTCATTGTTTTTTCCCGGGAAATTCGCTGTTAAAAGCAGATTGTCTGTTTACGGCAGAATGGCCTCACGACTTGAGTGACGGCCCTGAAGCCTGCCCCCTCTGCCAATCCACTGAAAGCAAAGCCCATTCCTTGCGATCGCAGGAATGCTGCGCTTTCTATTTTTACGCAACCGGTCCCGCGGCTGCGTTAAGAAATATAGAATTGCCGCGCGCATCAATTTCTGATGTTGATCAGGAAACCCGGGGAAATTCATGAAAAACCGCCGCATCACATTCACTGCTTACCTCGCCCCGGCGCTGTTTGCCCTGTCGGCGGCCGCTGTCCAGGCTCAGGACTATCCGGCCAAACCGGTTCGCATCGTCGTGCCCTCCTCGCCGGGCGGCGGCACCGACATTCTGGCGCGCCAGATAGCCACCAAGCTGACCGAGCGCTGGGGCCAATCGGTGATCGTCGATAACCGGCCCGGCGCCGGCCAGATGATCGGACTTGAACTGGTGGCGAAGTCACCGGCAGACGGTTATGTGCTGGCGGTGGCGGCTACACCGCTGGCGGTCAATTCGGCGCTCTACAAAAAAGTGCCCTACGATCCGGTGCGCGACTTCGCGCCGGTGACCCAGGTCGCGGCGATGCCGAATATCCTCGTCGCGCATCCGACGCTGCCGGCGCGCACCATCAAGCAAATGCTGACGCTGGCCAAGGCAAGGCCCGGCGAGCTGACCTATTCGTCTTCAGGCGTCGGCACCGGCCCCCATTTGTCGATGGAACTGCTGAATTACATGGCCGGCGTGAAAATGGAACACGTGCCCTACAAAGGCACCAATCCGGCGATGGTCGATACGATGTCCGGCCATGTGCAGATGCTGATGTCCACCCTGCTGCCGCCGTTACCGCATCTGAAAACCAACCGCCTGCGCGCGATCGGTGTGACCAGCGCGAAACGGCTGGCAAGCCTGCCCGATGTACCGGCACTGGCGGAAGGTGTACCCGGTTATGAAGTAGTCGGCTGGTACGGCATGGTCGCGCCGGCGAACACACCGCGCGCCGTCGTCGCCAAACTGCAAAAGGAAATCGCTTCAATCCTGCAGGCCGCCGACACGCGCGAAAAACTCGCCGCCGACGGCGCCGAAGCGGTCGGCTCGACGCCGGAAGAATTCGGCGCCTTCATCAAATCCGAACTCGTTAAATGGGCCGGCGTGGTAAAGGCCGCCAAACTGCCGATGGAATAAAGATGCAAATCGCGAATCGTTTCGCGAATCCGCGGCTTATTTCGAACTTTTCAGCTTGGCGAATGCCAGCGCCATGGCGCTGGGTGCCGCCGCCTCACGGCCGGACTCACGGGCAGGCCGCTGCGCAGGCGTGCGCGGCGAACGATCCTGCTTACCGGCGTTTGACGGCGGACGATCGCCCTGCGGCCGGCGTTGCGGCGCGCTGCCGGCAGCGTCATCGAGCCGCATGGTCAGCGCCACGCGCTGGCGTTTGACGTCAACCTCGATCACCTTGACCTTGACGATCTGGCCCGGCTTGACGACCTCGTGCGGATCTTTGACATAGCGATTGGCCAGCGCCGAAATGTGCACAAGCCCGTCCTGATGCACGCCGATATCGACAAAGGCGCCGAAGGCCGCCACATTGGTCACGACACCTTCTAGAATCATGTCGGGACGCAGGTCGGCAATTTTTTCCACGCCGTCCTGAAAGGTCGCCGTCTTGAACTCGGGCCGCGGATCGCGTCCGGGCTTTTCAAGCTCGTTGAGAATATCGCGCACGGTCGGCACACCGAAACGTTCGTCGGCAAATTCCGCCGGTGACAAACTCTTCAACAACGCGGCCTGCCCCATCACCTCGACAATGCCCTTGCCGATGCGCGCCAGTATGCGTTCGACCACCGGATAAGCTTCGGGATGCACGGCCGAGCGATCGAGCGGATTGTCGCCATCAC
>CAZVDN010000368.1:0-3567 GCA_964625665.1 uncultured Streptomyces sp. | reverse complement strand
GGCGCGCATACCGTGAAATCCATGGGATCCCGGCCTTCCGGGATTAGTTCATCCTGGATATGCGGATCACCTTGAAAGGGTATGTAGCGCTGGATTGAAATGATGTCGGCGTAATCATTCCAGAAATCCCGAAAAAGCTGCTCTTCATGCTGGTTGAGCGCAGTTACCACCATGCTGACGCGGATCAATGGCAAGCGACTGCCCATTTCGCCCCGCACGCGGTGAAAATCAAGGATATTCTTGATGACCAGATCATATTTAGGTGATTTACGGACTTTCAGGTAAGTTTCGGGCGTAGCCGCATCAATACTAATTAAAAGTCGGGACAATCCAGACTCGATAAGCTTTATTCCTTTTTCGCGGGTAAGCAGGTGCCCGTTAGTGCCAACAAAAATGTCCATGATGCCGGCGTCTTTGGCGGCCTGAATGTAGCCAAAGAGGTTTTTCTGCAGCAATCCTTCGTTGTTATTGCTGACAGTTATCGCCGGTAATCCATGAAGCTTGCCTTCTTCGCAGATGCGGCGGTATGTTTCAACGCTCATCCGATCCGGAATATAGGACGGGTTGTCCTTGCCGTCTTGCAATGGACAGGTAACGCATCTTAGGTTGCAGCGGTACTCCGGTTCCACGTCCAGAAACAGCGGGAAGTTTGGCAAATATCCATCTCCCTTGCCGGCCCTGTCCCATTCTGCCCGATATCGGAAAAATCTTTCACCAAATTTTTCATACAGAGGTGCGAGAAAGTCCTCCCTCCCGTACATCTGCACTTTGCCGTCAGCTGTGCCCGAGTACTTAAGGGTGGTGAGCCCCATGTTCTGCTCCTTTGCTGTCATTGGATTGTCTTGCTCATTCGCCAACGACCTGTTTTCTATTTACATAGTTTTCAACAATGACCGTGCGGTCATTTACAACCGCTGTTTCGTCTGGAATCGCTTTGCGCGGGTAATAACAGGCACGACATACGCCGATTTCCTTGAATCCGTCTCGCCGAGAGTGGGCGGCTCGCACATCGTTTAGTGCCTTGCCATGCCAGATCTCGTGGATGGTCTGGTTGTAGGCGTCGCCGACCACGTTCTGCGCGTCCTCGTCATTACTGCACATCATCACCTTGCCGTCGCTGCCGATGACCAGGCGCTGGTATAGTTGCGGGCACGCGAAGTTCTCTTCGTACACGATGTCCTTGTCATTGCGCAGGTAATCGATCAGCGGGTTGTAAGCGATAAGATCCGTATATGGCGCAAGCTCGTTGTAATAGCGCGAAGGGTTTTCCCTGATCGCAGGCCATATACCCTGTACCTTGATCACCGGCTTATGGGTGCCGAGTTCTTCCTTGAGCGCCTTGATTTCCTTCAGGCGGCCCAATGTTGCCTCCCACGTAAGCGGGTGCCGGATCTTGTTATAGGTCTCGCCGGTGCCGTCGATCGATATGGTGATCCAGTCAATTCCGGCTGCGACGGCCTTGCGCAGGAAGTTGCCAGTGAATTTCTTGCCGTGCGTCAGCGTGGATACCTCGGGAATGCCCTTTTCCTTGGCGTAGGCCACGGCCTCAACGAAGTGTCTGTTCAACGTAGACTCGCCGCGGAGACTCAGCCGAACAGCAAATACCTTGCCGGCGATCTCGTCGATCACCTTCTTGAACAGATCGAAATCCATGTACTTTTTGTCAACCTTGCTGAGAAATTCCTCGGTGATCGTGTAGCACATCGGGCAGTGCAGATTGCACTTCGAGGATAATTCCAGGTCAACTAGCACCGGATAGTCACGGATGCGCCGTGTCTTCGCCAGCTCGATCCAAAGACGCCGGTATTCGGAATAACCTGCCTCCCAGCCGCGCGCGAGCTTTTCTTGGAATGCGGTGTCCCGTTCCTCGGTGTCAAGGTTGAAGTGTCCCTTGTTGATGGGGATATACTCATCCCTGCCACTGGCTTGCGGCGGTGAGGATTGCGTTGTAACCGCGATTCCTTTGAATTGAGTCTGCGACATGAGTGGCGCTCCAATTCCTGTCAGTTCACCATCGAACTATTGATTTGAATTCGTGATGCCCGCGGCTGGGCGCGGGCGCCAATACAACGTGGTGGAGGTTCAGTTGCGAGCCCCAATTTATTTTTCGGCGGTCGCGTTACTAGAAACGCGGTTGGGAAAGTTCGCCAAGGATACAGTTCCGCAGCACGGACTGGAACAGAAAAGGCTGCATTCAAACGCCAGCGCTGCTCGGCAATTCCATTCTATGAACATGGTAATAGGGGCGCAGGCCGCCGCCGAAGCCGAGCTTGAACCATCCGCGCTGCGGGCTGTTGACGCCTTCAAGATCGACCTCGCGGATATCCCGGTTCTGTGCGAGATCCCTGAATGCTTCCCAATGAATGAAGGTGCCCTGCCATGGCTCGCTGATTTCCGGATGTCCCGCGCCGAAAAGATAGTAGGCACGTTTGGCATCCCAGCCATAGAAAATGGAATAGATCACCGTTTCTTTCGCGCCCAGCACATTATAGATGGCGCCACGATCGGCTTTCAGTAGTTCATCCATTATTTTTTTCATGCACTCCAGCTTGAACTCTGATTGTGGGCTGCCTTGGCGGTGCATGAGAGTGCGATAAAACCCAATTAGGACATCCACATTGTTACCGCGGATTACCCTGCCCCCCTTTTTTTTCGCCTCCCGCACCCGTCTTCGACGAATTGTTTCCAGATTGCTGAAACACGGCGATTCTTCCTCGCGGCCCTGGTAGACGCTGAGGCTGGATATGTCCAGGTACGAGGTGTAGCGAAGGCCGACGCGGAATTTGTGTTGTTCCGCATCGTGATACCGGTGCCACAGAAACGGGCGCAAGTCGCCGAATTCTGGCGATAGCTGGAATTCAATCGACGCGTAAATTCCAGCGATTTGTTCAATAAAAAATTCGGTGATCTGAAATTCATCGTTGCGCCGGTTTACCAACTGACGTTCCCGGTCGAGGTCGAACAAAAGTCCCCCATAGATGACGAGATCGTTCAACTCGCAGCTCTTCCCGTCCGCAGAAACCATTAACGCGACGCCGGCCTTGATTTCCGCGCCCTGCTTGATCCAGTAAAGCCGGTAATCGGAGCCTGCCGCCTTCAAATACGCGCGCTTGGAGAACAGCGTGCCCTGAGGAGAACGATCGACCAGCGCGTCCCAATCGTCAGTTTCGGCGACGGGGTGCCAGAAGAGTTTGACGTTAGACATCCGCCAGCAGCCCGCTTTCCAGCAATCTTCCGACCAAGGGTTCCAGCACGGAGGTCCCGACTTTCAGTTCAAATGCGATATCGTCCAGCGCTTTGCGCCCGTCGCACAGAAAGAGCAGCCACAGCAGCAGATCCAGCTCCGAGCGCCCGCCCTGCTCGGGGCGTTGCGCGCCGCCGCTGGCAGGATACAGACCATGACGCGACAGCATGACTTCGCCACACGGCATGCAGTTTCGGTAAATTCGCCGCGCTTCGAGTTTGTCGACGAGCCGCCGGTAAGCTTCGAAGCAGCGGGCGATTTGAGCACCCGTTACGAACTCAAGGTTATCGAGTGAGCTGTGGTATCCGGGATATTCGTAGTAG
>CAZVDN010000367.1:0-3573 GCA_964625665.1 uncultured Streptomyces sp. | reverse complement strand
GACGTGCAGGCGCCGGGCGGCGTGCGCAGCTTTGAAATCATCGAGGTCAAGTACATCTAGCCATGCGCGGCTTTGCTGACGGCTTGCATGCAATTGCCCTGACGCTGTGGATCGGCGGTTTGTGGGCGGTCGGCCTGCTGGTGGCGCCGACACTGTTCTACTCGATGGGCGATCGCGTGGCGGCAGGCAGCATTGCCGGCAAGCTTTTTACGCTGGTGTCCTACATCGGTATCGGCGCCGCAGCCTATCTCTTGTTGTTCCGGCTGGTGCGTTTCGGCACTGCGGGGCTGAAACACGGGCGTTTCTGGATTGTGATCCTGATGCTCACGCTGGTGCTGATCGGCGAGTTCGGCGTGCAGCCCGTGCTGGCGGCGATCAAGAATCAGGCGCTGCCTGCCGAGGTCATGGAAAGCGTTTTTCGCGACCGCTTCGCAACCTGGCACGGTATTGCCAGCGTGTTGTATCTGATTGAATGCCTGCTGGGCGTCCTGCTGGTCTGGCTGCAGGGGCGCGATCCGTCTTAACCCTGATAGCTGCGCTTGGTGCGACGCGGTGCCTTGCGTTTGCGCACCGGCTTTTTGGCGCGCTCCGCCGCATCCGGATTGGGCCGGTAAACCACGAGGATTTTTCCGATATGCTGGACCGCCGCTGCCGACAGGGTTTCGCAGATTTCGAGCATGAGCGCATTGCGCGCAGCATGCTCATCGGCGAAGACGCGGATCTTGATCAACTCGTGGCTGTTGAGGCTGCGGTCGATTTCCTGCATCACCGTATCGCTCAGGCCGCCATCGCTGACCATGACGACGGGGTGCAGCGCATGGGCGCGGGCGCGAAGTTCTCGGCGCTGCGCGGAATTGATTTCGAGGATCATGATGGGGGCGGAGTCTATCAGGTTCCGGCAGTCACGGTCTCGATGGCGGGGAACGAAGGTGGATTGATGCATTTGGCGGCATTCTCATGAAACGATCGAAAACCAGCCAGCAGTGGATGAAGGAGCACGTCAACGACGCCTACGTCAAACGCGCGAAAGCCGAGGGCTATCGCTCGCGCGCATCGTTCAAACTGCTGGAAATCTCGCAACGCGACAAGCTGCTGCGCCCGGGCATGACGGTGGTCGATCTGGGCGCGACGCCCGGCGGCTGGTCGCAGGTGGCGCGCGCCCAGGTAGGGGACAAAGGCCGGGTATTCGCGCTGGATATCCTCGAAATGGAGCCCTTGCCCGGGGTGACCTTCATGCTCGGTGATTTTCGCGAGCCCGAAGCTGAAGAAAAATTGAGCGCGGCGCTCGAAGGCCGGGCGATCGACCTTGTTTTAAGCGATATGTCGCCCAATATCAGCGGTATTGCCATGAGCGACCAGGCGCGTGCCATGCATCTGGCTGAACTGGCGATGGAATTTGCCGTTAAACATTTGAAACCCGGCGGCAACTTTCTGGTCAAAGTGTTCCAAGGCTCTGGATTTCAAGAGTTTTTCAAGGAAATGCAGGTCCGTTTCGAGAAGGTGTCCACACGCAAACCGGATGCTTCCCGCGGTCGCAGCAATGAACTTTATTTGCTCGGCAGCAAACGCCGCACGACGCCCCGCACACCGGGGGCGGCCTGAACTGACGGAAACCCAGAAAAGAGTTTAGAATCGTCGGCGGAACTTATTGTTTTTCATCGCGATTAGCGAGGGCTCAGTTGAATCAAATGATCAAGAACGTTGCGGTGTGGCTGGTCATAGCATTGGTGCTGATGACGGTGTTCAACCAATACAGCAAGAACCAGTCGGCGCAGAGCATCATCCCGTATTCGCAGTTCATGGACGAGGTCAAGAACGGCCGCGTCAAGGCGGCGCTGGTCGAAGGCCGCACTGTGCGCTGGCAGTCCATCGATGAGCGCAAATACGTGACCTACAGCCCGGGCACGCTCGGTGACCTTTGGATGGTCAGCGATCTGTTGAAAGCAGGCGTCAAGGTTGATGCGAAACCCGAGGAGGAACAGTCTTTCCTCTCGGCGTTCTTTTTCTCATGGGGGCCGATGCTGTTGCTGATCGGCGTCTGGATTTTTTTCATGCGGCAGATGCAGGGTGGCGGCCGTGGCGGCGCGTTTTCGTTCGGCAAGAGCCGCGCGCGCATGATGGATGAGAGCAACAACAGTGTGACTTTCGCCGATGTGGCCGGTTGCGAGGAGGCCAAGGAAGAAGTCGGTGAACTGGTCGAATTCCTGCGCGATCCCAGCAAGTTCCAGAAACTCGGCGGCCGCATTCCGCGCGGCGTGCTGATGGTGGGCAATCCGGGAACCGGCAAGACGCTGCTGGCCCGTGCGATTGCCGGTGAAGCCAAGGTGCCGTTCTTCAGCATTTCCGGTTCCGATTTCGTCGAAATGTTCGTGGGTGTCGGTGCGGCCCGCGTGCGCGACATGTTCGAGCAGGCGAAGAAGCATGCGCCCTGCATCGTCTTCATCGACGAAATCGACGCGGTAGGCCGGCAGCGTGGCGCCGGCCTGGGCGGCGGCAACGATGAGCGCGAACAGACGCTGAACCAGCTGCTGGTTGAAATGGACGGCTTCGAAGGCACTGCCGGTGTGATCGTGATTGCGGCCACCAACCGGCCGGACGTGCTCGACCCCGCATTGCTGCGCCCGGGCCGATTCGACCGCCAGGTCGTGGTGCCCTTGCCTGATATTCGCGGTCGTGAACAGATCCTGCTGGTGCACATGCGCAAGGTGCCGGTGGCGCCGGATGTCAAAGCTGAAATCATTGCCCGCGGAACGCCGGGTTTTTCCGGTGCCGATCTTGCCAATCTGGTGAATGAAGCCGCGCTGTTTGCTGCACGCAAAAACAAACGCCTGGTCGATATGGACGACTTCGAACAGGCGAAGGACAAGATTTACATGGGCGCCGAGCGGCGTTCGATGGTGATGCCGGAAGACGAGCGCGTTACCACCGCCTATCATGAGGCGGGACATGCCGTGGTTGCCTATACGTTGCCGAAAGCCGATCCCGTGCACAAGGTGACGATCATTCCGCGCGGTCGCGCGCTGGGCGTTACGTGGATGCTGCCCGAGCAGGACCGGCACGGCAAAGACCGCGAGCGGTTGCTGCAGGACATTTCGGTCTCGCTGGGCGGTCGCATCGCCGAAGAGGTTTTTCTTGGCCAGATGACCACGGGCGCGAGCAGTGATTTCCAGAACGCCACCAATCTGGCGCGCCGCATGGTGACCGAGTGGGGCATGTCCGATGCGCTCGGCCCGGTTGTTTACGGCGAAAACGACGGCGAAGTGTTTCTCGGCCGTTCGGTGACCACACACAAAAACGTGTCTGAGGCCACCATGCAAAAGGTCGATGCTGAAATCCGCCGCATCATCGATCAGCAATACGGGGTCGCGCGCAAGATTATTGAAGACACGCGCGACAAGGTTGAGAAAATGGCCAAGACGCTCCTCGAATGGGAGACGCTCGACGCCGAGCAGCTCAAGGACATCATGGAAGGACGCGAGCCGCGTCCGCCGAAACCGGCGGCTGCAACGACCAGCGTGCCGCCCAAGGATGTCCCGCCGAGCGCCGCAGCAACTGCTGCGCCCGGCACGACCT
>CAZVDN010000366.1:0-3584 GCA_964625665.1 uncultured Streptomyces sp. | reverse complement strand
CGCTCGATACCACCATTGCGCTCTCGCACATCATTTATGAAGGCGTGCTCGACAAGTTCCCGGGTCTCAAGGTCGCTGCCGCGCACGGCGGCGGCTATCTGCCGTCCTACGCGCCGCGTTCCGATCATTCATGCATGGTGTCGCCGCCCAACTGCAATCCGAACATCAAGCTGAAGAAAAAGCCGACCGAATACCTGAATCAGATGTACTTTGATTCGCTGGTGTTCACCTCCGAAGCCCTGCGCCATCTGATCGCGCAGGTCGGTGTCAGCCAGCTGGTGCTCGGCACCGACCATCCGATTCCGTGGGCGGAAGACGCGGTTGACCACGTGCTCAACACACCGGGCCTGACCGACGCGCAGAAGATCTCGATCCTGCAGGACACGGCGGCGAAGCTGCTCAACATCAAGGTCTGAGCATGGCGGACAGAACACTCGGCGCGTACAACATCGCCGACCTGCGCGCGCTGGCGCAAAAGCGCCTGCCGCGCGGGCTGTTCGAATTCATGGACCGCGGCTGTGAAGACGAGGTCTCGCTGCGCAACAACCGCGCCGCCTTCGAGCGCATCAAGCTCAGACCGCGCGTGCTCAACGACGTCTCGAAGCGAGACCAGTCGATCACCCTCTTCGGCCACAAACAGAACATGCCCGTGGCCATCGCGCCGACCGGCACGCCGGGCATCATGTGGTACGAAGGCGAACTCGAACTCGCGCGCGCCGCGAAGAAGGCCGGCATACCGTTCACACTTGCCACCACGACATTGACGGCGATGGAGCGCATCATCGATGAAGTCGGCGGCCGGCTGTGGTTCCAGCTCTACATGTATGCCGATCGTTCGCTGTCGCGCTGGATCGCCGAGCGCGCGAAAACCGCCGGTTACGAAGCGCTGATCATGACGGTGGACAGCCCGACGTTTTCCAACCGCGAATACAACCTGCGCAACGGTTTCACCATCCCCATTACCTATTCGGCGAAGAACATTCTCGATGTCATGGGCCATCCGCGCTGGATGCTCGGCGTCTGGCTGCGTTACCTGCTGGAAGGCGGCCTGCCGCTGTTTGAAAACTATCCGCCCGAGGTCAAGGCGCGCGTCAAGGCGGCACCGATGGGCCGCGCGATGAAACTCAACGATGCGCTGAACTGGGACGACGTGCGCGAAATGCGCAAGCTCTGGCCGCGGACCCTGATGATCAAGGGCGTGTTGAGTCCGGCCGATGCGGCCATTGCCGCCGATTGCGGCGTCGATGGCATCGTGGTCTCGAACCACGGCGGCCGTGTGGTGGACGGCGCAATCGCACCGATCGAAGCGCTGCCGGCGATGCTCGATGCCGTCGGCAAACGCATGACGGTCATCGTCGATTCCGGTTTCCGCCGCGGCAGCGACGTCGTCAAAGCCATGGCGCTCGGCGCGCATGCCGTGCTGGTCGGTCGCGCCACGCTCTACGGCGTCGCTGCTGCAGGCGAGGCCGGCGGCACGCGCGCCCTCGATATCCTGCGCGAAGAAATCGACCGCGTGATGGCGCTGGTCGGGCGCTGCAGCATCGACGAACTCAACCGCGAACTGCTCGTCCTGCCTGACGCATTGCGCAACCCGCCGCTGCCGTGAGCGCACTGCGGCACATCGGCCAGGGCGTCGAACGCCTCGAAGACGCGCGCTTTCTCACCGGGCGCGGCTGTTATGTCGATGATCTCGCGCCCGCCGGCCTCCTGCATGCCGCGGTGTTCCGCAGCGCCTATGCCCACGGCCGCATCCGCGCGCTCGATGTCAGCGCGGCGCGCGCGATGCGCGGCGTGGTGGCCATCTATACCGCCGCCGATCTCGGCGCCAGCGTACCGCGCATTCCGCTGCGCATGGAACCGCGCCCCGAACTCAATCGCTTCGAACAGGGCGTGCTCGCCGAACAGAAAGTCCGCTACGTCGGCGAACCGATCGCCCTGGTCATCGCCGACAGCGCTGCGCTGGCCGAAGATGCCGCCAACGCCATCGTCGTCGATATCGAACCGCTCGATGTCGTTGCCGACACGGCGGGGGCACTGGCCGGCAGTGCGTATTTGTTCGAAGCCGAAGCGACCAACCACGCCATCACGCTCTCCGGTGTGCGCGGCGACGCCAATGCCGCCTTCCGCACAGCGCCCTACACGCGCCGCGAACATTTTCGCGTGCAGCGCCACACCGCCATCCCGATGGAAACACGCGGCCTCGTCGCCGAATGGCGCGACGGCCGGCTGACGGTTTCCGGCGCGATGAAAGTGCCTTATTCGATCCGCGCGCTGCTTGCCGTCATGCTGCAACTGCCGGAATCGGCGATCGACGTCATTGAAAACGATGCCGGAGGCGGCTTCGGCGTGCGCGGCGAGTTTTATCCGGAAGATTTTCTCGTGCCGTTTGCGGCGCGCCGTCTTGAACGGCCGGTCAAATGGATCGAAGACCGCCGCGAACACCTCGTCGCCACCACCCATGCGCGCGAAGTCGAGTGCGAACTCGAAATCGCCTGCGCGCGCGACGGCTCGCTGATCGCGTTGCGCGGCCACGCACGCTACGACATCGGCGCCTATGCGCGGCCGAATGCGGTGACCGCGCCGCGCAATTTGGCGCAGATGATCATGGGCCCCTACCGCGTGCCGCATGTGCAGATGGACGTCGATGTCATCATCACCAACAAAACGCCGGCCGGCAGCTATCGCGGGCCCGGCCGCTTCGAAGCCGACTTTTGCCGTGAACGCCTGTTCGACATCGCCGCGCGCGAACTCGGCCTCGACCGCATCGAATTCCGCCGCCGCAACCTGTTGGGCTCCGATGAAATCCCCTGCACCCTGCCGACCGTGCTGCCCTACAAAAGCAGTGGCGCCTTCGACAGCGGCGACTATCGCGCCACCTTCACACACTGCCTCGACGAATTCGGCTGGGCGGACAAGGCCGCTCTGCAGGGCCGCCTGATCGACGGCCGATATCACGGCCTCGGCATCGGCTGTTATGTCGAAGGCGGTGCCACCGGTCCGCGCGAGAATGCGCGCGTCGTGCTCGAAGCCGACGGCAGGCTGTCGCTTTATGTCGGCATCTCCGCCATCGGCCAGGGCGTTGAAACAATCTGCGCGCAGATCGCCGCCGACACACTCGGCGTGCCGCTCGCACGCATCCGCACGGTGCATCACGGCTCGACCACGCATCTCAAAGAAGGCTTCGGCTCCTACGCCTCGCGCGGCGCGGTGATGGGCGGCTCGGCGCTGCTCGACGCCTCGACCAACCTGCTGCGCGCCATCCGCACTTCGGCAGCGGCGCAGTTCGGCTGCACGCCCGATGACGTCGAGATCTGCGGCGAACTCTCGGAAGTCCGTGCCCACAACAAAACGCGGGCAATTGCGGAACTCTCACCCGACGGCTTTTCCGCTGACGGCTGCTTCGTCAATGCCAAGCGCACCTACAGCTACGGCACGCATGCCGCGCACATCACCGTTGACGCGCAAACCGGCAAAATCGAGCTCGTCGATTACCTCGCCGTCGAAGACGTCGGCCGCATCCTCAATCCGCATACACTGCACGGCCAGGTGCTCGGCGCCATCACCCAGGGGCTCGGCGCCTGCCT
>CAZVDN010000365.1:0-3586 GCA_964625665.1 uncultured Streptomyces sp. | reverse complement strand
CCGCCATCAGCATCCCCGGCGTGCAGAAACCGCATTGCAGCGCGTTGCGTTCATCGGTATTGCCATTGTCTGCCTGATAGGCGCCATCCATGGCCCCGGCCGCCTTGGGGCCTGGATATACAGCGGGCTGATGGTGATTGTGGCGGCGCTCGGCATCAGCGTTGCGGCGCGCCACGTCTGGCTGCAGCACCTGCCGAAGGACCGCGTGCCGGAGTGCGGCCCGGGACTCGAATACATGCTGAACCGGTTTCCGTTGAGTCAGGCGCTCGAAAAGATTTTTCGTGGTTCGGGCGAATGTGCCGAAGTCGGCTGGACAATGATGAAACTGTCCATCGCCGAGTGGTCGCTGCTGTGGCGGATTTTGATGGCGGCCTACGCCATTGCGATCAGCGTCGTCATGTACAAGCGCGGTACTGCGGCCTGATTGTCCGCGGTCGCAGATGGTCTGCGGCGCGGCATTTTGAATACGCGGCCCGGCCGATTGGTGCGCGCCGGCGTTCAGGCGGGAATGTCGGGGGTGAGCTGTCGTTCCAGATGGCGGATCTGGTCTTTCAGCAGCAGCTTTCTTTTTTTCATGCGCTGTAACTGCAGTTGATCCTGTCCGGGTGTCCGCGACAGCCGCGCGACGATTTCATCGAGATCGCGATGCTCGATTTGCAGTTCGCTGATGCGTCGTTTGATTGAATCCAAATCCGGCTGCATGGCCAGACACCTTGCGGCGGGTGGACGGGCCGCAAGTATATCGCGAAAGCCCCGTTTGGCGACCCCCGGGAAAGCCGGCCAAACCTGCGTTTTGCGTCGTATCCTGCGCTAGAATGTCGCGAAACCAATAACTGCCGCAGGAGGAGAAATGACCGTTTCCATCAGTGTCAACGGGCAAACGCACCAGTCGGATGCGGCACCGGACACGCCTTTGCTCTACGTGTTGCGCAACGATCTCGGGCTCAACGGCGCCAAATACGGCTGCGGTGTTTCGCAGTGCGGTGCCTGCACGGTAATCGCGGACGGCAAGGCGGTGCGTTCCTGTGTGACGGCATTGTCTGCCGCCGGCGGACGCCGCATTACAACGCTGGAGGGTTTGCTCAATAACGGCAGGCCTCATCCGTTGCAGCAGGCGTTCATCGATGAACAGGCCGCGCAATGCGGCTACTGCACCAACGGCATGATCATGACCGCCAAGGCGTTTCTTGACCGCAATCCGAATCCGACTGAAGCGCAGATCCGCAAAGCCCTGGCAGCCAATCTCTGCCGTTGCGGCACGCACAACCGGATCGTGCGCGCGGTGCAGCGCGCAGCCAAGGCCATGGCCGGCACTTCCGGTCGCATTTCGGTGGCTGCCGAAGGAGTGCACGCATGAGCGAAATCCAGATGCAAGGCATGAGCCGCCGTTCGTTTCTCAAGCGCGGCGGCGGCATCGTCGTCGGTTTCAGTCTGCTGCCTTCCGTGATGGCGCAGGTACAGGCGCCGCCTTTGCCGGGCAGCCTGCAGACCAATCGCATGCTCGATGGCTGGCTGCGCATCAATGCCGACGGCCGGGTCACGGTTTTTACCGGCAAAGTCGAACTCGGTCAGGGCATCCTGACCGCACTGGCGCAAATTGCCGCCGACGAACTCGACGTCAATTACGAGCGCATCGACATTGTTTCCGCCGACACGTCGCGCAGCCCCAATGAAGGCATGACCGCGGGCAGCCAGTCGGTGGAACAAAGCGGCACCGCACTGCATTATGCGGCGGCCGAGGCGCGTGACATGCTGATGCAACTGGCGGCGGCGAAACTCGGCGTTCCGGTTGACGCGCTGTCGGTAACCGACGGCATGGTCAGCGCGGGTGGTGCGCGCACGACCTATTGGGAGCTGGCACAAAACGCCAATTTCAAGCGCGAAGCGACCGCACGCGTCAAACCAAAGGCCCCGTCACGCCGCAACGTGATCGGCAAATCGGTGCCGCGCCGCGATATTCCGCGCAAAGTGCGCGGCGAGGTCGCCTATGTGCAGGACATGCGTTTGCCGGGCATGGTGTTCGGTCGGGTTGTACGTCCACCGTCGCGGCGCGCGCAACTCGACGCGCTCGACGAGGCCGCGGTGCGGGCGATGCCCGGCGTCGTCGCGGTATTGCGGGACGGCAATTTTCTCGCCGTCGCAGCAGAGCGTGAGGAGCAGGCGATCAAGGCTGCGGAAAAGATGCGCGCCCTGGCGAAGTGGAAGGAAAGCGCCGAACTGCCGCCGCGCGGCATGGCGCTTTATGAACACCTGCTTAAGATCCCGTCGAAGGATTCCGTGGTTAATGCCAAGGCCGACAGTGCCGGTGGCGGCAAGGTTGCAACCGTGGAGGCGACCTATACGCGGCCCTACCAGTGTCACGCGTCGATCGGCCCGTCTTGTGCGGTCGGACAGTTCAAGGACGGCAAGCTGACGGTATGGACGCACAGCCAGGGCGTTTATCCCTTGCGCCAGCACCTCGCGCGACTGACGGGCCTGGGTGTGACCAACATCACTGCAGTGCACGTCGAGGGCTCCGGATGTTACGGCCATAACGGCGCCGACGATGTGGCGGGTGACGCGGCTCTGCTGGCGCGGGCAACCGGCGGCCGGCCGGTGAAATTGCAATGGATGCGCGAGGATGAGTTCGGGTGGGAGCCCTACGGTTCGCCGATGGTGATGAAGATGCAGGCACGGCTGAATGCGGCGGGACAGATCGTCGATTGGCGCCACGATGTCTGGAGCCATCCGCACAGCACGCGCCCCGGCGGGACGGGCACCAATATTCTGGCCGGTGAGTACCTTGCCAAGCCGCAGTATCTCGGCGAGCCGGTGAATTCGCCGCAGCCCAGCGGTGCGGCTGATCGCAACGCGGTGCCGCTGTATGATTTTCCAGTGCAGAAGGTCACCCTGCATTACCTGCCGGAAATGCCGTTGCGCACGTCCGCGCTGCGCACGCTCGGCGCCTATGCGAATGTGTTCGCGGCGGAATCGTTTATCGACGAAGTCGCCGCGGCCGCCGGCGCCGATCCGGTTGAATTCCGCCTGCGCCACATGAAGGACGCGCGCGCGCGCGCGGTGATTGAGGCGGTGGCACAGAAAGCCGCATGGAAGCCCGGGGCGAAAGGGGACGGTGTCCATGGGCGCGGTTTTGCCTTTGCGAAATACAAGAACCTCGCCGCCTATGTTGCGATGGTGGTCGATGTCGAGATTGACAGGGCTAGCGGCGCGGTCAGCGTCAAACGCGCGGTGGCCGCTGTGGATGCCGGGATGATCGTCAATCCTGACGGCGTCAGAAACCAGATCGAAGGCGGCATTATTCAATCAACCAGCTGGACGCTCAAGGAACAGTTGCAATATGACGCGCGCAAGGTGCTGACGCGCAGTTGGTCGGAATATCCGATCCTGACCTTCCCGGAAGTGCCGGCGGTCGAGGTCGTGTTGCTGGACCGGCCGGAAGAAAAATCGCTCGGCACCGGCGAGGGTTCGCAGGGCCCGACCGTGGCAGCGATCGCCAATGCGGTCGCTCATGCAACCGGGCGACGCGTGCGCGACCTGCCGTTTGTACCGGCGCGCATCAAATCGTCGCTGGCTTAAACGGGCCTCG
>CAZVDN010000364.1:0-3617 GCA_964625665.1 uncultured Streptomyces sp. | reverse complement strand
AACGGCAGCCAGCGACCAGCCGTTTTCCAGCGGGCCCCAGCCGAACTTGAATGTCGTATACAGCACCCACGTCGTATACAGCACGAACTGCGCGAGCCCGCTCGCCGCCACCACGGCAACAAGGCGCCCGGACCCTTTCAACTGCACCAGTTCGCGCAGCGAGCGAAACGGATTGCAGGACTTCCATTCAAACGCGTGACGGCGCTCGGCCGGCAGCGATTCGGGCAGCACGAAGTAGCCATAGAGCAGGTTCACCACGGCCAGACTGCCGGCCACGTAAAACGGCAGATGCAGATGGATCGCGCCGAGCAGGCCCCCCATCACCGGCCCGAGAATGAAACCGACGCCGAACATCGCACCGAGCATGCCGAAGCGTTTCGCCCGCCCCTCGGGCGGCGTGATATCGGCAACATAGGCATTGGCCACCGACAGGTTGGCCTGCATGGCGCCGCCGACGAGGCGCGCCGCAATCAGCATCCACATCGAGGTCGCCAGCGCGGTCGCAAAAAAATTCACCGCCAGACCGCAGAAGCCGATCAACAGCACCGGCCGCCGGCCGAAACTGTCGGACAGGGCGCCGAGCACCGGGGAGCCGAAAAAATTCGACAGGCTGAAAGCAAAAGTCGCCACGCCGTACCAGAACGCCTGATCGACCTGCGAACCGGTAAAGCTGCCGACCAGCGCCGGCAGCACCGGGATGATGAGCCCGATCGAAATCATGTCGATCAGCGCCGTCATCATGATGAAGGGCATGGCCGCGGCGCGGTCGCCGCGCGCGGCAAACAGTTTGAATCCGTTGGGGGCTTTTGACATGGGGGTGGACGTTAACAGAGTTCTGCGCGGTCAGCGCAGCACTTTGTCATGACGATTGCGTGAATAGCGTTTAGCGCGGCGTGCCGAAGGACTGTGCCCAGTAGACGCCCATTTCGCTGGCGCGGTTGACTGAATAGGCCACGCCCATCTCGGTAAAGACCGCGTTCATCAGGTTTTCGCAATGCGGCGGGCTTTTGATCCAGCCGGCGACGGCTTCTTCGGGTGTGGTTTGGCCGGCGGCGATGTTCTCGCCGGTGGCGCGGTATTTGTAGCCGTTGCGCGTGACGCGCGCCGCCGGCGTCGAACCGTCGAGACCGGTGTGGCTGAAATAGCTGTTCTTCGCCATATCGGCGGCGTGGCGCAGCGAAATGTCGGCCAGCAGCGCGTTCCATTTGACCGGCTTCGCCGCCTTGAACGGTTTCTTGCCGCAGTTGCGCGGCTGCGCGCGCGCCTGATTGACCAGCTCAAGCACGCGCTGACCGGCATCGTCGTTGCCCAGCGCAACCTGCGGCGCAAACGGCATTGCCAGCACGATCCAGGCGTTGCGCTCTTCCTGATAGACGCCGATCTCGGCGAGTTCGATTTTCGACACCTGCTGGCAATACTGTCTGGCGATCAGCGCGCCGGCCTTGTCGGCAATGCCGTCGCCGGAAATCCTGATCGAAAACGACGTCGTCGCGCGATAGGCGGCATCCTTCAAGGCCTCGGGCATGCCGACACCGCGCGACAGCGCCTGCGCGGCGAGTTCCAGCGCCGCATTGCGCGCGAGCGGCGCGAGTTTCTGGGCGAAATGGCATTCGCTCTGACCTGCGCGAATCGCATTGATGGTGTCGTAAAGGTCGGCCGCACCTGCGCAGGCCGCGGCGGTCACCAGCGCGATGCCAGCCATAAAGCGCGCGATCGAATTCATCGGGACGTGGCGCACAGAACGCGAAGACATTTCATGCGCCATTGTAGCCGCAGGCGTGTCCGGCCGCAGGCTTCCCCGCCCCTGAACAAGCCGATAGAATCGTTGCATGAAAACCTTCCTGTCGGTGTTTGCGGCCTGTGCAGTTTCTTTCGCTGCAGCACAGGCTCAGGATTACCCGGACAAACCGATCCGCATGCTGGTGCCGGTGCTGCCCGGCGGCGCGCCGGACTTCGGCGGCCGCATCGTCGCCGAGCGGCTGTCGGTGCGCCTCGGACAGAAAGTCGTGGTCGAAAACCGCGCCGGTGCCGGCGGCGTCATCGCACTCGAAGTACTGAAAGCATCGCCGGCCAATGGATACACCATCGCCGCCTCGCAGCTCGGGCCGCTGACCTTCACGCCGCTGATCCAGGAAGGGCTGTCCTACGATCCGATCCGCGACTTCACGCATATCAGCAACATGCTGACTTTTCCGACGCTGCTGGTGGCGCACGTGTCGTTGCCGGCGAAAAACGTCAGGGAACTGATCGCACTGGCGCGCGCGCGTCCGGGTGAAGTCACCTATGCGTCGTCGGGCGTGGGTGGCACCGGCCACATCAGCGCCGAACTCTTCAACCTGATGGCCAAGGTGAAGATGCAGCGCATCCAGTTCAAGAGTGTGGGCCCGTCGCTGATCTCGGTGCTCTCGGGCGAATCGCAACTGACCTATTCGAACATTTCGGCCGCGCTGCCGCATATACAGAGCGGCCGCCTGCGCCTGCTCGGCGTGACCAGCCTGAAACGCGTACCGACGCTGCCCGATGTGCCGACCATCAGCGAAGCCGGTTTGCCCGGTTATGAATCATCGGGGGGCGCCGGCATCCTGGCGCCGCCCGGGCTGCCGCGGCCGATCCTGCAACGCCTGAACAAGGAGATTGTCGAAATTCTCGCTTCGAAAGAGGTCAACGATCTGATGCTGCAGGTCGGCATGCTGCCGGCGCCAAGCACACCGGAAGAGTTCACCGCCCACATCCGCGCCGAGCTGAAAAAATGGGCGCCGGTGGTCAAGTTGGCGAATATCAAGGGCGAGTAAGCGGCCGCGCGAAAGCGCGTCAGTTTTCGGTCAGCTTCATCAGGATGTCCGCATACCAGGCGCAGTTGAGTCCCAGCGACTCGTCCTCGCGCTCGCGGTTGCCCATGTCCAGCCGCGCCGAATGAATGCCGAGCAGTTTCCACGGCAGATCTTCACCGGCCTCCGCAGGGGCGTGCGACCGCATCACCACCGGAGCGCCGCTGGTGCCGCGGTGCGTGCGCGCATCGGTCAGAAAATAGCCGAGGCCGCGGAAACGCAGTCCGAATGACGACGCAATGATGGCGTGCCGCACCAGCGGCATGTGATGCAGCGTGTCGTGAAAGCCGAGCGGGAAGCCGAGAATCAGCAATGAACTGCCGATGCCGGCCTCGTTGTCGGAGGCTTGCAGGTGCGCAGGAGTGAACGCGCGATAGACCGCCGACTTCGGCAATGCCGCGCGTTCGAGTTCGATCACCGCGACGTCGATCTCGCCGCCGCCGTCGGTGCCCTGCCGCCAGATGCTTTTGCCGTTGCGGTAGAGCGGGATCGAGAAGCCGGTCGAATCGGCCAGATTGCCGGCATCCATGTGCAGCTCGATTTCGATGCGGTCCGGAAAATGTTTGCTCGGTTCGTCGATCATGACGTGCCGGCTGGTCACCAGAAACAGGCGCCCGTCGCGCTCAAAAAAGAAACTGCTGGCATTGGTCAAAGGCCGCTTCTGCTCGAAGGTGAGCAGGCGCGCGGCCGTCAACAGGATCGATTCGATCACGCCTGCTCCTCAGTCGGAATCATCCGCTGTCCGCGCTTGCACATCGTTTGCCTCAGTGTTTGCGCGAAATCAGTTTC